>NZ_JAQZSH010000024.1:0-136243 GCF_053902585.1 Longispora urticae
CTTCGACAACATCAAGTRCTTCGTCCGGTCCACGGAGCGGCAGGCCGCCAGCTGGGAGGACCTGCCCGAGGACATCAAGAACACCTACGACCGGCTGGGCATCCCGGAGGCCGAGAAGCAGCGCCTCGTCGCCGGTGTCGCCGCGCAGTACGAGTCGGAGGTCGTCTACCACTCGATCCGCGAGGACCTCGAGAAGCAGGGCGTGCTCTTCCTGGACACCGACACGGCCCTCAAGGACCAGCCGGAACTGTTCAAGGAGTACTTCGGCACGGTGATCCCGGTCGGCGACAACAAGTTCGCCGCGCTGAACACCGCGACCTGGTCCGGCGGCTCGTTCATCTACGTCCCCAAGGGCGTGCACGTCGACATCCCGCTCCAGGCGTACTTCCGGATCAACACCGAGAACATGGGCCAGTTCGAGCGGACCCTGATCATCGTCGACGAGGACGCGTACGTGCACTACGTCGAGGGCTGTACCGCCCCGATCTACTCGTCGGACTCGCTGCACTCCGCCGTCGTCGAGATCATCGTGAAGAAGGGCGGCCGCTGCCGCTACACGACGATCCAGAACTGGTCGACCAACGTCTACAACCTGGTCACCAAGCGCGCCGTGTGCCACGAGGGCGCGACGATGGAGTGGGTCGACGGCAACCTCGGCTCCAAGGTCACCATGAAGTACCCGGCCGTGTACATGGTCGGCGAGCACGCGCACGGCGAGGTGCTCTCCGTCGCGATGGCCGGCGAGGGCATGCACCAGGACGCGGGCGCCAAGATGGTGCACGCCGCGCCGTACACCTCCTCGACGATCATCTCCAAGTCGATCGCCCGGGGCGGCGGCCGCACGTCCTACCGCGGCCTGGTCCAGGTCATGGACGGCGCGCACCACTCGAAGAGCACCGTCAAGTGCGACGCGCTCCTCGTGGACACCATCTCCCGCTCGGACACCTACCCCTACGTCGACGTCCGCGAGGACGACGTCCAGATGGGGCACGAGGCCACCGTCTCGAAGATCAGCGACGACCAGCTCTTCTACCTGATGAGCCGTGGGCTGACCGAGGACGAGGCCATGGCGACCATCGTGCGCGGCTTCATCGAGCCGATCGCGAAGGAGCTCCCGATGGAGTACGCCCTCGAGTTGAACCGTTTGATCGAGCTCCAGATGGAAGGCGCTGTCGGTTAATGCTCTCCGAAACCATCGTCCCGCCGAAGACCCGCGCGCAGGAGCTTCGCTCGTACGACCCCGCTGACTTCCCGGCCCTCACCGGCCGGGAGGAGGAGTGGCGGTTCACCCCGCTCAAGCGCCTCCTCGGCCTCGCCGACGGGGACGCCGCGGTGGCCGCCGCCGGTCCGCGGCACGAGTACGGCCAGAACCTGCCCGGGGTCACCGTCGGCGTCCTCGCCAAGGGTGACCCGCGGTTCGGCGCGACGCTCGTCCCGTTCGACCGGCCCAGCGCCGTGGCGTACGCGGGTGCGGACAAGGCCCTGCTCGTCGAGATCGGCCGCGAGGCGGTCCCGGCGGAACCCGTCACCGTGCGGATCATCGGCGGCGGCGTCGACGGGGTCGCCTACGGGCACACCGTCGTCGACGTCGGCCCGCTGGCCGAGGTGTCCGTGATCCTGGAGCAGTCCGGCCCGGCCGTGCTCGGCGACAACGTCGAGGTGCTCGTCGCCGACAGCGCCCGGCTCACGCTGGTCACCGTCGCCGACTGGGACACCGGCTCGGTGCAGGCCCAGCACGTCAAGTTCCGGCTCGGCCGCGACGCCAAGGTCACGCACGTCCAGGTGACGCTCGGCGGGGACCTGGTCCGGCAGTACACCTCCGCGGAGTACACCGGGCGGGGTGGCGACTTCGAGAGCTTCGGCCTCTACTTCGCCGACGCCGGCCAGCACCAGGAGCACCGGCTCCTCGTGGACCACACCGTGCCCGACTGCCGCAGCCACGTGACCTACCGGGGCGCGTTGCAGGGCGAGGGCGCGCACACCGTCTGGGTCGGCGACGTGCTGATCCGCGCGGCGGCCACCGGCACCGAGACGTACGAGATCAACCGGAACCTGATCCTCACCGACGGCGCGCGCGCCGACTCGATCCCGAACCTGGAGATCGAGACGGGCGAGGTCGCCGGGGCCGGGCACGCGAGCGCCACCGGCCGGTTCGACGACGAGCATCTGTTCTACCTGATGAGCCGGGGCATCACCGAGGAGGAGGCCCGCCGGCTGGTCGTCCGGGGCTTCTTCGCCGAACTGCTGGCGAAGATCCCCGCGGAGGACCTGCGCGAGCGGCTCAGCGCGGTGATCGACACCCGGCTCACGGCGGTGGGCGAATGACCCGGATCTGCTCCGTGGAGGACGTGCCCAAGGGCTCCGTCCTGCGGGCGGACATCGACGGCCTGGCCGTCGCGGTCGTACACGCCGAGGACGACAACTTCTACGCCATCCGTGACGAGTGCTCGCACGCCGCGATCGCCCTGTCGGAGGGCGAGGTCGACGGCTGCACGATCGAGTGCTGGCTGCACGGTTCGCGGTTCGACCTGCGGACGGGCGAGCCGTCCGGCCTGCCGGCCACCGAGCCGGTCCCTGTTTACCCCGTCGAGGTGCGTGACGGCGAGATTCACATCATTGGAGTGGTAAGCGCATGAGCGTGTTGGAGATCAAGGACCTGCAGGTCGCGGTCAAGCTGGCCGAGGGTGAGCTGAAGCCGATCCTGTCCGGGGTGAACCTGACCATCCGGGCGGGCGAGACCCACGCGATCATGGGGCCGAACGGTTCGGGCAAGTCGACGCTCGCGTACTCGATCGCCGGGCACCCGAAGTACCAGATCACCGGCGGCACGGTGACCCTCGACGGCGCCGACGTCCTCGAGATGACCGTGGACGAGCGGGCCCGCGCCGGCCTCTTCCTGGCCATGCAGTACCCGGTGGAGGTGCCCGGCGTCAGCGTCGCGAACTTCCTCCGCACCGCCAAGACCGCCATCGACGGCGAGGCCCCGAAGCTGCGCACCTGGGCTAAGGAGCTCAAGGACGCGATGGCGGCCGTGCAGATGGACCCGGCGTTCGCCCAGCGCAACGTCAACGAGGGCTTCTCCGGCGGCGAGAAGAAGCGGCACGAGATCGTGCAGCTCGAACTGCTCCGGCCGAAGATGGCCATCCTCGACGAGACCGACTCGGGCCTGGACATCGACGCCCTGCGCGTCGTGTCCGAGGGCATCAACCGGGTCAAGGAGCGGGGCGAGACCGGCCTGCTGCTGATCACGCACTACACCCGGATCCTGCGGTACGTGAAGCCCGACTTCGTGCACGTCTTCGTCGGCGGCCGCATCGTCGAGCAGGGCGGGCCGGAGCTGGCCGAGCACCTCGAGGCCAAGGGTTACGAGCGGTTCCTCCCGACAGGAGTCTGAGATGACGTTGACCATCCCGGAGGGGATGCCGCAGTACGACGACGCGCCGCGGTTCGACGTGGCGAAGGTACGCGCCGACTTCCCGATCCTCAACCGGGTGGTCAACGGTAAGCCTCTCGTCTACCTGGACAGCGCCAACACCTCGCAGAAGCCGCAGCAGGTGATCGACGCGATCGCCGTGCACTACGCGTTCCACAACGCGAACGTGTCCCGGTCGGTGCACACCCTGGGCACCGAGGCCACGGACGCCTACGAGGGCGCCCGGGCCCGGATCGCGGCCTTCATCGGCGCGCCGTCGGCCGAGGAGCTGGTCTTCACGAAGAACTCCTCCGAGGCGATCAACCTGGTGGCGCACGCCTTCCGGGAGCGCTCGGAGGACGACCGGTTCCGGATCGGCCCCGGCGACGAGATCCTGATCTCGGAGATGGAGCACCACTCCAACATCGTGCCGTGGCAGATGCTCGCGGAGCGGACCGGCGCGACCCTGCGCTGGTTCCCGATCACCGACCACGGCCGGCTCGACGTGTCCACCCTGGACGACCTGCTCAACGAGCGCACGAAGATCGTGTCGATCGTGCACATGTCGAACATCCTGGGCACGGTCAACCCGACGGCCGCGATCACGAAGCGGGCCCGCGAGGTGGGCGCGCTGGTCATGCTGGACGCGTCGCAGTCGGTGCCGCACCTGCCGATGGACGTGGTCGCCTACGACGTGGACTTCATCGCGTTCACCGGGCACAAGATGCTCGGCCCGACCGGGATCGGCTGCCTGTGGGGCCGCGGCGAGCTGCTCAACGCGATGCCCCCGTTCCTCGGTGGCGGCTCGATGATCGAGACCGTGACGATGGAGAAGACCACGTACGCGGCGGCGCCCGCCCGGTTCGAGGCCGGCACCCCGCCGATCGCCGAGGCCGTCGGGCTGGGCGTGGCCGTGGACTACCTGACCGCGCTCGGCATGGACGCGGTGCAGTGGCACGAGAAGGAGATCACGGCGTACGCGCTCGACGCGCTCGCCACCGTCCCCGGTCTGCGGATCATCGGGCCGGAGATCCCCATCGGGCGCGGCGGGACCATCTCGTTCGCCCTCGACAAGATCCACCCCCACGACGTGGGTCAGGTCCTCGACTCCGAGGGCGTGCAGGTCAGGGTCGGACACCACTGCGCCAAGCCGACGTGTGTCCGGTTCGGCGTACCGGCGATGACCCGTGCCTCGTTCTACGTGTACACGACGACCGAAGAGGTCGACGCGCTCGTGCGCGGGCTCGAGCAGGTCCGGAAGGTCTTCGGCTGATGCAGCTTGACCAGCTCTACCAGGAGATCATCCTGGATCACTACCGCCGCCCGAAGGGCAAGGGCCTCCGGGACCCGTTCGGAGCGGAGGTGCACCACGTCAACCCGACGTGCGGTGACGAGATCACCCTGCGTGTCTGGTTGGTCGGCGGGGTCGTCAAGGACATCTCCTACGACGGCCAGGGCTGTTCGATCAGCCAGGCCGCCGCGAGCGTCATGTACGAGCTGCTCGCCGGCGCCAAGCTCGAGACCGCCCTGCACCTCGGGGACGTGTTCGTCGAGCTGATGGGCAGTCGCGGCAAGATGGAACCGGACGAGGAAATGCTGGGCGACGGAGTGGCCTTCGCCGGGGTGTCGAAGTATCCGGCCCGGGTCAAGTGCGCGTTGTTGCCCTGGATGGCGTTCAAGGACGCGGCCGCCCGTGCCGCTGCGGTAGGGGAGTAGAAGCCATGAGTGAAGCTGTCGAACTGGCCACCGAGCCGAAGCCGAAGCCGAGTCTGGAGGACCTGGAAGAGGCCCTCAAGGACGTGGTGGACCCGGAGCTCGGGATCAATGTCGTCGACCTCGGCCTGATCTACGGGATCCACGTCGACGACGAGAACGTCTGCACCGTCGACATGACGCTGACATCGGCGGCGTGCCCGCTGACCGACGTGATCGAGGAGCAGGCCCGCGCGGCGCTGCTCACCGGTCCGGGCGGCGGGCTGGCGACGGACCTGCGGATCAACTGGGTGTGGCTGCCGCCGTGGGGCCCGGACAAGATCACGGACGAGGGCCGCGAGCAGCTCAGGGCGCTCGGGTTCAACGTCTGACCGTTGGGACCCGGCGTGGACGACGCTGGACTGCGCCGGGCCACTTCGCCCCAGATCAAGGGCACGTTCACAATCTTCATATGGTTACGGTGGGGCGTGACCGGCATCTGAAGGTAGGCCCCGCGTGACCACAGGAAAAAGGGCGCTCCCCGTGGGGAGCGCCCTTTTCTGGCTTACTTGGCGGCGGCTTTTCTCGCCTCGCCCCGGAGCTGCGCGTCACGCTTCTCCGCCGACTTCTTCTTCTTGATCCGGTCCTTCGTCCAGCGGACCTTGCCACGCGCTCCTCTACCCATTCGGGAAGTGTAGCCGCAATAATTCTGTATTCCCCGGTCAGCCCCTACGCAGCCAGCTGATCCCGAGCTCCTCGGCGGTGTGGGCGACCAGAGTGCGTAGTTCCGCCGCTTCCGGGGTGTCGCCCAGGACGTCGGCGAGGGTGTTCTGGGCGGCGGCGAGCTGGGGGCGGGCCCCGGCGGCGGCGCGCTGCTGTACGGACAGCCGGAAGAGGGGCACGGTGTCCTCCCCGGTGGCCAGGTGCCGGGTCGCGTACGACTCCAGCAGCACGTCACCGGTGTCCCGGGCCCACTGCCGGACCTTCTCGTAGCCCACGGTGGCCGTCGGGGTGTCGCCGCGCAGGTTCTCCGTGGACACGGCGTGCCAGAAGATCGGCCAGCCGCCGAGCTCGGGGGCGTCGAGGACCGTGGCGAACAGGTCCACCGGGTCGGCGTCCAGGCCGGGGAGGTCGAGGGAGAACAGCCGGCCCCAGTAGGTGACCTGGCCGGTGAGCAGGGTGGCGAGTGGGGTGTCGCCGAGGGCGGCGATCGCGGCCAGGGCCGGGGCGACGTCGCCGAGCTGCCAGAGGAACCGGTCGACGGTGATCTCGGCGATGAGGGCGGCGCGGACCGGGTCGGGGGCCGCGTGCGTGGTGGGGGCGGCTCCTTGGGCGGCCGGGCCCTCCGCGTGCCCGTCCGGCAGGGTGGTGCCGAGGTGGTCGAGGGCCAGGTTCCACTGGCCGGCGCGCTGGAGGTGTCGGGCCACGGCGAGTTCCGGGCGGGACAGGTAGGCTTCGTCAAGCGTCATGGGACCTACCATGCCCCCTCTCCGTGTAGGTGGTCAAGTGCGTTACGAGGACTACATCGCGAATCTGGCCCGGCTCGCCGTCGAGCTCGCCAACGGCGACGGCCCGACCCCGTTCAGTGACATGATGTTCGGCGACCACGGGGTCGCGCGCCCCACCCCGGACGAGGTGGCCGCACTCCTGGCCGAACTGCGCCCCGCCCTGGAGGCGGTGGCCGACGGCGGCCCGCTGACCCCGGTCAACGCGCTGCTCGCGCACTACCCGCCCCGGCTGCACATCAGCGACCACGACGGGCTCGGCGACCCGCACCTGCACCACGCGTACGACGGGGAACCCGCCCTGGACTGGCTCGCCCGGGGGTGCGGCGCGGCCCTCGCCCACATCGCATGCGGGGTGCCGGAGGTGGTGCTCGGCCGGTGCGGGGCGAAGGGCTGCCCGCACTTCTTCGTCGACTCCTCGCGGAACCACAGCCGGCGGTTCTGCGGCAACACCTGCGCCAGCCGGACCACGGTCGCGGCCCACCGCAGCCGCGCGAAGCGGGCCTGAGTGTCTACAGGTGCTTCAGGGCCTCGCGGACCGAGAGCGGGGACAGCGTGTCCCGGTGCGCGGCCACGAACGCGCGGACCAGCTCGGGCTCCGTGTGCGCGTACTCCCGGAGGGCCCAGCCCAGGGCCTTGCGGATGAAGAAGTCGGGGTGGCCGGCGAGGTCGGCGCAGTACCCGAACAGGCGGGTCGCGTCCGTGCGGCCCTTGTAGCGCAGCTGGTGCAGGACCGCCGTCCGGGCCACCCAGAGGTTGTCGTCGCGCGCCCAGGCGTCCATGGTCGCGACCAGCTCCGGGTGCGCCGTCACCAGCGGGCCGACGACGTGCGCGGCGAGCGCGTCCACCGTGTCCCACCACGAGTGCGTCTCGACCAGGAACCGGGCGGTGTCCAGGAACTCCGGGCCGGCGACGGCGATGTGGCGGGCCGCGTAGTCAGTACCAAAATAGTGGTATTCGCGTTCGTCGAGCGCCCAGCAGGCGCGCACCACCGACTCCAGCTCCGCCCCGGACGGCTTCGGCAGGCCCCGGGTCACCTCGCGGGACAGCGCCCGGCGCGGCGTCGACATGATGCCGAGGAACGCGAACTGGTCGCGCATGTAGGCCGCCATCGCCGCGGCCCGCTCCGGATCGGCGGCCCCCTCGAAGGCCGCGGTCAGCCGGGGGAGCAGCGTCGACGTGGTCACAACCCAGAGCATCCCATCCGGGTACGACACCCGGGCGGAAACCCACGCCCCGCCGAGTGCCGCTCCGGCCGCGCCCGGGGTGGCATAGCGTGGCGGCATGGCGAGCAGACCAGCGGTGGGCGGCGGACGATGGGTGGACGTGGCCCCGGCGCGTCTGGACAAGTGGATCGCCGGCTTCGCGGAACGGCACGGCGGCGCGACCGAGGCCGGGCTGACCCTGACCGGCGGGGACGGCGAGACCGCCGAGTTCCACCTGACCGTCGGCGCGGCGGCGACCCTGGCGGAGCTGGTCGCGGCGGCGAACGAGCCGTACCGGATCGCCCTGATCCTGGCCCGGCGCGGCGGCTACGCGGTCGGGGTGGCCGCCGGTGACCGGCTGACCGTCTCGAAGGTCGACACGAAGTACGTCCAGAGCCGCACGGCCGCCGGGGGCTGGTCGCAGCAGCGGTTCGCCCGCCGCCGCGCCAACCAGGCCCGGCAGGTCTGGGACGCGGCGGCGGACACGGCCGTCCGGGTACTGGTGCCGGCGGGGCCGGTCAGCGCCCTGGTGTGCGGCGGGGACCGCCAGGCGGTCGACGAGATCCTCACCGACCCCCGGCTCGCCGCACTGGCCGCGGTGCGGGTCGACCGGTTCCTCGAGGTGGCCGACCCCCGGCTCGCGGTCCTGGAGCAGGCGGTTCTCCAGGCGCGGTCGGTGCGGGTGCTGTTGAGTTCCTGACGGGGCGGCGACGCCGTTGTCGCCGCCCCGCCGGATCCGGGCCACTCCCAGCCCGGAGTCCTGATCCGGGTCACCCCGGCGACCCTGTCCGTTCCGGCCCGGGAGCCCCGGAGTTCCCCGCCCGAGGGCGGAGGGGCCGGTGCGGGCGGCTCCCGGCCAGGAGCCGCCCGCCGACCGCGCGACCCGACGCCCCCGGGACGCGCGGCCCGACCGCGCGGCCATGGGTCGGCCCGGCCGCGCGACCGTCTAGAACCCGTAGATCTGGTACGAGAACGTGGTGCTCCCCGACGCGCCCCCGGCCGTCGCGGTGACCTTGACGCTGTAGGTCCCGGCGGTCGTCGGCGTGCCCGAGATCGCGCCGGAGGAGCTGATCGCCAGCCCCGGCGGCAGGCCGGTCGCGGAGAACGTCAGCGTGCCGCCCGTGCTGGACGTGGCCTTGACCTGCACCGGGAACGACTGGAACCCGACGAACCCGCTCTGGTTACCGGGGTTGGTGACCGTGACCGTGCCGTTCGGCGGCGTGGTCGGCCCGGCCGTGGGGCTCACGGTGGGGCTGGTGGTCGGCCGCGGTGTGGGGCTCGACGACGGGGACGCGGTCGGGCTGGACGTCGGCGACGGCCCGGAGTTCACGGCCTGCGCCCAGATCGTGTACGCGATCCCGTCCGCCGCCCGGTTCAGCGCGGTGTCGTTGATGTTCGTCGGGTACTTGTCGCAGGACGCGTGGTAGCACGGGTCGTACGAGGAGTTGGCGGTCCCGCCCCATTTCTGCTGCTGGGCGGACGTCTTGCGCGCGCTGGCCCCGGTGGCGTACCCGGAGCTGGGGATGCCCGCGTTCTGGAAGGAGTAGTCGTCGGACCGGCCGGCGCCTTCCTTGTTCTCCTCGGGTGCGAGGTTGAGCGATTCCCAGTAGTCCTTGAGCGGTTTGGCGACGGCGGTGGTGATGTTGTTGACGAAGTACCCGGCGTTGGTGGAGGCGATCATGTCGAAGTTGTAGTACCCCTTGATGGCGCTCTTCTGGGTCGAGGTCAGGGAGCCGACGTAGAACTTGGAGCCGTTGAGGCCCTGTTCCTCGTCGGTCCACCAGCCGAACCGGACGTGTTTGGTCATCGTCGGGTTGGCGCTGGCCAGGGCCAGGGCGGCCTCCAGGATCGCCGCGGAGCCGGAGCCGTTGTCGTTGATCCCGGGGCCGGCGGAGACCCCGTCGAGGTGCGCGCCGAACATGACCGTCTGGCTGGTGTCGCCACCGGGCCAGTCGGCGATCAGGTTGTCCGAGGCGTACTGGCAGCCGCTGGAGCAGCGCTGCCGGGCCACCGTGTACCCGGCGTCCTTGAGTTTCTGCTCGATGTAGGCCACCGACGCGGTGTGCCCGCCGGACCCGGCCCGCCGGTTGCCGGAGTTGTTCGTGGCGATGGTCTGGAGCTGGTTGAGGTGAGCCTTGACGTTGTCGACGCTGATGTCGGGGGCCGCGAGCGACGGCGCCGACTGCGGGCCGGCGTTGGCGGTCACGGCGACCGCTACGGCGCCGGCCAGGCCGAGTGCCAGGGCGGTGAGGGCGATACGTGAGGTCTTCATGGGCACGTCTTTCGCTGAGGGGTTCCCCGCCCCGGGGTCAGTGGGGTGGGGAGAGGGGACCGGCCCGGGACGCGCACCCCCCTCGGGACACGCCCCGGGCCGGGGCTGCTGGCTAGAAGCCGTAGATCTGGTAGCCGAACGTGGTGCTGCCGGTGGCGCCGCCGCTGCTGGTCACGGTGACCTTGACGGAGTACGCGCCGGCCTGGCTCGGAGTGCCCGTGATCGAGCCGGTCGCGCTGATCGACAGGCCCGGCGGCAGTCCGGTGGCCGCGTAGGTCAGGGTGCCGCCGTTGCTGGAGGTGGCCCTGATCTGCACGGGGAAGGACTGGAAGCCGACGAAGCCGGACTGGTTACCGGGGTTGGTGACGGTCACGGTGCCGCCCGGCTGCCCGGTCGGGCTGGTGCTCGGGCTGGCCGTCGGGCCCACGGTCGGGCTGGTGCTCGGCGACGGGGACGCCGTCGGGCTGGTCGACGCGGACGGGGACGCGGTCGGGGTGGAGCCCGTGCAGGTCGGCTCGTTGGACTGCGCGGGGACGCTGACGGCGTTCCACGCGGCCTTCACGGCGTTGTACTGCGCGCACGTCGAGTCGATGTTCTTCGCCGACGTGAGGGTGAGCGTGCGGTACTTCGCGTACGTCATGTTCGACGTCTTCGCCAGCATCGCGTTGTAGAAGATCGCCCCGGCCTTCTTGATGTCCTTCAGCCCGGTGACCGTCGAGTTGTTGCAGGTCGGGCTGTTCGGCTTGCCGCCGCCGGGCGCGCTGCCCTCGGCGAGCAGGTAGAACCAGTGGTTCATCGGCCCGGCCGCCTTGTGCACCTCGGTGTTGGGGATCGAGGAGGAGTAGCAGTTCGGGTCGTTGGAGACCTTCGAGGGCTCGTACATGTTGCGGATCGGGCCGTTGCCGGAGAAGTTGATCTCCTCACCGACGAGGTAGTCCGGCTCGTCGTACTCGGCGGACTCGTCGGCGTACGCCTCGGTCAGCGCGCCGAAGATGTCACCGGTCGCCTCGCCCAGGCCCGCCTCGCCGGACACGGAGCTGCCGCCCCCGGTGTACTGGTCCAGGCCGTGCCCGAACTCGTGGCCCACCACGTCGAGCGAGCTCAGCCACTCCTTCGCGGAGTTGTAGCCGATCTTCACGTACGGGGCGGAACCGCCGGTCCAGTACGCGTTGTTCTCCTGGAGGCCGACCCGGATCTGGAAGCCGCCGCCCTGGCCGTCGATCCCGTTGCGGCCGTACCAGGACTTGAGCATGTCCCACTCCTTCTGCGCGGCGAACAACGCGTCCACGCAGCCGGTCTCCTTGTCCTTGGCCTGCCCGTTGCCCCAGGTGTTGTCGGAGCCGCTGAACACCGTGGAGTTGCCGTAGTCGGCGCACGACAGCCCGGGCCGCTTCGGGTCCTTCATGGAGTACGTCGAACCCGACAGCGTCGTGTCGATCGTCAACGGGCTCGGGCCGTTGTAGTGCGCGGTGCCCTGGCCGGCCTCGGCGTGCACGTCGTCGTAGGTCCGCACGACCCCGGCGGTGCGCGCGTCCACGAACACGTGCTTGCGCGACTCCAGGCCCTTGTCCCGGCCCGCCACGATGGTCTCCCAGGTCAGGGTCGGGGTGCCCCAGGCCAGGACCACGAGCCGCTGTCCCTCGACCGCGGTGACCTCGGTGAGCTGGCCCTTCGAGACCGCCGTCGCCCGCGCCGCCTCCACGGTCGGCGTGGTGTCCACCGCGATGGCCGCGGTCTGCGCCACCGACGTGGACCGGACCCGGCCCTGCGCGTCGGTCACGACGGTGAAGTCCCCGCCCACCACGGGCAGGCCCTTGTACTGCCGGTCGTACGTCACGTACTGCAGGCCCTGTGGGCTGGAGGCGACGCCCCGGGCCGCGTACCTCTCGTCCGCACCGGTGAACAGCGCACCGGCCTTCGCGGCGATCAACTGGTCCGCACCGGCGACCGCGGCCACCGGGTCGACCACGGGGTTGGCGTTGGCCGCCAGGGCCGGGGGCAGGGCGGCACCGGCCAGGCCGGGCGCGCCGGCTCCGGTCAGGGCGGCGGCGGTCGCGACCGCGACGGCGGCGCCGACGGCCACCCCCGCGGCTAACAGACGCTGGGTCCTCATGGAAATCCTCGCTTGTCAGAGGGGAAAACGGCCGATGAACAAGGGGGTTCATCGAGACCGGTGAACGGAGCGTAGGAGCGCGCGGACCTGGGGAAATGCCCGAGAAGGGTGATCGAGGGTGATCCGTAGGGTGTGGGCGAGGGTTGTGTGACCCACCGCACACAACGGGTCGCTGTACGTGCTGACCTGGGAACACTCGCCTGAAACGGGCCGGACGGGCAGACTGGCGCTATGCAGGATGTCGCCGCCGTCCTCGGCCGTACGGAGGTCCTCGACCGGTGCCGGGTGCGGCTCGACCGGGGCGGCGGGCTGCTGCTGTACGGCCCCGCCGGCATCGGCAAGACCACCCTCGTCGACGCGCTGGCCGCCGAGGCCGCCTCCGCCGGCACCCTCGTGCTGCGCAGCACCCCCTCCGTGGCGGAGTCCGAGCTGCCCTACCTGGCGCTCGCCGACCTGTTCGGCGGCGTGATGGTCGCGGCCGGCCCCGTCCTGCCCACCCCGCAGCGGGTCGCCCTGGACACCGCGCTGCTCCGGCGGGTGCCCGCGCCCGGCTCCCGGGTCGACCCGCTGGCCGTCCGGCTCGCCGTCGTCGAGCTGCTGCGGTACCTGACGACCCGGCGCGGCGTCCTCCTCGTCCTCGACGACGCGCAGTGGATCGACCAGGCCAGCTTCGACGTGCTCGCCTTCGCCGCCCGTCGGCTCACCGGGGGCCGGCTCCGGGTGCTCGCCGCCGAACGCACCACCGGCCCGCCCGCCCGCACCGCCGTCGTCCCGGCCCCCGACGAGGAGATCGAACTCGGCCCGCTGTCCGAGGACGTGCTCGCCGACCTGCTCCGGGCCCGGCTCGACGTGCGGCTCGTCGGCCCCGGCCTCAGCCGGCTGTGCGCCGCCAGCGACGGCAACCCGTTCTACGCCCTGGAACTCGGCCGCTCCCTCCGCCGGCACGGCACCCAGCCCTGGCCCGACGAGCCGCTGCCCGTACCCGACCGGCTGCGCGCCCTGGTCGCCGCCCGGCTCGCGGACCTGCCCCCCGAGTCCGGCCCGGCCCTGCTGCTCATCGCCCTCACCGGCCGGCCCGAACGGGTCCTCGTGCCCCGCACCGACCCCGGCGTCGTCGCCGCGATGGACGCGGGGGTCCTGGTCTTCGGCGTCGACGGCCGGCTCCGGTTCAGCCACCCGCTGCTCAGCGACCTCGTGCAGGCCGAGGCGGACCCGGCCGACCTGCGGGCCGCGCACGCCCGGCTCGCCGCCCGCGCCGACGACCCCGTCGAACGCGCCCGGCACCAGGCCCTCGCCGCCGACGGCCCCTCCGAACAGCTCGCCGCGGACCTGCTCGCCGCCGCGGTGGTCGCCGAGGACCGGGGCGCGCCCGGCACCGCCGCCGAACTGGCCCACCTGGCCGCCGGCCGGACCGTGGAGCCGGCCCTCGCCGCGAGCAGGCTCGTGACCGCCGGCTGGTACGCGCACCGCGCCGGCCTCGCCGACCGGACCCGCGCCGTGTGCGAGGAGATCCTGGCCGGCGCCGTACCGTCCGCGCGGGTCGAGGCCCGACTGCTGCTCATGGAGCTGTCCGGCGGCGACACGACCGGGGTCCGTTCCCTGCTGGCCGCCGCCGAGGCCGACGCGCGCGGCGACGACCGGCTGACCGGCTGGGTCTACCGCTACCGCGCCGAACTGGCCGTCCGCGAGACCGGCTGCGCGTCCGCCCGGCCCGACCTCGACATCGCCGAGGAGCTGGCCGAACGCTGCGGCGACACCGAGCTGCTCCTCGACACGCTCACCATCCGGCTGTCCGTCGAGGTCACCATCGACCCCGAGCACGCCCGGGAGGTGCTCGACCGGGGCCTGCGGCTCGCCGAGGGGCGGGAACTGACCCGGGGCTCGGCCATGTTCCGCCGGTACGCGGCCCTGAGCATCATGCGCGCGGGCGACCTGCCCCGCGCGGTCGACGTGATGGAACGCCTCCGCGCCGACGTGGAGCGCGCCGGCATCCTCACCGAACTGTTCGAGGTGCTCCAGCTCTGCTCCGTCGTCTACGGCCGGGTGGGCCGGTGCGCCGACGCGTACGCCATCGGCCTGCTCGCCGGCCAGCTCCGGATGGAGGTCGAACCGACCCCCGGCCGCGGTCTCGTGCACCAGGGCACCGCGGAGCTGTTCGGCGGCACCGTCGAGCGCGCCGTCGAACTCCTGGACGCCGCGGTCGACGTCCAGGAACGCATCCACGACCAGGAGTGGCTGGGCTTCGCCCTGATGGCCCGGGGCCGCTGCGACCTGCTCCTCGGCCGGTTGGAGGCGGCGGCCGCCCGGCTCGACCGGGCCCGCACCCTGATGCACAAGCTCGGCCTCACCGACCCGACCCAGGCGGTGATCGACGCCGACCTCGCCGAGGCGTTGGCCCTGACCGGGAACGCCGACCAGGCCGACCTCGTGCTCGCCGGGGCCCGGGCGGAGGCGGACCGGCTGCACCGCACCTCCGTGCTCCTCGGCTTCACCCGGGCCGACTGCGTCATCGAGGCCGTCAGCGGCCACCCGCGCCAGGCCGCCGACCGGCTGCGCGCCGCGCTCACCGAACCCGACGCGCCGCCCCTGGAGATCGCCCGCGCCTGGTTGACCCTGGGGGAGCTCGAGTGGCGGGCCCGGCGGCCGGGGCTGGCCCGGGTGGCGCTGCGCGAGGCGGCGGACCTGTTCGCGCTGGCGGGGTGCCGGCCGTGGCACCGGTACACGATGGAGCGGTTGGCCCGGCGCGACGCGGAGGGCGGGCCGGCCTCGGAGACGGAACGCCGGATCATCGAACTGGTCCGGGCGGGCGCGACGAACAAGGAGATCGCGGCGACCCTGCACCTGTCGGTGAAGGCGGTGGAGGCCAACCTGACGAAGCTCTACCGCCGCCTGGGGGTCCGCAACCGCGCGGGCCTGGCCCGCACGACCCAATAACCCAACCTCTTCCGGGTACCGGGCCCCGCGCGCCCCCTCAGGCCCGGAACGTCTGCCGGTACGCCGCCGGCGGCGCGCCCACGATCCGCCCGAAGTGCGCCCGCAGACTAGCGGCGGTCCCGAACCCGCAGGTCGCGGCGATCCACCCCACGGGCTGGTCGCTGGTCTCCAACAGCTCCTGGGCCCGGTACACCCGCTGGTGCAGCACCCACTGCAACGGCGACATCCCGAGCGCCCCGGCGAACCTGCGCTCCAGGGTCCGGACGCTGACGTTGGCCTGCTCGGCCAGTTCGGCGGTGACCAGGGGCAGGTGCAGGTGTCCGCCGACCCAGTCGAGGAGCGGGGCGAGCCAGTCGTCGGTGTCCGGCGGGGTCGGCCTGCGGAACTGGGCCTGGCCGCCCGCGCGGTGCGGCGGGGTGACCATCCGGCGGGCGATGTCGGCGGCGACGGCGGCCCCGTGGTCGACGCGCACCACGTGCAGGCAGGCGTCGATGCCGGCCGCGGTACCCGCCGAGGTGATGACGTTCCTGTCCTCGAGGTAGAGGACCGAGGCGTCGACCCGGACGGCCGGGTAGCGCCGGGCCAGGTGCTCGGCGTGCAGCCAGTGCGTCGTGGCCCGCCGCCCGTCGAGGACCCCCGCCGCGGCCAGCACGAACGCCCCGGTGCAGATCGACAGGATGCGCGCGCCCCTGGCGTGCGCGGCCCGTACGACCTCCACCAGGTCCGCCGGGGGGTCGTCGAGGTCCGGGCAGGCCGGCACGACCAGGGTATCCGCCCGGTCCAGGTCGGGGCTGTGCCCGGCGGGGAGCTGGAAGCCGGGGCCCAGGGTGACCGGAGTGGCGCCGACGACGGCGATCGAGAACCGGTACCACGGCTCGGGGAGCCGGGGCCGGGCGGCGAAGATCTCGCACGGCACGGCGACCTCGAAGATCGGCATCCGGTCGGAGAGTGCCATGACGACGACGTGCGGCTGCGCGGGCATGACGCAAATCTAGCGCATGCTGCCGTTCGCGGCACTGTTGGCGGCGTCCGGGCCCGGGCAGACTCGGCGACATGCGCAGCGAACAGACGCCGGGACAGGCGATCACCGTGTACGGGGCCTACGGGCACACAGGCAGGTTCGTCGTCGCCGAACTGCGGCGGCGCGGCTGGACCCCGGTCCTCGCGGGCCGGGACGCGGCGAAGCTGGCTGCCGTGCGGGACGCGACGCCGCCGACCGGCGCGCGGGACGTGGCGACCCCGCCCGGAGCCGGGGGCGTGGCGATCCCGGCCGGCGCGCCGGGTGAGCCAGGGGGCCCCGCGGCGCCCCTGGAGATCCGGCCGGCCTCCGTGGACGACCCCGCGGCCCTCGACCGCGCGCTCGCCGGTTCCGTGGCGGTCATCAACTGCGCCGGCCCGTTCGCCGAGACCACGCCCCCGCTCGTCGACGCGGCCCGCCGCGCCGGCATCCCCTACCTGGACGTCACCGGGGAGGCGCTCGTCGCGATCAGCACGTTCGAGCGCTACGCCGACGGCGACCGGAGCATCGTCATCGCGCCGGCGATGGCCTTCTTCGGCGGACTGGGCGACCTCCTCGCCACCGCCGCCGCACGCGACTGGGAGTCCGCCGACGAGGTGACCGTGGCGGTCGCGCTCGACAGCTGGAAGCCGACCCCGGGCAGCACGAAGGCGGGGGAGCGCCGGGCCGGCCGGCGGGTCGTGTTCCGCGACGGCGGGCTCGCGGTCCTCCCCGGCGACAACCCGCCACCGATGGGTACCTGGGAGTTCCCCGCGCCGTTCGGCACCCAGGAGGTGATCAGCGAGGTGTCCGCCACGGACGTGGTGACCATCCCGCGCCACCTCCGCACGTCGGCCATCCACGCGCTGCTCAACACGCGCCCCCTCGCCGACCTCCGCGATCCGACGGGTACGGGTCCGGACGCGGTGGACGACAGTGGACGGTCGGCGCAACGGTTCCTCGTCGACGTGGTGGTCCGCAGGGGGACCGAGGAGCGCCGGGCCTCGGCCCACGGGCAGGACATCTACTGGTTCACGGCCCCGATCGTGGTGGAGGCGGTGGAACGGATCCTCGACGGCCGGGCGAAGGCCACCGGGGTCGCCACGGCCGGCGAGCTGTTCGACGCCCGCGACTTCCTGGAGTCCCTCCCGTTCGACCGGCTCGACCTCGACGGAAACTGACCCGCGCGGGGCCGTGACCGGCCGTCATCCCGGCGGAAGCGACCACCGGCCCCAGCACGCGAAACGGCCCCCACCTCGGTGGGGGCCGTCCGCACAACTAGATCAGCCGAGCGCGTTCCCGAACGTGTTGCACTGCTTCGGGTCCCCGGTCTCGAAGCCCTTCCCGAACCACTGCTGCCGCTGCACGCTCGACCCGTGCGTCCACGAGTCCTTGTTGATGCTCCCGGTGGCCTTCTTCTGGATCGCGTCGTCCCCGACCGCCGCCGCGGCGCCGAGCGCCTCGGAGATGTCCTGTTGGGTGATGGACTTGAAGATGGCGTTGCCGGACTGGTCGGTCGTCGCGGTGGCGGCCTTGGCCCACACCCCGGCGTAGCAGTCGGCCTGGAGTTCCAGCATCACCGAGTACTGGTTGGCGTTGCCCGGGTCGCGCTGCTGGGCGCGGCGCATCTGCGCCTCGGTACCCAGCAGGTTCTGCACGTGGTGCCCGTACTCGTGCGCCAGCACGTACGCCTGCGCGAACTGCCCCGGCGCGCCGAACCGCTGGGCGAGCTCGTCGTAGAAGGTGAGGTCGATGTACACCTTCTTGTCGCCCGGGCAGTAGAACGGGCCGACGCCGGAGCTCGCGCTGCCGCACGCGGTGTTGACGGAGCCGGAGAAGAACTGGGTGGGCGCGAGCTGGTACGCCCGGCCGAAGTTGGCCTGCAGCCCGCCGCGCCAGTAGTTCTGGATGGAGTTCACGAAGAGGGTGTTGCGGCACTTGACGTCCTTGAACCGGTCGGGGTTCGAGACGGCGCACTTGGTCTGGAGGTCGGAGTTGTCGACGTTCTGCCCGGAGGTGGTGCCGCCGGAGTCGAGGATCCCGCCCATCCCGCCGAGGTTGCCGCCGACGCCGAGGAAGCCGAGCAGGCAGATGATCAGCAGCCCGACGATCCCGCCGCCGAACAGCCCACCCTTGCCGCCGAGTACGGACCCCAGCCCGCCGCCGCCGGCACCGCCGCCGGAGTCGGCCCCGGGGAACGACGCGCCGCCGGGGAACTGGAAGCCGCCGCCACCGCCCGAGGAACCACCCGTGGCGTCCTCGACCTGTGACGTGTCGATCTCGGCCTTCTCATTGAATTCCATCTCGCCTCCTGCGGACAGATTACGGTCGCTTCGTCCCCCGTGTCACACGTGACGCAAAACCCATTTTGATCATGAATGCGCCCCCGGTAGACTGGCCGGGTGCCTCTCCTCCTCGACTGACCCGACGGTGTCCGTTCCCGTCCTCGTCACGCCTTTCTTAGTTCCCCGAGAGTGAGCACTTCTACCATGATTTCCGTCAGCGGCCTCGAGCTGCGCGCCGGCTCCCGCATCCTGCTGTCCGACACCACTCTGCGGGTCCAGCCCGGCGACCGGATCGGCCTCGTCGGCCGCAACGGCGCGGGCAAGACCACCACCCTGAAGGTCCTGGCCGGCGAGGGTCAGCCGTACACGGGCCAGATCGAGACCAAGGGTCCGATCGGGTATCTGCCGCAGGACCCCCGCACCGGCGACCCCGCCCAGCGGGCCAGTGACCGGGTGCTGTCCGCGCGCGGGCTCGACGTCATCATGGCCGAGATGAAGGCCGTCGAGGCCCAGTTGGCCACGGAGCACGGCGACAAGCTCGTCCGGAAGTACGGGGCGCTGGAGGACCGGTTCGCCGCCCTGGGCGGTTACGCGGCCGAGGCCGAGGCCGCCCGGATCTGCTCCAACCTGGGCCTGCCCGACCGGGTGCTCGCCCAGAACCTCGGCACCCTCTCCGGCGGTCAGCGCCGCCGGATCGAGCTGGCCCGGATCCTGTTCTCCGACGGCGCGGAGGGCGGCATCCTGCTGCTCGACGAGCCGACGAACCACCTCGACGCGGACTCGATCTCCTGGCTGCGCGGCTATCTCGCCGGCCACAAGAGCGGGCTCATCGTGATCAGTCACGATGGCTCGCTGCTGGAGGCCGTGGTCAACAAGGTGTGGTATCTGGACGCGAACCGCTCGGTGGTCGACCAGTACAGCCTGGGCTGGAAGGCCTATCTCACCCAGCGCGAGTCCGACGAGCGCCGCCGCAAGCGCGAGCGGGCCAACGCGGAGAAGAAGGCCGGCGCGCTGTTCGCCCAGGCGGACAAGATGCGGGCCAAGGCCACCAAGACCGTGGCCGCGCAGAACATGGCCAAGCGGGCCGAGAAGATGATCAGCGGGCTGGAGGAGGTCCGGGCCAGCGACCGGGTCGCGAAGGTCCGGTTCCCGGCCCCGGTGCCCTGCGGCAAGACCCCGCTGACGGCGTCCGGGCTGAGCAAGTCCTACGGCTCGCTGGAGATCTTCACGGACGTGGACGTGGCGGTCGACCGGGGTTCGCGGGTGGCCATCATCGGCCTGAACGGCGCCGGCAAGACGACGCTGCTGCGGATGCTCGGCGGCGTGGTCGAGTCCGACACGGGCGAGGTCGTCGCCGGCCACGGCCTGCGGATCGGCTACTACGCCCAGGAGCACGAGACGCTGGACGTGGACCGCACGGTTCTCGACCACATGCGCTCGGCGTCCTCGGCGGTCGGCCCGCACGGCACCGGCCAGACGGACACGGAGCTGCGCAAGATCCTCGGCGCGTTCCTGTTCACCGGCGACGACGTGGACAAGCCGGCCGGGGTGCTCTCCGGCGGCGAGAAGACCCGCCTCGCCCTGGCGGGCCTGGTCTGCTCCGGCGCGAACGTGCTGCTCCTCGACGAGCCGACGAACAACCTGGACCCGGCGAGCCGCGAGCAGGTGCTCGACGCGATCGCCAACTACCCGGGTGCGATCGTGCTGGTCACGCACGACCCGGGCGCGGTGCTGGCGCTGAAGCCGGACCGGGCGATCCTGCTGCCGGACGGCGTCGAGGACGCGTGGTCCGACGACCTGCTGGAGCTCATCGAGCTGGCCTAGCCGCCATGGGCCGACCGCTTCTCGCGGACATCGGAGCCAAGAACAAGAGCGCTTTCGTCGGGTACTCCGGCGAAGGCGCTCTTTCTCGCGGGTACCCGGATGAGGCGTTCCTGTTCGTGCCCCGGTGCCGCGAGCTTTTCTCACCAGGGGGTCGCGAGCGCAGCCTCGATCACAATCGCTGTGAGAGCCCCTGCGGTGACCAGGAGTAGCGGAGGGTGCACCGGTGCACCGGCCGGGCGTTCCGGGGCCGTGGCGGCCACCAGGAGCCACGGGAAGAACGGCAGCCACGCGTGCTCCACCCCGCCGCGCGCGAACCCGGCGAACACCGAGAACAGGATCGCCACGAGCGCGCCGATGAGGAACGGCCAGCCGGGGGTGTTGCGCAGCTTGCGGACGCTGGCCACCAGCGCGGGCCCGGCGGCGAGCAGGAGCACCACGAGGCTGATCCCGCTCCACCACAGCGCCGAGCGGTGCGGCTCGATCCGGGCGGCGAAGTCGGCCTGGGCGGTGACCAGCCCGTCGAACCAGTTGAACCCGGCCCAGGTGGCCAGGAGGACCGGGATGAGCGCGCCGAGCCCGCTGGCCAGGTGCAGCATCGGCCGGCGGCGGGCGAAGTACAGGCAGACGACGGACAGGCCCAGCCACGGCACGGAGTACGAGAACAGCGCCGCCACGCCCAGCACCAGCCCGGCGGCCAGGGTCAGCCCGGCCGCCCGCCACCCGGTGCGGATGTGTTTGCTGCCCCGCTCGCCGAGCATCACCCCGGTCGCGCCGAGCAGCGCCACGATCGCGTCGAGGCTGACGGCGGTCCACACCGCGTACGGGGCCAGGACCAGCACCGGCACGAACGCCCGCGCGGCGGCGTCCCCGCACGACCCGCGCACCGCGACCAGCACCACGGGCACGGTGAGCGTCCCCACGGCGGTGAGCAGCAGGCCGATCGACAGGTCGGGCAGGCCGGCCTCGCGCAGCCAGCCGAGCAGCAGCAGCGGGCCGGGCGGGTGCCCGACGCCGGTCGAGTCGTCGGTGAACGTCAGGGAACGGGTCAGGCCGCCCGCGCCGTCGACGAGGGCCAGCCCGACCGCCCAGGCGAATCCGGCGACGTAACCGAAGGCGAGCACGTGCCGCCACCGGAGTCCGTCGAGCAGTCCCCGGGCCGCGGCGACCAGGACGACCAGCGCGACCGCAGGTGCGAGAAGGCTCCCAGGACCGAGGTGGAAGCGGTAATGTCCCAGGAAGGGGGCACTGGCGGTGCCCAGATGCGCACCTCCGTGCACGGCCAGCCACGTGAGCGTGAGCCCGACGCCAGCGAGCGTCAACCAGGTCACCAGTTCACGCCGCTCGATCCGGCCCGGTTGTGTCGTCACGGAGCAAGAGGCTATCGGGTACCCGACACGAGCGCGCGTGTTGGTTGGCTTCCGGGGCATATCTGGCGCATGATCTTTGGAAACGATCTCATGGGTGGGATCGGCAACCGCTCACAGCGAGACGTGAGGGATAGATGATGGTAGCCACCGGCACCAGCACCACCACCGAGAAGGGGCGCCGGATCATCGGGGCCGAGCGTCAGACCCTGGCCAAGGACCTCGTCGAGCGGTACGCCGCCGGCGAGAGCATCCGGGCCCTGGCCGCCTCGACCGGTCGCTCGTACGGCTTCGTGCACCGGGTGCTCTCGGAGTCCGAGGTGCAACTACGACAGCGAGGCGGCGCGCGGCGTCGTAAGAAGGCGTGACCTGGCCGAACAGGGGGCGTCGGTGACGACACCGGCGCCTCACGCCTCTTCTTCATCGTCCCCGGCGGGGGTGCGGCTCGACGTCGACGGCCAGGTCGCGACGGTCACGCTGTGCCGCCCCGAGGTGCTCAACGCGCAGACCCCCGCACTCTGGGCGGCGCTGCGTGATTTCGGCCGCCAACTGTCCGGCGACATCAGGGTCGTCGTGGTTCGGGGCGAGGGCCGGTCGTTCTCGGCCGGGCTCGACGCGGCCGCGATGGCCGGTGGGGAACTGGCCGGCGGGCTGTCCCTCACCGAGATGGCCAAGCTCTCCGAGGACGAGTGCGCGGCCCTCATCGCGGGGTACCAGGAGGCGTTCAGCTGGCTCCGCCGCCCGGACCTCGTGACGGTGGCCGCCGTGCAGGGCCACGCCATCGGGGCCGGCTTCCAGCTGGCGCTCGCGTGCGACCTGCGGGTGCTGGCCGACGACGCGAAGTTCACGATGGCCGAGCCGACCCTGGGCCTGGTGCCCGACCTCGGCGGCACGCAACCCCTGGTCCAGCTCGTCGGGTACTCCAGGGCGCTGGAGATCTGCGCGACGGGCCGCCGGGTGGGCGCGCTGGAGGCCGAACGGATCGGCCTGGCCACCCTGGTCGTTCCCGGCGAGGAACTGGCCGAGGCCGTGGACGACCTGGTCGCCGCCCTCCTCGGTCCGAACCGCGACGCCGTGGTGGAGACGAAGGCGCTGCTGCTGGGCGCCGCGGACCGGTCCTACGCGGACCAGCTGGCCGCCGAGCGCTCCGCCCAGGTCCGCCGGCTGCGTGATCTGGCCGGCCTCGGGGAATAGGTAAGGGTCGACAACCGCTACCACTCCTGACAATATCTCCGACGGGCTCCGCGCTGCGGGTCCGTCTGTGAAGATGGCAGTGGGGTGGCTGAATGGCGATGGGCGGCGGCGGTTTCGGGGGCGGCGGCCTCGGCGGTGAGATGGTCCGCGCGATGCGTCGCGAGGACCAGCTCGGTGACCGCAAGTTGGCCAAGGGCAGCTGGCGGCGGATCGCGGCGTTCGCGGGGCCCTACCGGCAGGACATCACGCTGTTCCTGATCCTGGTCGTGCTGGACGCGGTGGTCGGTGTGGCCACCCCGGTCTTCGCCGGCCGGGTCGTGGACGCGATCACCAAGCCCGGCCCGGGGGCGCAGAAGGCCGTCATCACGATCGCCCTGATCATCGCGGGCCTGATGCTCGCCGACGCGTTCCTGTCGATCACACAGCGCTGGTTCTCGTCCCGGATCGGGGAGGGGATCATCCTCGACCTGCGCACCCAGGTGTACGACCACGTGCAGCGCATGCCCCTGCAGTTCTTCACCCGGACCCGGACCGGCGCGCTCGTCAGCCGGCTCAACAGCGACGTCACCGGCGCCCAGCGCGCGTTCACGTCCACACTGTCCGGAGTGGTCAGCAACGCGATCTCGCTGATCCTGACCGTGGCCGTCATGTTCACGATGTCCTGGCAGGTCACCCTGTTGTCCCTGGTCCTGGTGCCGGCGTTCATCCTGCCCGCGCGCCGGGTCGGCCGGAAACTGGCCGCGATGACCCGGGAGTCGTACCAGCTGAACGCGGACATGACGACCACCATGACCGAGCGGTTCGGGGTGTCCGGCGCGCTGCTGATCAAGCTGTTCGGCCGGCCGGAGACCGAGGCGAAGCGGTTCGAGGAGAACGCGCACCGGGTCCGCGACATCGGCGTGCTCACCGCGATGTACGGCCGGGCGTTCTTCACCGCGATGCTGCTCGTGTCGGGCCTGGCCCAGGCGCTGACGTACGGGCTGGGCGGGTCGCTGGCGGTGGCCGGGGCACTCAGCGCCGGTACCGTGGTGTCCCTCGCCCTGCTCCTCACCCGGCTGTACGGGCCGCTGACCGCGCTGTCCAACGTCCGGGTCGACGTGATGAGCGCCCTGGTCAGCTTCGAGCGGGTCTTCGAGATCATCGACCTGCCGCCGGGGATCCGGGAGAAGTCCCCGACCGTGCCGCTGCCGGCCGGGCCGGTGCGGGTGGAGTTCCGGGACGTGGAGTTCAAGTACCCGAGCGCGGCGGAGGTGTCGCTGGCCTCGCTGGAGGACGTGGCGGTGCTCGACCGGCGGGAGAACGACCTCGTGCTGCGGGGCGTGTCCTTCACCGTGGAGCCCGGCCAGCTCGTGGCGCTCGTCGGCTCCTCGGGCGCCGGCAAGTCCACGACCTCGATGCTGGTGCCCCGGATCTACGACGTGACCTCCGGCGCGGTACTCGTCAACGGGGTGGACGTGCGCGACACCTCGCTGGACGAGCTCCGCGACACCGTGGGCGTCGTGACCCAGGACTCGCACCTGTTCCACGAGACCATCGCGGAGAACCTGCGCTACGCCCGGCCGGACGCCACCGAGGCCGAGATGCTGGAGGCCCTGGAACGCGCCCAGGTCGGCGACCTGATCCGCACCCTGCCCGACGGGCTGGACACCCTGGTCGGCGAGCGGGGCTACCGGTTCTCGGGCGGCGAGAAGCAGCGGATCGCCATCGCGCGGCTGCTGCTGAAGGCGCCCGGGTTCGTGATCCTGGACGAGGCGACGGCGCACCTGGACTCCGAGTCGGAGGCGGCGGTGCAGCGCGCGCTGGGGGAGGCGCTGGTCGGGCGGACGGCGCTGGTCATCGCGCACCGGCTGTCGACGGTGCGGGACGCGGACCAGATCATCGTGCTGGACGGCGGCCGGATCGTGGAGCGGGGGACGCACGAGCAGCTGGTCGGCTCCGGGGGCCTGTACTCCGACCTGTACCGGACCCAGTTCGCGGTGCTGGACGTCGGCTGACCGCCCCGGATCCGGTCACCCGCCCCGGATCCGCGCGGGTCACAGCCCGTGCAGCGCCCCGCCGTCCACGGGCACCGTCACCCCGGTCAGGTAGCTCGCCGCCGGGGACAGCAGGAACGCCGCCACCTGTCCGAACTCGTGCGGCTCGCCCAGTCGGCGCAGCGGGATCGCGCCCCGGGCAACGGCCTCGGCGCGCTCCGGGTCCCCGGTCGCGGCCAGCAGCTCCTGGTTGCGTTCCGTCTTGATCCGGTGCGGCAGGAGGCTGAGCACCCGGATCCCGTGCGGCCCGTACTCCCGGGCCATGTCCTTGGCGACGCCCGCCAGCCCCGGCCGGAACCCGTTGGAGACGCCGAGCCCGTCGATCGGCTCGCGGACCGAGGACGACAGCACGAAGCCGATCACGCCGCCCGTGGTGAGCTGCTTGGCCGCCGCCCGGGCCATCCGGACCGAACCGAGGAACACGGTCTCGAACGCGTCCCGCCACGCGTCGTCCTCCGTGCCGGCGGCGGTGCCCCGGGCCGGGCCGCCGACCGAGATCAACACCCCGTCGAGCCGGCCGAACCGCTCCAACGCCGCGCCCAGCAACAGATCCGGGGTGCCCGGGTCGGCCAGGTCCGCCGCGACGCCCACCGCGTGCTCCGGGCCGAGGGTCGCGACGGCCTCCTCGAGTCGGCCGTGGCCGCGCGCGGACAGCACCACCCTGGCGCCGTCGGCCACGAGGGCCTGCGCCGTGGCGAATCCGAGGCCCCGGGAACCCCCGGTGATGACATAGACGCGGTGCCGCAGTCCGAGATCCATGCGCCGACCCTACCGGCGGACAGAGGGCAGGTGACGCACCGTACAGAATGCTGGTCTTAAAGCTTTCTAAAGAGGTTTGCGGACCGCGCCCTCGACGAGATCGAGCACCGGGCCGAGGTCGTCGGCGGGGCGGCCCATCGCGAGGTGCATGACCAGGCCGTCGTAGGCCAGTTCGAGAAAACGCTGCAGGGTCTCGACGGGTACGTCGTCGCGGAGCACCCCGGCCTCGCGCTGCCGGTCGAGCCGGTCGCGGGTCGCCTGCGCGATCGCACCGGACCGCTCGGCCCACTGCTCGCCGAACTCCGGGTCGGTGCGCAGCCGGCGGGTCACCTCGAGCTGGGTGCCGAGCCAGCCGACCACGTCGGGGTTGCCGACCAGGTCGCGCATCACCTGGACCAGCCCGTTCTGGGCGACGGTCACCGCCATCTCGGCCGCGTCGTCGGCGGCCACGGCGAGGAAGAGCGAGTCCTTGTCGCGGAAGTGGTGGAAGATCGCGCCCCGGGACAGCCCGGTCTCCTCCTCGAGGCGGCGCACCGTGGCGCCCTCGTAGCCGTACCGCGCGAAGCAGGCCCGCGCGCCGGCGAGGATCTCGTGGCGGCGGGCCGCGAGCTGATCCTGGCTGACTCTGGGCACAGAGTGATCGTGACATGCCGTAGTGCTTATTGCAATCCGTACGTACGGCTTGCAAGGTGGACCGATGAAGATCGTAGATCCGAGTGTACGGGTGGCACAGCTGGCCGACGAGCTACGGGCCATCGCGGCCACCTCGTTGTACTTCAGCGAGGATCCGCACGACCGCGCGCGCTTCGAACAGATCCGGATCGTCGCCGCGGAACTGACGGCCGTCGTCGACCGGCGCGACGCGGCCGAGATACGAGCGATATTCGAAGACGACCTCACTCCGCGTACTCCACTCGCGGGCGCCGACGCCGTCATCTTCGACGCGGCCGGCCGGTTGCTCATCACCGACCGGGCCGACGGCCGGGGCTGGTGCGTGCCCGGCGGGCTGGTCGAGGTGGGGGAGTCCGCGTCGGAGGCGGCGGTGCGCGAGGCGTACGAGGAGGTGGGGCTGACGGTCCGCGCCACCGAACTCCTCGCGGTGTACGACAACCGTAAGGTGTTACCGCCTGGGAGGGCCCACGTTTTTCACCATGTGCACCGGTGCGAGGTCGTCTCGGGGGAACCTGTCACGACGCACGAGGTGCGGGATTTCGGGTGGTTCCATGAGTCCGAAATCGACAAACTGACGTTCTTTTCACTCCATGCCACCCTTGTTCGGGACGCGTTTCACGCCGGTAAACAAACGCTCTTCCACTGACCGGCTCTGTTGCGCCGCGCGAAACTGGCGTAACGTCCCGCGCGTGCCGCTGCTACTCCTCGACCTGGACAACACGCTGGTCGACAGAACCGGCGCGTTCCGATTGTGGGCAAAGGAATTCCTGCCCGTGATCGGCGCGCCGGACGCCGACCTGGAGTGGCTCATGAAGCTGGACGGCGACGGGTTCACGCCGCGCGAGGAGGTCGCCTCGGCGATGCGCGCGCGGTACCTGCTGGACGCCGCCGTCTCCGACATCGTCGCCGAACTCCACATGGGCGTCGTCGAGCACACCCGCCTCGACCCGCTGATCGCCTGCGCCCTGCAGATCGCCGACCGGGCCGGCTGGATGCCCGTCATCGTCACCAACGGCACCCAGCGCCAGCAGGAGGCCAAGATGCGCCGGATCGGCCTGGACCGGTACGTGGCGGCCTGGGTCATCTCCGAGGAGGTCGGGGTCCGCAAACCCGACCCGCGCATCTTCGAGGCCGCCGCGAACCGGGCCCGGCACCGGCTCGACGGCGCGTGGATGATCGGCGACAACCCGGCGGCCGACATCGGCGGGGCCACCCGGGCCGGGATCCCGAGCGTGTGGATCAGCCACGGTCGGCACTGGGACGAGCCCCGGTTCGCGCCGACGGAGATCGCCGGGAACTGCCTCGCGGCCGTGTACAAGGTGCTGGCGGCCTGACGGAAGTGCCGATGCGCGCCGGGTGAGTGGCGCGGCGTAACCCTCTGATGCTCTTGATCTGAGCCTGGGTAAGCGGAAGGCCGACCCGACAGGACAAGCGCCCCGCGGATCGGCCTTCCGTGTGTGACTAGCTGGCCGCGCGCACCATGCCTCGCAGCACGTACTGCAGGATGCCGCCGTTGCGGTAGTAGTCCGCCTCGCCGGGGGTGTCGATCCGGACCACGGCGTCGAACTCCACGCCGTCGGCCTTCACGTGCACCGTCTCCGGGATGCCGCCGTCGTTGAGCGCCGTGACCCCGGTGATCTCGAAGGTCTCGGTGCCCGTCAGGCCCAGCGACTCGGCGTTCTGGCCCGCCGGGTACTGCAGCGGCAGGACGCCCATGCCGATCAGGTTCGACCGGTGGATCCGCTCGTAGGACTCGGCGATGACGGCCTTGACGCCCAGCAGCGCGGTGCCCTTGGCCGCCCAGTCCCGCGAGGAACCGGAGCCGTACTCCTTGCCGGACAGGATGACCAGGGGCACGCCGGCCGCCTGGTACGCCTGCGACGCGTCGTAGATGCTCTCCACGGCGCCGGACAGGAAGTTCGTGGTGAAGCCGCCCTCGGTGCCGGGCGCGATCTGGTTGCGCAGCCGGATGTTGGCGAACGTGCCCCGGATCATCACCTCGTGGTTGCCCCGCCGGGAACCGTACGAGTTGAAGTCGCGCCGCTCGACGCCGTGCTCCGCCAGGTACTTACCGGCGGGCGAGTCGGCCTTGATCGTGCTGGCCGGCGAGATGTGGTCGGTGGTGACCGAGTCGCCGAGCTTGGCGAGCACCCGCGCGCCGGCGAAGTCCACGACGGGCGTGGTCTCCATCGTCATGCCCTCGAAGTACGGGGGCTTGCGCACGTAGGTCGACTGCGGGTCCCACGCGAACGTGTTGCCGGTCGGGGTGGGCAGGCCCTGCCACTGAGCGTCGCCGGCGAACACGTCGGCGTAGCTGTCGGCGAACTGGGCCGGGTCGATCGCGGAGGCCACGACCTCGTTGATCTCGTGCGCGCTGGGCCAGATGTCCTTGAGGAACACCGGCTGGCCGTCCGAGCCCGTGCCGAGCGGCTCGGTGAGCAGGTCGATGTCCATCGTGCCGGCCAGGGCGTACGCGATGACCAGCGGCGGGGACGCCAGGTAGTTCATCTTCACGTCCGGGTTGATCCGGCCCTCGAAGTTGCGGTTGCCCGACAGCACGGACACGACGGTGAGGTCGTGCTCGTTCACGGCGGCGCTGGCCTCGGGGAGGATCGGGCCGGAGTTGCCGATGCAGGTGGTGCAGCCGTAGCCGACCAGGTTGAAGCCGAGCTTCTCCAGGTACGGCGTGAGGCCCGAGCGGTCGTAGTAGTCGGTGACGACCTTGGAACCGGGGGCCAGGGTGGTCTTCACCCACGGCTTGCGGGTCAGGCCCTTGTCCACCGCGTTGCGGGCCAGCAGCGCCGCGCCCAGCATGACCTGCGGGTTCGACGTGTTGGTGCACGAGGTGATGGCGGCGATCACGACGTGGCCGTGGTCCAGCTCGTAGCTGTTGCCGTCGGTGCCGGTGACCGTGACCTTCTTGGACACCCGCGGCTTCAGCGCGGTCGCGGAGGCGTGCGGCTGGCCGTTGCCGTTGTGCACGGCGGGGGAGTCCGACGCGGGGAACGACTCGGCGACGGCCTCGTCCAGGGCGGACTCGACGCCGTCGGTGCCCACGTAGTCCACGATCGCGGCGCGGAAGCCGGCCTTGGAGGACTTCAGCGGGACCCGGTCCTGCGGGCGCTTCGGGCCGGCGATCGAGGGCTCGATCGTGGACAGGTCGAGCTCCAGGCGCTCCGAGTAGTTCGGCTCGGCGGCGGCGTCGTGCCAGAGGCCCTGGGCCTTCGCGTACGCCTCGACCAGGTCGGTCTCGGCCTTCGAACGCCCGGTCAGCGTCAGGTACTTCACCGTCTCGGCGTCGAGCGGGAAGATCGCGACCGTGGAGCCGTACTCCGGGGACATGTTGCCGATCGTGGCCCGGTTGGCCAGCGGCACGGCGGAGACGCCCGGCCCGTAGAACTCGACGAACTTGCCGACGACGCCGTGCTTGCGCAGCATCTCGGTGATCGTGAGCACCAGGTCGGTGGCGGTGACGCCCTCGGGCAGCTCGCCGGACAGCTTGAAGCCGACGACCTTCGGGATCAGCATGCTGACCGGCTGGCCGAGCATGGCGGCCTCGGCCTCGATGCCGCCGACGCCCCAGCCGAGCACGCCCAGGCCGTTGACCATGGTGGTGTGCGAGTCGGTGCCGACGCAGGAGTCCGGGTACGCCACGCCGTCGCGGACCATGACCGTGCGGGCCAGGTGCTCGATGTTGACCTGGTGCACGATGCCGGTGCCCGGGGGCACGACCTTGAACTCGTTGAACGCGGTCTGGCCCCAGCGCAGGAACTGGTAGCGCTCCTTGTTCCGCTCGTACTCCAGCTCGACGTTGCGGGCGAAGGAGTCCGGCGCGCCGAACAGGTCGGCGATCACCGAGTGGTCGATGACCAGCTCGGCGGGCGCGAGCGGGTTGACCTTGGTCGGGTCGCCGCCCAGGTCCACGACGGCCTCGCGCATGGTGGCCAGGTCGACCACGCACGGCACGCCGGTGAAGTCCTGCATCAGCACCCGGCCCGGCGTGAACTGGATCTCCACGCTCGGCTCGGAGCTGGGGTCCCACTCGCCGAGGGCGCGGATGTGGTCGGCGGTGATGTTCGCGCCGTCCTCCGTGCGGAGCAGGTTCTCCAGCAGGATCTTCAGGCTGTAGGGCAGCCGCTCGTGACCGGGGACAGCGTCCAACCGGTAGATGTCGTAGGCCGCGTCACCGACCTCAAGTCGGCTCTTCGCACCGAAGGTGTCGAGGCTCGCCACGTCGTACTCCTCAGTCATGGGATCTTCGTGCAGTCTCCCGCACCGACTGCTCCGTGCGGGTCTTAGGGTCCTCTACGCTCACGCAAACCGTACGTCCGTCTTGCTAAATCCGCAACTCGACGCCAGACTGTGGGACATGACCCTGCATCACGTACAGCTTGCCTGCCCGGCCGGCAGCGAGGACACGCTTCGGGGGTACTACACGGGCGTCCTCGGCTTCGTCGAGCTCCCCAAGCCCCCCGCCCTGGCCGCGCGCGGCGGCGCGTGGTTCCGCTCGCCCGGCGGCGCCGACCTGCACCTCGGGGTGGAGGAGGACTTCCGCCCGGCCCGCAAGGCGCACCCGGCCCTGATCTGGCCGGACCTCGACGCCCTGGCCGAGAAGATCCTCTCCGCCGGGTACGAGGTGACGTGGGGCGAGAACGAGGTGCCCGGGATGCGCCGGTTCCACACGTTCGACGTGCTGGGGAACCGGTTGGAGTTCGTGGCGCCGGAATAGGCCCGCCCGGGTCAGGCGACGATCTCCAGTGCCGACTGGGTGCGCGCCGGCCCGCCGGCGTCCACGTCCGCGCGGGCCAGCCTCAGCCGCCGCACCACGTCGACCAGCTGCGCCTCCGGCAGCGTGTACGGCAGCCGGACGAACCGTTCCATCAGCCCGTCCAGCCCGAAGCGCGGCCCGGCCGCCACCCGGACCCCGCGGCCCTCGGCGGCGGCGGCCAGCGCCGTGCTCACCGGCGCGTCCAGCTCGACCCACATCGACATCCCGCCGGTCGGCACCGTGAACCGCCAGTCCGGGCACTCGGCGCGCAGCGCGGCGACCAGCGCGTCGCGCCGGGACAGCAGGGTGGCCCGCTGGGCCGGGATGATCTCCTCGGCGCGGGCGATCAGCCGGCCGGCGACGAGCTGCTCCAGCACGGGGGAGCCCATGTCCGCGCCGACCCGCAGGGCCGCCAGCCGCTGGATGACGGGGCCGGCCGCCCGGATCCAGCCGATCCGCAGCCCGCCCCAGTACGCCTTGCTCATGCCGCCGACCGTGATCACCCGGGAGTGCCGGTCGAACGCGGCCAGCGGCAACGGCATGTCCTCGCCGGTCAGGGACAGCTCGGCGAACGTCTCGTCCACCACCAGGTCCGCGCCGACCGGGTGCGCGGCGGCGGCCAGCCGCTCCCGGGTCGCCGCCGGCATCAGGTGCCCGGTCGGGTTGTGGAAGTCCGGCAGGAGGTACGCCACCCGGGGCCGGACCTGCCGGAGCGTCGCGATCAGCTCGTCGGCGTCCCAGCCCGTGCCCGGCAGGCCGTAGCCGGCGACCCGGGCGCGGTGCGCGGTGAGGGCGACGAGCGCGTTGGCGTAGGTAGGGACCTCGACCAGGGCCGGCTCGCCCGGGGACAGCAGGAGCCGCAACGTCAGGTCGAACGCCTGCTGCGCCCCCGTCGTGATCATGATCTGCTCGGGGGTCGTCGCCAGCCCCCGGGCCGCGTACCGCTCCGCGACCGCCGCCCGCAGCGGGGCCAGCCCGGTCGGCGTGTACCCGGAGCCGTTCGCGAACCGGGGCAGCTCCTCGGCGGCCTCGCGCGCGGCGTCGGCGAGCTGCGGCGGGGCGGGCAGCGCGGCACAGCCCAGGTCGAGCACGTCCTCGCCGGCCCCCGCGTCCGACCACAGGCCGCTGGTGCCGATCCGGTGCCCGTCGGGGACGGAGGTCCAGCTGCCCGCGCCCTGCCGGCTGGTGAGGAAGCCCGACTCGCGCAGCCGCCGGTACGCCGCCGTGACCGTGGTCCGGCTCGCGCCCAGCACCAGGGCCGCCTCGCGCTCGGCGGGCAGCCGGACGCCCGGCGGCACCCGGCCGTCGAGGACCAGGCGGTGCACGGCCCCGGCGAGGGCCAGGTAGTCGGCCTCCCGGCTGCGCCAGTCACCGAGCAGCCGGGCGAACTGGGTGGCGCTGAGCATGCGTTTCAAGGCCAGTACCCCGCAATTGGCTCTTTAATCGGGCTGGAATGGCCTTAAGAATGGCATGCATGAAGGACCTCGGCAAGCGCTTCGCCCAACTGCAGCTCGGCCTGGTGATCTACGGCGTCAGCATGGCCCTGATGATCCGCGCGCACCTCGGCACCATGCCGTGGGACGTGTTCCACCAGGGCGTGGCGGCGCAGACCCACCTGCCGTTCGGGTGGATCGTGGCCGGTACCGGGGCGCTGGTCCTGCTGCTCTGGATCCCGCTGCGGCAGAAGCCCGGGGTCGGCACCATCAGCAACGTGCTCGTGATCGGCTTCGTCGCCGAGCTCACCCTGCGGCTGCTCCCCGAACCGGGGCCGCTCCCCGTCCGGATCGGCCTGCTGCTGTCCGGGGTGGTGCTCAACGGGCTGGCCGGCGGGCTGTACATCGGCGCGCGGCTCGGCCCCGGCCCCCGCGACGGGCTGATGACCGGGCTGGCGGCGAAGACCGGGAAGTCGATCCGGCTGATCCGCACCCTGATCGAGATCGCCGTGGTGACCAGCGGCTGGCTGCTCGGCGGCACGCTCGGCGTCGGCACCCTGCTGTACGCGGTCGCGATCGGGCCGCTCGTGCAGTTCTTCCTGGCCCGCCTCACCGCGCCGACGGCCCGCCTGGCCGCGCCCCCGGCCCGGGAGGCCTGAAACCGCCGCCCCGGGCGGGGCGTGCCCACTCACGTTCCGCGCGGGGCGGCTCGCCGCCGTTCCCGAACGTTCCCGAACGCTCTCTCGACCGTTCCGGTGATCATTCGACGCGACGTGAACGTTTACATTGTCCACATGGGAGTGGCGGACAGCGTGGACGTTCGGGACCGGATCAGGGAACTGCTCGCGGCCGGGACCTGGGTGGTGAACCTGGTGGGGCCGGTCGGGATCGGCAAGTCCCGGCTGATGGCGGAGCTGGCCGGGCCGGGTGGCGTGGTGGGGTCCGGTTCCAGCGGGCCGTCCACGGCGGCCGGTGCGGACACCGCTACCGGGCCGGGCCGCGCCGCCCCGGGTGACCCGACCGACCCGTTCCCCGACGTCCGGTTCGTCGACGAGGTCAACGACGAGGCCGCCGTCGCCCGCCTCGTCCTGCCCGCCGGCCCGCTCGTCGTCGCCAGCCGCCGGCCCCTGCCCGCCCACCGGTCCTGGGACCCCGAGATCCCCGTCGCCGTCGTGCACGCCGAACCGTGGTCGGACGCCCGGATCGCCGAGCTGGTCGCCGCGTCCGGCGTCGACGACCCGGCCTCGACCCGCAACGTCGTCCGGCTGTCCGCCGGCATCCCGCTCCTCGCCCGCGAACTGTGCCGGGCCCTGCGCGCCGCCGCGATGGCCGACGCGCCCGGGGCCGTCGTGCACGCCGCCGTGGCCGGGGTGCTCCGCCGGCTCGCCGTCGAGAACGCCGGCACCGAGGAGGCGCTCCTGCTGCTCGCCACGGTCGGCCAGGCGGACGGCGACCTGCTGACCGTGCTCGGCGCGGGGCCGGAGTTCGCGGCGCTCGCCGAGTCCAGCGTCGTCGTCGCGGTGGCCACCGGGCTGGCGGTGGCGGAGCCGTACCGGACCGTCTTCGACCTCGCGCACGAGTGGCGCGCCCCGGTCGGGCACCGCACCGCCGCGACCCGGGCCGCCGCGCACCACGGCCGGCTGCTCGCCACCGAGCACGGCGACCGGGCCCGGGCCGACCGGGTCGCCCAGGCCCTGTTCCTCACCGTCCCCGACCCGGCCCGCCGGCTGTTCCGGCCCGTCACCGCGCCCGCGCACGTCCGGCCGGCCGGACCCGCCGACGCCGACGACGTCGCCCGGCTGGTGCGGCGCTGGGCGCGGTGGGGCTCGCTCGGCGCGCGGCGGACCGAGCGGCTGCTCGACGGGTGGATGCGGACCACCCCCGACGGGTTCCACCTGGTCTGCGACCGGGAGGGCCAGGCCGTGGGCCTCGCCAACGTGTTCCCGGTGACCGACCGGGCCATGGCGACCATGGAACCGCTGCTCCAGCAGCACACCGGGGTGCTCACCCCGGGCAAGGGCGCCTTCATCGGTCTCGCCACCTACGACGACCGGCAGCCGGCCGCCCGGGCCGCCCTGTTCCGGTTCCTGCTGTCCATGGGTATCCGGCACGGCGGGATGGTGATCTCGACCCCGTCGCGGGAGTACCAGCGGCTGGCCGCCGGGCTCGGGCTGCACGCGCACGGCGGTACCCGGGACGACGTTCTGGACTGTGGCCGGCCCAACCAGGTGTACTCGCACGACTTCGACACCGAGAGCCTGCCCCGCTGGCTGGACCGGCTGCGCGGCCCCGGACTGGCCCCGGTCGTGCCCGACGACGCCGGCTGGGTGCTCCGCCAGCTCCGCGAGGCGCTCGACCACGTGCACGAGCCGCTCGCCCTGGCCCGCAGCCCGCTGCTCGCCGTGGCCGGCGGGCCCGGCCCGCTCCGCGACCTGCTGGTCGGCGCGATCGGGGAGCTCCAGGCCGGTCCGGCGGCCGCCGACGTGGAGGCGGGGGAGATCCTCGCCCGGTACTACCTGGAGCGCCGCGGCGGCCACGAGCACATCGCGATGCGCCTGCACCTCAGCCGGGCCACGTACTACCGCCGGCTGCACCACGGCCTGGCCCGGCTCGCCCGTCCATTCGTCGTCCAGTCGCGCTGAGCACACTGCCCGCAGACCAGCGCGTTCCCGTACCCGCCCGAGGTTCCACTATGGACGCGGGACCGTCATGCTTGTCGATGGTCGCACCGGCGCCCGTCACCGAACCCAGAGGAGACAACCATGTCCCGACTGTCCAGATCCGTCAGCGCGGTAGCCCTCGTCGCGGGCGTCGCCGGGGCGATGCTGGTGGGGGCGGCCCCCGCCCAGGCCAGCACGCTGTCGGCCACCCAGTTCTGCGAGTCGATCCGGAACAGCATCCTCTGCGAGGCCACCGTCGCGGGGGGCACCGCGCCCTACACGATCAAGTGGTACTTCAACGGCTACTACTTCTCGCAGCACGACAACAAGCGGTTCGTGTCCTGGGGCTGTCAGCCGTACACCACGCCGCAGTCGAAGATCGTGGTCACCGACGCGGCCGGCGCGAGCGTCACGAAGATCACGAACCAGCGCTGCACCGGTGGGGCGCCGTAACCGGTCCGCGGCCCGACTCCGGGACGGGTCCTCGACGCTGTGACCGGTCCCGGCCCGGCCGGGTGACCGGCCTCAGCCCGACTGCCGGGTGAGCAGGAGCCGGGCGTCCTCCAGCAGGTCGCCCGGCGCCACCCCCAGCTCGCGGCGCAGGGCCACCCGGGCCCGGCGGTAGACGGCCACGCCCGCCGCGCGCTGGCCCAGGGCGTGCAGCACCCCGATCAGCCGGGCCTGGGCGCCCTCGTCGAGCGGCCGGTCCCGGGCGTCCCGCTCCACGAGGGCGAGAGCCTCTCCGGGGGTACCGGCGGCGACGGCGGCCGCCGCGTACCAGCCCAGGACGAGTTGGCGGTCCGCGTCCAGGCCCGCGACGGCCGGGCAGTGCGCGAGTTCGGCGAGCACCGGGGCCCGGCACAGGTCCAGGGCCCGCGCGCAGAGTTCCAGCACCCGGCCGGGATCCCGCGGTCCGGCGGCCCCGGCGTCGCGCGCCTCGCGGACCAGGTGCCGGAACAGCCACACGTCCACGTCGTGGTCGGCGAGCCCGAGGGCGTACGCGTCCGTGCCGGGCACGCTCGGCAGTACCGCGCTCGGCGTCCACCGCACCCGGTCAGGTTCCAGCGCCCGCCGCAGCCGCCGCACGTACGTGTGCACCACGTTGCGGGCGCACCGGGGCGGATCGGCCGGCCACAGGGTGTCCACCAGCTCGGCGACCCGGACCGGCCGGCCGCCGCCCAGCGCGATCAGGCCGAGGACGGCGCGCTGCCGGGCCGGGCCGAGCGGCACCTCCGCGGGGCCGTCCCAGGCGGCGACCCGACCGAACAGTTCGAGGCGTACGGCGGACACGGGACCTCCAGTGGCGAGGTGTACTCGCGCCACCGTACGGAGGTTCCGGGGCCGCCGTCGTCTCAGAACCGTCTTGGAACCGTCTCACGTCGCGGGGTGGGACCGGGCCCCGCCGGGGGTCAGCTGAGGAACTTGGCCAGGGTGGCCTGGAGCGCGGCCGGGTCGAGCTGCCCGTTCGGGCTGGACTCGTCGACGAGCGCCGGCACGACCTGGCTGAGCGTGTCGCTGACCTGCTCGGGGGTCGCGCCCGTCTCGGCGGCGATCTCGTTGACCGTGTCCGGGCCGAGGGCCTCGGTGAGCTTCTGGGCGTCCACGGGCTCGTTGGCGCCGGTGCCGATCCAGGACTGGAGCTGGCCGCCCAGGCCGGCCGCGTCGAGCTGGCCGACGAGCCCCTTGCCGCCGCTGCCGCCGAGTACCCCGCCGAGGATCTTGCCCAGGTCGATGCCGCCGCCACTGCCCCCGGAGCCGCCACCCAGCACGCTGCCGAGGATGCCGCCGAGGTCGATCCCGCCCGGCGCGGCCCCCGCCGGCGCCGCCCCGTTCGCCGCGCCGCCGAGCTTGCCGGCGAGCAGCTTGGTCACCAGCGCGAGGATGATCTGCTGGGTCATCGGGTTCTTCAGGATTTGCTGCAGGTCCATGGGTTGCTCCAGGTTCGAGTGAAATGCCGCCTACCGACCCTAGGCCGAACGGGTGGACGGGACATGCGAAACGCCCCGGGAGGGTGCTCCCGGGGCGTCGTGTCGCAGAGCCCGATCAGCCCGGCCGGGTGGCCGGGGCGGCCCGGCGGCGTGCGCCGGACGCGGTGCGGTCTAGCCCGGCAGTCGCGGGCCCGCCTCGCGCTGGGCGGCCATCCACGACTCCACCTCGGTGGCGGTCCGGGGCAGCCCGGCCGACAGGTTGATCGAGCCGTTCTCGGTGACCTGGATGTCGTCCTCGATCCGGACGCCGATCCCGCGCAGCTCGGCCGGGACCAGCTCGTCCTCCGCCTGGAAGTACAGCCCCGGCTCGACGGTCAGCACGTAGCCGGTGTCGAGTTTGCCGTCGGTGTACATCTCCTTGCTGGCGTGCGCGCAGTCGTGCACGTCGAGGCCCAGCATGTGGCCGAAGCCGTGCAGGGTCCACCGGCGGAAGTACTGCGCGTCCGCGCTGAGCGCCTCCTCGACGGAACCCGGCAGCACCCCGAGGTCGCCCAGGCCCTCGGCGAGCACCCGGTTGCAGGTGTCCCGGATCTCCTTGTACTCCACGCCCGGCTTGATGGCGTCGATCCCGGCCTGCTGCGACGCGTACACCACGTCGTAGACGGCGCGCTGGAGGTCCGTGAACCGGCCGGTCACCGGCAGGGTACGCGTGACGTCGGCGGTGTAGAGGTTGTTGTTCTCGACGCCCATGTCCATCAGCAGCAGGTCGCCCGGCTGCGTCCGGCCGTTGTTGCGGGTCCAGTGCAGGATCGTGGCGTGCGCGCCGTTGCCGACGATCGAGCCGTAGCCGACGTCGTTGCCGTCGTGCCGGGCCCGGAGCGCGAACACGCCGTCGAGCAGCCGCTCGGACACGGCCCGGTCGGCGGGCAGGATCCGGGTGACGTCCTCGAAGCCGCGCACCGTGGCGTCGATCGCGTCCTGGAGCTGCGCGATCTCCCAGGCGTCCTTGACGAGCCGCAGCTCGGAGAGCACCTTGGCCAGCTCCGCGTCGCGGGCGGCGTCGGTGACCAGCACCGCGCCGTCGACGGCGGCGTCGTAGCCGCGCAGCACCCGGGTCCGGCCCGGGGCCAGGTCGGCCAGCGCCTTCGGCAGGTCGGCCAGGTCGGCCGTCGGGAGGCCCAGCTCGGTGGTCTTCTCGGCCAGGGTCTGCCGGCGGCCCACCCACAGCTCGCCGTGCTGGGCGTTGCGGAAGAAGGCGTCGGTGTCCTTGGGCGAACGGGGCCGCACGTACAGCACCGCGTCGTGGCCCGTGGCGGTCGGGTGCAGGATCAGCACCGACTCGGGGTCGTGCTCGCCGGTGAGCCACATGAAGTCGCTGCCCGGGCGGAAGGGGTAGTCGGTGTCGTTGGCCCGGACCTGCTCGCGCCCGGTCGGGACGACCAGGTTCTCGCCGGGGAAGGCGGCCGACAGCTGGTCACGCCGGCGCGCGTGGTGCGCCGACTGGGGGAGGGCGAGCACGTTCAGAGGGGATTCCGCCCAGCCGGTCCGCATGAACTCCAGGAACTTCTCCGGGAACATCGGGTCGTGGCTGCGCTCACCCTCGGGGCGCTCTTCGGTCATCTGGGGGCTCCTCGCGGTAGTACGGCTAGAGCCAAGGTACCCCTTACGGGCCGGTAATGTTCCACTGCTTCATAACAGTTGTTCGGTACTTTGCGCCACAGTCGTGTTCGGCCCCGCGCCGGCCCCGCGCGACGTCACCGCAGCCGCGCGTCGACGATCATCATCAGGTCCTCGCGGACGTCCTCCAGGGCCCGGTCCGGCGAGTGCACGAGCCAGTCCAGCGCCACGGCCAGCACCACCCCGAACAGGGCGGACGCCCCGAACCGGACATCGACCCGCTTGTCGAACTCGCCCGCGTCCACCCCGCGCTGGATCACCTCGGCGATCGCGGTGACCGCCTCGTCCCGCAGCGCGTGCAGGGTGGGCGTCCACTCCCGGTTCGTCCGCCACATCTCCGCCATCAGGAGCTGGGCGAACTCCTGGTACCGCTGGATGTAGCGCAGCTGGGCCGTCGCCACCGCGTGCACCCCGTCCGGCCCCGACAGCCCCTCGGCGGCGGCCCGCAGCTCGGCGGTCAGCGCGCCGAGCCCGTACCGGAGCAGCTCGGTGAACAGCACCGGCTTGGAGGTGAAGTTGTAGTACACGGTGCCCTTGGCGACCCCGGCGGCCGCCGCGATGTCGTCCACGGTGGTCGCGGAGTAGCCCCGCTCGGCGATCAGCGTGACCGCCGCGTCGAACAGGCGTTGCCGGGTGGACTCGCGTCGGCCCATGGTCGCTCTCACATCACGAGGTCGGGGTGCAGTTTGCTCGGGGTGAGCCGCCGGGACCGGCGCAGCACCAGGGTCGTCAACCCCAGCGCCCCGACGGTGAAGGCGATCAGCACGAACACAGCCTGCCACACCGGGCCCGCCGCGCCGCCGTTGATGAGGTGCCGCAGACCCCGCACGACATAGGTCATCGGCAGGTACGGGTGCAGCGCGCGCAGGAACGCCGGCGACGTCTCGATCGGGTACGTGCCGCCCGACGACGTGAGCTGCACCATCAGCAGCATCAGGGCCAGCACCCGGCCGGCCGCGCCGAGCTTCGCGCCGATCAGCTGCAGGATCGCGGTGAACGCGCCCACGGTCAGCACCAGCAGCCCGGCCGCCGCCCAGGGCCGCACCAGGTCCAGCCCCAGCGCGAAGTGCAGCACCGCGAGCAGCACCGCGCCCTGCACCAGCCCGACGGCGAACCCGGGCAGCCAGCCCGCGAGGGCCACCCGCCAGGCGGGCGCGCCGGACGCGAGGTGCCGGGAGTTCACGGGCCGCAGCAGCATGTACGCGAGCATCGCGCCCACCCACAGGGCCAGGGCGATGAAGTACGGCGAGAAGCCGACCCCGTACGTGGCGGCGGCGTTCTTCGCGGAGCGCTGCAGGGCCACCGGGTCGCCCATGATGTCGGAGCGCTGGGCGCGCGCGTCGGCGTCGTACCCCGGAATTTTCCCTTCCGCGTCCGTCAGCCCGGTGGCGAGCTTCCCGGCCCCGTCGTGCAGGGTGACCAGGCCGCCGGCCAGCTCGGCCGCGCCGCCGGACAGGGTGCCGACCCCGGAGTCGAGCTGCCGGGCGCCCGTGGACAGCCGGTAGAGGCCGCCGGACAGTTCCTTCATGGCCCCCGTCGCGCTGGTCAGGCCGGTGTGGATCTGGTTGGCCCCGGTCGCGATCTGCTCGGACGCGGTGGCCAGCGCGTTGACGGACGCCCGGGCGCCGGCCACGTCGTCGGCGAGGTGCGGGGCGGCCTGCTGGAGCGCGCGCGCCCTGGTGGCCACGTCGCGCAGCTTCGTCTTCAGCGCGGCGAACGCCCCCGGGTCGGTGTTCAGCGCCGACTGCACGGCCTTCGCGGAGTCCACGGTCCTGTTGGCGGAGTCGAGCACGGCGACGTAGGTGGTGTCGGACTTCAGCTCCGGCTTCTCCTCGCCGAGCTTCACGACGTTGCGCTGGACCGCCTGCGCCTGGGTGGTCGAGTCCGTGACCAGGTTCGGCAGGGTGTCGAGCCTGTTGGCGATCAGCTCCGCCCCGTCGGCGACCGCGCCGGCCGCCGTGGCCAGGTCCCCGCCGTGCTCGCGGAGGAACGGCTCGACCGTGTCGGCCGCCCCGGACAGCTTCGTGGCCAGCGCCCGGTTGCCGGCCGCGAGCTTCGTCGTGCCGTCGGCGAGCTGCCCGGTACCCGCGTTCAGCGTGACCAGGCCGTCGGTGATCTTCTTCGCCCCCGCGTTCGCGCCGGCCAGGCCGGTCGCGAGCTGGCTGCTGCCGGTGTGCGCGGAGCCCAGCCCGCCGTCGAGCTTCGCCGCCCCGTCGCTGAGCCTGCCGGAACCGTCGTTGAGCCGCCCCGCGCCGTCGGCCGCGTCCCCGATGCCGGCCTTCAGCTCCGAGACACTCAACAACATCTTGTCCAGGTACTTCTTCGTCGTCTTCCCGCTCGCCCCCGCCCGGATCTCCGTGAACGCCGAACGCGCCAGCATCCCCGACAGGTAGTTCGTCGCGTCGTTGGTGACCACGGACAGCTCGCCCCGGCGCGGGGCCGCGGCGGAGTCGGCCGGCGAGTTCAGCGACGCGGAGAAGTCCTTCGGAATCGTGAACACCAGGTGGTACGTGCCGTCGTCGAGCCCCTTCGCCGCGTCCTTCGCGTCGGTGACCTTCCAGCCGAAGACCTGCCGGTCGATCAGGGTCTGCTGGAGGTCGGCCCCGGCGGTGACGTCCCCGGCCCGGACGTCGGAGTTCACGATCGCGACGGGAATCCGCTTGAGCTGCCCGTACGGGTCCCAGAAGGCCCACAGGTACAGCGCCCCGTACAGCAGCGGCACCAGCATCAGCACGACCATGGCGGCCCGGGTGAGCCGGGCGCGCATGAACCGGCGCAGCTCGAACCTCGCCAGCGTGAACATCACTTCTCCTTGGTGAGGGTGAGAACGTGGTCGGCCACGGCCGAGGGTTCGCGGCTGACGGCGACGACGGCGGTGCCCGCGTCGGCGACCTCGCGCAACATGCCCCAGAACGTGGCCTGCTCCTCGCCGGTCAGCGCGGTGTCCACGTCATCGGCGACGATGACCCGGGGCCGGCCGAGCAGCGCCAGCTCCAGGCAGAGCACGTGCCGCTGGAACGGGGACAGGTCCCGGGCCAGGGTGCGGTCGGTGTTCCGCTCACCCCGGCGGCCGAGGAGCACCCGGCGCTCGCGGAAGTGCTCGCCGACGGTCAGCGCGGGCTCGGGCTCGTGCACCCCCGGCACGTACCCCAGTGCGAGGTGTTTCCAGTGCTGTTTCGGCAGCGTCAGGGTGCCGTGGTTGGTGGTGAACCGCCCGGCCAACGCCAGCAGCAGCGAACTGCGCCCGCTCGCGGCGGGACCGGCGACGCAGATCAGCTCGCCGGGGTGCACGGACAGGGTCACGTCCCGGAACACCCAGCCGCGGCCGGTGCGCAGGCCGAGGTCGTGCGCGGAGACGACGGGCAGCGGGGCGCGCTCGACGATGGCCGCGGCCTCCTCGACGACCCCGGACTCGTCCACGTCCTGGGGGACCGCGGTCTCCTCGGTCTCGGGTTCCACACACGCTCCTTGAACTGACCGGTCAGTACAAAAACCAAGGTATGCGGGGGCGGAGGTTCCTGTCCAGCCGAGTGACGATAGTCATGCACTACCGCGACGTCACCTTTGTCCGCCGGACCGGCGAATGGGCGGAACGCGAAGGCCCGCCGTCCCCGGGGGAACGGCGGGCCTGCCCTGCGGACCGGTGGAACTACAGCTCGAAGCCCGTGGGGAACGGGTCGCGCGGGTCGAGGAGGTACTGCGCCATCCCCGTGATCCACGCCCGCCCCGTCACGGTCGGCACCACCGCCGGGTACCCCCCGACCGTGGTCTCCTCGACCAGCCGGCCGATGAACCGGGTCCCGATGTAGGACTCGTTGACGAAGTCGTCGCCGAGCGCCAGTTCCCCGCGGGCCCACAGCGACGCCATCCGCGCCGAGGTGCCCGTCCCGCACGGGGAGCGGTCGAACCAGCCCGGGTGGATCGCCATCGCGTGCCGGGAGTGCTTCGCGTCGGAGCCGGGCGCGGCCAGGTACACGTGGTGCACGCCCGCCATCGTCGGCAGCAGCGGGTGGGTCGGCGGCGGGACGGCCGCCATGATCGCCAGGCCGGCCTTCAACAGCTCCTCCTTGGCGGAGCGCTCGAAGGGCAGGCCCAGTTCGTCGAGCTGGACGATGGCGTAGAAGTTGCCGCCGTACGCCAGGTCGTAGCGGACCGTGCCGTAGCCGGGGACGTCGACCGTGGCGTCCAGGGCCACCGAGAACGCGGGCACGTTGGTGAACGTGACCGACTCCGCCCGGCCGTCGCGGACCGCCACCGAGGCGACGACCAGGCCGGCCGGCGTGTCCAGGCGGACCGTGGTGACCGGCTCGGTGACGGGCACCATGCCGGTCTCGACCAGGACCGTCGCCACGCCGATCGTGCCGTGCCCGCACATCGGCAGGCAGCCGGACACCTCGATGAACAGGACCCCGAAGTCGGCGTCCGGCCGGGTCGGGGGCTGCAGGATCGCGCCCGACATGGCCGCGTGGCCGCGCGGCTCGTTCATCAGGAACTGCCGGATGTGGTCGGAGTTCTCGATGAAATGGGTACGACGTTCCGCCATCGTCGCGCCCGGGATCACGCCCATCCCGCCGGTGATCACCCGGGTGGGCATGCCCTCGGTGTGCGAGTCGACGGCCGTCAGGTAGCGGGAGAAGTTCACGCGACGAACCCCAATCCGCTCAGCCCGCCCGCGCTCATCGCTGCGCCAGGTACGAGATCGCCTTGTCCATGTCGGCCTTCACCTGGGCGGTCTGGGTCTCGTTCAGCGGCCCGCGCGGCGGCCGGCACGCCCCGCCGACCCGCCCGACGAGCTCCTGGCCCAGCTTGATGGCCTGCACGAACTCGGTCCGCGAGTCCCAGCGGAACGCGGCGACCAGCGGCTCGTAGATCGCCCGCGCGCCGGCCACGTCCCCGGCGGTCGCGAGCGTGTACAGCTCCACCGACTCCTTCGGGAACACGTTCGGGAAGCCGGCCAGCCAGCCGACGGCGCCCATCAGCAGGCTCTCCAGGACCACGTCGTCGGCGCCGGACACCACGTCGAGGCCGGGGGCCGCCTCGCGGATCTCCAGGACCCGGCGGACGTCGCCCGAGAACTCCTTCACCGCGACGATGTTGTCGAGGGTGGCGATCTCGGCGAGTACCGACGGCGTCAGGTCGACCTTCGTGTCGATCGGGTTGTTGTAGACCATCACGGGCAGCCCGACCTTCGCGATCTCGGCGAAGTGCGCGACGACCTCGGAGCGGTTGGCCCGGTACATGGTCGGCGGCAGGGCGAGCACGCCGTGCGCCCCGGCCTCGGCGGCCTGCTCGGTCCACAGCCGCGCCTGGTGGGAGCCCGGGGCGGACACGCCGGCCACCACGACCCCGTTGTCGCCGACGGCGGCCACGGCGGTGCGGACGACCTGCGCGCGCTCCTCGTCGGTGAGGGACGAGTACTCGCCGAGCGACCCGTTCGGCGTCACGCCCCGGCAGCCGTTCGCGACGAGCCAGGCGCAGTGCTCGGCGTACGCGTCGTGGTCGACCCGCAGTCCGGCCGGGGCGGCGGCGTCGGAGACGTAGGGCAGGGTGGTGGCGACAATGACGCCGCGCAGATCCGTGGTCATGAGGGGTCCTTTGCTGAGGCGAGGTCGCCGAGGGTGATGGGGGTTGCGATGGGACGGTGGTCGGCGGGCGGCAGCCCCGCCAGGTCCGCGACGTTGCGGCCGCAGACCCGGCCCTGGCACCAGCCCAGGCCGGCCCGGGTGCACAACTTGAGGGTGCGCAGGCCGGTGACCTGGTCGGCGAGGGCCGCGCGCAGCGTGCCGCACGTGACCTCCTCGCACCGGCAGACCAGGGTGTCTTCGTCGAGCCAGGTCCGCCAGCCGGGCTTCACCGGGTACACGGCGTCGAGTGCCGCCGCGAACCGGGTGTAGGTGGCCCGCTGCTTCGTTGCCGCCGGGTCGGGGGCGGCCCCGGCGGCGGCCAGCCCGGCGAGCCGACCCTCGGCGGCGGACAGCGCCGCGCCGCCGATCCCGGTGAGCTCGCCGGCCGCGTAGACGCCGGGGACGGTGGTGCGCTGGGTGGCGTCGACCCGCACGAAGGCCTGGCCGGAGTCGGGGGCCGCGGTCCGGGCAGCGCTCCGGCCCGCGGTCCGCGCGACGGTCGAGCCGGCGGTCTGGTCCGGCGTCCCGATTCCGGTCGTGCCGGCGGCCCGGCCCGCGGTTCCGTCGGTGTGGTCGAGGGCCTGGCCGACCGCGCAGCCCAGGGCCGTGGCCAGCTCCAACTGCGGGGTGAAGCCGTAACCGACCGCGACGGCGTCGACCTCGACGGTCCGGGTCGACGCGACCGTCCAGTCCGGACGGAGCTTCGCCACGGTGGCGGCCTCGACCCGGTCGGTGCCGTGCACGGCGACGATCGCCTGCCCGTAGCGGACGAGGACGCCGTGCCGGGCCAGGACCGCGTTGTAGTGCGCCGCCTCGGCCAGCTTCGCGGGGACCCGCAGGAGGTCGGCCGGCCGCCGCAGCCAGCCGCCGGCGATCCGGTTGGCCTCCAGGACCCCTTCGAGGTGTACGCCGGCGGCCAGCAGCCCCGCCGCGACCGGCAACAGGAACGGCCCCGTCCCGCCGACGAGCATCCGGGCGCCCGGCCGGACCCGCTGCCCCTTGACCAGCGCCTGGGCGGCCCCGGCGGTGTACACCCCGGGCAGGTCCCAGCCGGGGAACGGCACGGCCCGGTCGTACGCCCCCGTCGCGAGCACCACCGCGGCGGCCGTGACCGCGCCGCCGGCCCGGCCGTCGGTGAGCAGGTGCAGCACGTGGCCCGGGTGCCCGTCCGGTCGGCTGGACGCGGGCTCGGCGGCCCAGACCGTGGTGCTCGTCCGGTGCTCGATCCGGCTGTGCGCGACGACCTGGGCGATCAGGTCGGCGGCGGCCCGCTGGTCGGGGTGCGCGCGTTCGGGGTGCGCGGCGCGGAAGCTCCCCGGCAGCTGCCGGTGGTACTGCCCACCGGGCCGGGCGTTGGCGTCCAGCAGCAGGACGCGGGCCCCGGCGTCGGCGGCGGCGAGCGCGGCGTGCAGACCGGCAGGCCCGGCCCCGACCACGACGACCGTGTGGCCGCGCGCCGGGGAGCCGTTCGACGTCGTGTCCGGTCCGGTTGCGGTCGCGCCGCCGGAGGGCGCGAGGGAAGGGGCGGCCGTGGGCGGCGGCGGGGTGGTGCCCGTGCCGCCCTGGGTGCGGATCGCGTCGCCGTCGGACACCGGGCGCAGGCAGGCCCGCACGTCCGGCTCGTCGTTCACGGTGACCAGGCAGTCGAAGCACGCCCCGATCCCGCAGAACACGCCCCGGGGCCTCCCGCCGAACCGGGTGCTCCGCCAGGCGGCCCGCCCGTCGGCGATCAGGGTCGCGGCCACGGACTCGCCGTCCCGGGCGACCAGCGGCACACCGTCCACGGTGACGGTCACCGCCGCGGCGTCCACCCCGACGGGATCGTCAGGGATGCGGCCGGCGGCCTGAGCGCGGGTGGAGCCGCTGGCCCGGCCCGGGGAGGCCTGGGAGCCCGGGGAGCCTGCGGGGACTCGGCCGGGCGTGCCGGCGGAGCCGATCCGACCCGGGTCGGCGGTGGCCGCCTGCGGGGGCTGGTCCGGGGAGCCGGCCGTGGGCGCGGTCACGCGAACCTCCCGGGGGAGAAGGGGATCGGGTCGACGGTGGAGGTGCCGCCGGTCATCAGGGCCGCGAGCAGCGCGCCGGTGGCGGGGGCCAGGCCGATGCCCGCGCCCTCGTGCCCCGTCGCGTACCACAGCCCCGGGTGCCGGGGGTCCTCGCCGATCACGGGCAGGTGGTCGGGGGCGTACGGCCGGAAGCCGCCGTAGGCGCGCATCACGCGTACCCCCGAAAGGGTGGGGAAGAGGGAGACCGCGCCCTGGGCGAGCACCCGCAGCGCCGCCACCCGGATGGTCGCGTCGAAGCCGATCCGTTCGCGGGTGGAGCCGATCAGGATCGGGCCGGCCGGGGTGCCCTCGACGACCGCCGACGCCTGGAGCCCCGCGTCGTCGCTGGCGACGGCGGCGAGGTAGCTGGCGTCGTAGACCTTGTGCCGCACGAGCGCGGGCACCGGGGCGGTCACCAGGACCATGCCGCGCCGGGGCTGGATGGGCAGGTCGGCCCCCGCCAGCGCGGCGACGGCGCCCGACCAGGGGCCGGCGGCGACGACGACCTGCGCGGTGGAGAGCGTGCCGAGGGTGGTGTGCACCGCGCGCCCCGGCTCGATCCCGGTGACCGCGGCCCCGGTCAGCAGGACCGCGCCGAGGCGGCGGGCGGCGGTGAGCAGGGCGGCCGTGGCGAGCACGGGCTGGACCTGGCAGTCCTGCGGGTAGTGCGCGGCGCCGGCGACGTCCGGAGTGAGGTGGGGTTCGCGGTCGGCGAGTTCGTCGGCGGTGATGTCGCGGGCGTCGACCCCGACCTCGCGGTGGGTCTTCGTCAGGTGCCCGAGCGCGGTGGCGGCCTCGGGGGTCCGGGCGACGAGGATGCCGCCCTTGTCCTCCAGCTCGACCTCCGGGCCGAGGCCCAGGGCGTGCCAGCGGGTCAGGGAGTCGCGGGCCAGGTCCAGCTCCGGGCCGGGCGGCTTGTCGGAGACGAGGAGGTTGCCCTCGCCGCCGGACGTGGTGCCCCCGGCGAGCGCGCCCCGGTCGACGACGGTGACGGACAGCCCGAGCCGGGCCAGCTCATACGCCGTCGCGGCGCCGATGATGCCGGCCCCGATGATGACGACGTCGCTGTTCACCGTTCTCCTGTTCGCTATATCGAACGCTTCGTTCGACACAGTATGCCTGTCACATGTACTGCGTCAAATATTACCGGCCGACGGAAGCCCGGTCACCCGTGCGCGCGGGCGACGGCCATACGCCAACTTATGGGACGCGGGGACCACCCGGACGCGCAAAGCGCCAACTTCGCCCTCAGGACCTGGGATCGCCTCTGTTCTTGATCTGACGTCTTGGCCCGCTGAGGGCGGGGAGCCGAAGGCGGAGGTGCGTCCGCATACCGGTGTTGTATGCGGACGTGCCGACAACGCGCGGATCGTCGCCCTCAGCGGGCCCCACCCACTACGAAGAGTGCTGAAGGATCAAGGTCGACAGCACGGGCCCGTCCACCGCCTCGTAGCTGTGCGGAATGCTCGCGGAAAAGCACACGTAGTCACCGGCCCGCAGTTCGAACGGGTCGTTCGGCGGCCCCACCCGCAGCACCCCGGACACCACGTGGATGTGCTCCAGTCCCGGGTGCCCCTCCGAGTGCTGCACGGCCCCGGGGCGCACGCGCTGCTCGTACACCTCGATGATCGTTCTTCCTGCGTCGAGCCGGTGCAGCAGCCGCAGCTCGACCGCCGCCCCGCTGATCTTCGTGCCCTCGCCGGCCCTGACCAGGGCGATCGCGCTGCGCTCGGCCTCGCTGACCAGCGCCGAAACCGGGACGTCCAGGGCGCGCGACAAGGAGAACAGCGTCTCGATCGTCGGGTTCCCGCCGGGCCCCTCCAGCTGGGACAGCGTCGCCTTGCCGATGCCGGAGCGTCTGCTCAGCTCCGACAGGGAGATGTTGCGGGCGGCGCGCAGGGTGCGCAGGTTCGCGGCGAGGACGGCTTGCATCGTGGACACGCTCAGCAGCGTAGCGGGACGTCGTGACAGGATAGGGAGCATGTGTGGACTGCTCACCTTCGTCAGCGCTCTCGGAGCGGCACCCCTGCAGCAGGCGGCGTTCACCGCGGCCCTGGACACGATTCAGCACCGTGGGCCGGACGAGACCGAGGTCACCCGGGCCGGGCACGACGTCCTGCTCGGCTTCCAGCGCCTGTCGATCATCGACGTGGAGAAGAGCCACCAGCCGATCTGGTACGACCACGACCGGTACGTGATGACCTTCAACGGCGAGATCTACAACTACATCGAGCTGCGCGAGGAGCTGGTCAAGCAGTTCGGCGCGGAGTTCCGCACGGACGGCGACTCGGAGACCATCGTCGCGGCGTACCACTACTGGGGCCCGCAGGCCGTCAAGAAGCTGCGCGGCATGTTCGCGTTCCTGATCTGGGACACCCAGTCCAAGACGGCGTTCGGCGCGCGCGACCCGTTCGGCATCAAGCCGCTGTTCTACACGCTCACCGAGGACGGGCTGTACGTGGCGAGCGAGAAGAAGGCGCTCATGCCCTTCTCGGCCGCGGCGCGCAACGGGGACGCGGGCATCGACGGGGCGAACCTGTCGCACTACCTGACCCTGCAGTACGTGCCGGAGCCCGGCACCATGACGAAGGGCATCTCCCGGCTCGGCTCGGGCGAGTGCTTCACGTACCAGCCGGGCGGCTCGATGGAGGTCATGCGGTACTGGAAGGCGGAGTTCCGCCCGACCCCGGTCACCGACACGGAGCGCAAGTACGCGCAGATCCGTGAGGCCCTGCGGGAGAGCGTCCGGATCCACATGCGCTCGGACGTGCCGGTCGGCGCGTTCCTGTCCAGCGGCATCGACTCCACGGCCGTCGTCGCGCTGGCCCGGGAGTTCAACCCGAACATCCTCACCTTCACCGCCGCGCTCGACGTCGAGGGCTACTCGGAGCTCGACGTCGCGCAGGACTCCGCCCGGCACCTGGGCGTGAAGACGTACCCGGTGGTCGTGACGGCCCAGATGATGATGGACGCGCTGCCGAAGATCGTCTGGCACCTCGACGACCCGGTCGCCGACCCGGCCCTCGTCCCGCTCTACTACGTCGCGAAGCTGGCCAGCGAGCACGTCACGGTGTCCCTGTCCGGCGAGGGCTCCGACGAGTTCTTCGGCGGCTACACGATCTACCGCGAGCCGCTGTCCCTGCGCTCCATCACGGGCCTGCCCGACGGGGTGCAGAAGGGCCTGCGCGCCGTCTCGAAGGTGATCCCCGAGGGCGTGAAGGGCAAGAGCTTCCTGGAGCGGGGTACGACGCCCCTGACCGAGCGGTACTACGGCAACGCCAAGATCTTCACCGAGGACGAGAAGCGCGACCTGATGCGCCGCTACGACCCGGCGGTCCGCTACACCGACGTCACCGACGGGATCTACACCGAGGCCGCGCACCTCGACGACGTGACGAAGATGCAGTACATCGACCTGTACACCTGGCTGCGCGGCGACATCCTCGTCAAGGCGGACCGGATGTCGATGGCCAACTCGCTCGAGGTCCGCGTCCCGTTCCTCGACTACGAGGTGTTCGCGGCCGCCGCCGACCTGCCGGTGGACCTCAAGCTCCCGCCGCGCTCCACGGACACGAAGTACGCGCTCCGCCAGGCGCTGCGCGGGGTCGTCCCGCCGGAGATCGTCAACCGGGTCAAGCTCGGCTTCCCCACCCCGATCCGGGTCTGGCTGAAGACCGAGATGTACCAGTGGGCCAAGGACATCTTCGCGTCCTCGGGCGCCGGCAGCCTGGTCGACCTGGGCTACGCGCAGCGCCTGCTCGACGCGCACCGGGCCGGCGAGGGCGACCAGAGCCGCAAGGTGTGGACGATCCTGGTCTTCTGCCTCTGGTACGCGATCTACGTCGACCACACCCTCAACCCGGGCGTCGGCCACAACGCCTCCCAGCTCAAGCTGAAGCCCCGGGTCGACCGGGTCGTCGCGTAGCCCGATGACACTCCGCGCGGCCGGGTCTGTCGTGCCCGGACCCGGCCCGGCCGCGCCCCGTCAGGGGCCCGGCCGGTGATCCGGGTCATGGTGGTCGACGACCATCCCATGTGGCGCGACGGTGTGTCCCGCGACCTCACCGCCGCCGGGTACGACGTCGTCGCCACCTGCGGCGAGGGCCGCCAGGCGGTCAGGATCGCCCCGGCAGTCCGCCCGCAGGTCGCCGTCCTGGACCTGCAACTGCCCGACCTGTCCGGGGTGGACGTGGTGCGCGGCCTGCTCGCCGCCGACCCGGAGATCCGGATCATGATGCTGTCGGCCGTGGACGAGCGCCAGGCCGTCCTGGACGCGGTGAAGGCCGGCGCGCTGGGCTACCTCCTCAAGTCGGCGCACACCGCCGAGTTCCTGGAGGCGGTCCGGGCCACCGCCGCCGGGGAGGCCGTGTTCTCGCCGGGGCTGGCGGCGCTGATCCTGGGGGAGTACAAGCAGCTCCCGGCCGGCGGGCCGCAGCTCACCGACCGGGAGACCGAGGTGCTCCGGTTCGTCGCCAAGGGCCTCAGTTACCGGCAGATCGCCGAGCGCCTCGTCCTGTCGCACCGCACCGTGCAGAACCACGTGCAGAACACCCTCACCAAGCTCCAACTGCACAACCGCGTCGAACTGGTCCGGTACGCGATCGAGAACGACCTCTACGACTGAGTACGACCGGCCGGCGAGGCTGGACCCGTGCGGCCTCCAGCTCGTGGCATGCGCGATCCGGCGTGCCCGCCCCGGATTCTGGGTACCTTCGACCTCATGGTGGACGACGACCCGACCCGTGCCGGGGCGCGGCAGCTCGCCCTGTGCGCCGCCGTCGGTATCGGCTCGGCGGTGCTCTGGCTGCTCGGCGGCTGGGGCGTCGGCTCCCTGATCCCGTGCGAGATGGACGGCTTCGGCTGCCTGGGCACGATGCTGGTGGCCCTCGCCGTAGCGGTGCCGGTCACCATGCTGGTCAGCTGGATCGTGCTCCGGCTGCTGAGGGTGCGCGGCCCGGCCGCCGTGGCCCTGCTCGGTCCGGTCCTGACCGTCGCGCTGGTCTACGGCGTCGACAAGCTGCGGCTGTGGGGCCCGACCAGCGCGGTGCCCGGCCTGTCCGAGGCGCTGGGCGCGGTGCCGGTCCTGGCGGCCGGCGTCGGCTACCTGCTCGTCGGCTGGCTCACGTACGCGGTGACCGCCCGGCGTGCCGCGGCACGCGGAACTCGATTTCGGTCCCCTGACCCGGGGCCGTGACCAGGGACATCGTCCCGCCGAGGCCCTCGGCCCGCCCGCGCATCGACTGGGCGACCCCCAGCCGGCCGGCCGCCGCCGCCCGGTCCACCTGGTCGGCCGTCGCCCCCAGCCCGTCGTCGCGGACCGACACCAGCACGTCGGCGCGTTCCTCCTCGACCGTCACCCAGGCCCGCGCCCCGGGGCCGGCGTGCCGGGTGACGTTGTCCAGGGCGGCGCCGACGGCGGCGACGAGTTCCGTGGCCCGGTCCGACGGCAGCAGTACCGGACCGGCCGGGCCCGAGACCGACACCTGGGTGGACGCGAAACCTGTGAGGAGTGCGCACAGGTCCGCCTCCCCGCCGGGGGCCACCGGCCCGTGCACGCCGAGGACCAGGCCGCGCAGGGCCGCCTCCTGCTCGCCGGCCAGCCGGGCGATCTCCGCGCCGTCCGGGCCTAGGTCGGGGCCCCGCCGGTGCACGAGGGTGAGGACCTGGAGCACGCCGTCGTGCACGATCCGGGCGAGCCGTTCGCGTTCGTTGACGGCCGCCTCGCGCTCCGTCATCAGGGTCATCCGCCACTCGGCGTCGCGGAGCAGCTGGGACACCAGGCCGACGACGCCGCCGCCCATCAGGAGCATCACGACGTCGTACAGGGTGTTCTGGCTCGGCGGGACGCCCGGCAGCACCATCGTGATCACGATGATCACCAGGCTGGCCGCCATGCCGCGCCACGGGCCGCCGAGGATCGCGCAGGCCAGCACCGACGCGGACACCCACGGGCCGGTGACCGTCGCGTCCGGGTCGCCGCCGTCGAGAACGTAGAACGTGCCCAGCAGGAGTACGGCGCTGACGGCCAGGTCGGCGAGGCACACCGCCCACCGCCGGCCCCGGTCGACCGCGTTGGCGGCGGTCATCGCGACCGTCCACAGCACCATCGTGACGAACACCCCGAGGGCGAGCCGCCGGTCGGTGTACACCGGCCAGTAATGCACGGTCTGCATCGCGGCGTAGCCGAGCAGAATCACGCGGTACGCGATCAAGGCGCGCCACAACGGCGTCGCGAACCCCAGCGTCTTCACGCGCCCATCGTGCCACCCACCCCGGCCGCCGTCAGCCCGCCAGCGCCGTCAGCTGCGCCCCGACAGCTCCACGAACCCCCGGCTGACCGCCTCCAACGCGAAGGCCGCCCCCAGCTCCGGCCACCGGCTCAACGCCAGCTCGGCCACCGCGGAGACGTCCGCCCCGTCGGCGTGCCCCTCCCGGATCGTCCAGTCCAGCCCGGCGAGGTCCTTGCGCTGCTCCTCGACGAACTCGCGCCCCACGACGTCCCCGTGCCCGGGCACCACGGGACCGTCCCCGCACAGTTCCAGCAGGGCGCCGAGCGCGTCGGGCCACGACAGCGGGTACGCGTCCGCGAACGACGGCGGCGCGCCCTCCTCGACCAGGTCCCCGGCGATCACGACCCCGTCCACGGCCACCACCAGGTCGCCGGGGCTGTGCCCGAGGCCGAGGTGCCGCAGGTGCACGGCCCGGTCGCCCAGGTCGAGGGTGTGCGAGGTGCGCACCCGGTGGGTCGGGGGCGTGACGACGACGTCGAGCAGGCCGTCGAGGCCGGGGGTGGTGCCCCAGCTCTCGTACACCCGGCGGGTCAGGGTCTCGGAGTTCTCCGCCAGCCGGTCGGCCGTGGCCTCGTGCGCCCAGATGTCGCAGTTGGCGAACGCGGCGTTGCCGAAGCAGTGGTCGAAGTGCGCGTGGGTGTTGACGACGGTCAGCGGCAGGTCGGTGACGGCCCGCACGGCCACCTCCAGCTCGGCGGCCTGCCGGGGGGTGGACAGGGTGTCCACCAGCACCGCGCCGTCCGCGCCGAGGATCAGGGAGACGTTGACGTCGAGCACCGGGTACCGCCAGACCAGAACGCCCGGGGCGACTTCACGAAATGCCATGCGCCTTCTCCACGAATCGGTGCCGGTCGACGACGAGCCGTTCGATCCGGCCCTCGGCGACGAGCGTGTCGGCGTCGTGCAGGGTCACTGTGAAGATCAGCCTACGGCCCTGGACGTCGGCGAGAATGGCTTCGCAGACGACGGTGTGCCCGATGATCGACGGCGCGAGGTGCGAGAACTCGACGAGTACCCCCACGGTCGTGCTGCCGCTGTTGATCTTTCTGGCGGTCGCGGCCACCGTGGCGGCCTCCGCGAGGGCCAGCGCCCGGGGCGTGCCCAGCACGGGAACGTCCCCCGAACCCAGCGCCTGGGCGGTGTCGGCGTCCGTCACGGTCATCTCGAGACGGGCTGACAGGCCCGGCAGCAGCTCCATGTGCTCAGCCTAACGGTGGAAGGCCCTCAGGCACCCGATAGGCTTGGCCGGCTATGACAGCCGAGGAACCCGACACCGCAGGTGCGTCCCGCCGTCGCCGGATCATCGGGATGGGCGTGTGGGCGGCCGCTTTTCTCGTCGGTTGGCTGGTCATCGGCCTGCCGACCGACCCGATCTACGCCTTCGGATGGCTGTGGGCGGCCACGATCGCGTGGAACAACAACCGGCCGTGGCGCTACCACCTCGGCTTCGTCCGGGACTGGTTGCCGATCGTCTCCCTGCTGGTGATCTACAACCTGTCGCGCGGCTTCGCCGGCAAGGGCGTCCCGCACGTGTACGAGCTGGTCGAGTTCGACACCTGGATGTTCGGCTGGGCGATGGACGGCCTGACCCCGACCGTGTGGCTGCAACGGGAGCTCTACGACCCGGCGACCATCCACTGGTGGGACGTCGCGGGCAGCTGGGTCTACTTCTCGCACTTCGCCGCCGCCCTGGTCGTGGCCGTCGTGCTCTGGCTGCGCAGCCGCGACCTGTGGGCCCGGTTCATCCGGCGCTGGTTCTTCCTGTCGTTCATCGGCCTGATCACGTACTTCGCGTACCCGGCCGCCCCGCCGTGGTGGGCCGGCAAGTACGGGGTCGTCGACGAGGTCGCCCGGATCTCCACCCGGGGCTGGCAGGCGATGGGCCTGCACGGCGCCGGCAACATGCTCAACGCCGCCCAGGTCAACGTCGCCAACCCGGTCGCGGCGATGCCGAGCCTGCACACCGCGTTCGCGCTGCTCGTGGTGGCGTTCTTCTTCACCCGGGTCCGGAAGCGCTGGATCCCGGTGCTGCTGCTCTACCCGCTGGCCATGACGTTCACCCTGGTCTACTCGGGCGAGCACTGGATCATCGACGTGCTCGTCGGCTGGCTGTACGTCGGCGTCACCTTCGCAGCCTGCGCCCTCGCGGAGAAGGGCTGGGCGCGTTGGCGGGCCCGGCGGGTGACCGGGGCGAAGGAACCGGTCCCGGTCCCGTGAGGCCGGACGCCACCGGTTCCGCACGACCGCACGCCACCACTTCCGGTTCCGCGCGGCCGGACCCAGCCGGTTCCGCGCGGCCGGATCCGACCGGTCCCGCGCGGTTCGACGACGCCTTCCGGGCCGGTTTCGACACCCTGCTGCGCTGGCGGCGCGACGTGCGGCACTTCTCGCCCGCACCCCTGCCCGCCGCGCTCGTCGAGGAGCTGCTGGACGCCGCGTGCCTCGCGCCGAGCGTCGGCAACGCCCGGCCGTGGCGGTTCGTGTCCGTGGACTCCCCGGACCGCCGCGCCGCGATCGGGGACAACTTCGCCACCGCGAACCGCGCGGCCCTCGCCGGGTACACCGGGGACCGGGCCAGGACCTACGCGACCCTGAAACTGGCCGGGCTCCGCGAGGCGCCGCAGCAGTTCGCCGTGTTCTGCGAGGAACAACCCGTCGAGGGGTACGGGCTGGGCCGCGCCACCATGCCCGAGACCCTGCGCTACTCGGCCGTCCTCGCCGTGCACACCCTGTGGCTGGCGGCCCGGGCGCACGGGGTGGGGGTGGGCTGGGTGTCGATCCTCGACCCGGTGGCCGCCGCCGCGACCCTGGAGGTGCCACCCACGTGGCGCCTCGTCGCGTACCTGTGCCTGGGGTATCCGCTCGCCGAGTCCGAGACGCCCGAGCTGGAGCGGCTGGGGTGGCAGGCGCGGACGAGCGCGTGCCGCGAGGTGCTCCGCCGCTGAGGGCTGCCGCCCCAGCCCTGTGCGCGGGGGTCCCGCGCGGATCGGGCGCCTCGGTGGCCCGGACCGGTGTTCCGGCCGCACGCGCCGGTCCCGGGAGGCCGCCGCGTGGCCGCCGCTCTAGTCCCGGGACGCCGCCGCGCGGGCGTGCAGCTCGGCGGCGAGCCAGTTCGCCTCGGCCACGGTGCGGTAGTCCGCCGTCACCCGGGCCCCGCCCGCCGTGTGCACCCGCACCGACGCGAGCCCGAGCCGGCGCTGCCACGGGCCCTGTTCGAGGCTGACGGCCTGGATCCGGGTGTACGGCACGACCGTCACCCGGGGGCTGAACAGCCCCGACCGGGTCACGAACAGCTCGGGGGTGAGCCCGAAGCCCAACGTCCGGGCCCGCACCGGGGCCCGCCAGCGCGCCCGCTCCGGGGCCGGGGACAGCGGCATGGTCGCCGCCACGGCCGCGCCCGGCAGCGCGCGTTCCAGGATCGGCCACGCGGTGCCCGGGTCGGCGACCGGCAGCAGGGTGTCGCCCGTGATCGCTTCGCCCTCACCGGTCCGCACCCCGGCGACGTGCAGCTCGCACGCCACCCAGCCCTGCGAGCGCCACAGCAGCGGCCGGACCACCGCCACGGACTGCACCCGCTCCGCCGGGACCGTCTGGTGCCGGGTCTCCGTCGCGCCGTGGCTGATCCGCAGCCCCTCGGGCACCGCCGCGACGGTGAAGTCGTAGAACCGCAGGAACCGCCGGATCGGGGTACCGAGGGTGCCCAGCGCGGCCGTCACCGTACCGGCGATCCCGACGAACGACAGCTCCGGGTTGAACGAGAACAGGACGATCGGGACGGCGAGCGCGAACGGCGACAGCAGCGCCGACCAGGTGAGCGCCTGGGACACGGCGAGATCTCGCAACGCCACCTGGTGCAGCACCTCGGGGGCGGGTTCCCCGTCGGCGGCGACCGTGCCCGTCGTCGCGGCGGGGAACCCGCCCGGGTCGGTGTCGGAGCCCGCACCCGCGTCCTGGTCGGCGCCGGTGTCCGGTGCCGCCACCGGTGCCGGTCCGCGCTTCAGGGCCAGCAGTTCCACCCGGAGCCGCTCGGCGTCGACCACCGGCAGGTACGCCAGCCGCGCCTCCGACTTGTCCCCGCCGACCACCTCGATCCGCAGCTCCGCGAGCCCGGTGAGCTGGGCCAGCAGCGGCCGGATCACCTCGATGGACTGCATCCGCTCCAGCGGCACCGACCGGTTGCGCCGGACGAGGAGCCCCTCCTGGATCCGCAGTTCCCGGTCCACGACCTCGAAGTTGCTGACCCGCCAGGCCACGAACGAGTACGCGAGCGCGCCGGCGCCGCCGATCGCCACGATCAGCGCGCCCTGCTGGAGCCCGAACCGGGCGAAGCCCTGCCAGGACAGGGCGGCGATCACCACCCAGAACGCCCTGACTCCCTTGAGCAGCGGGGTGAGCGGGTGCAGCCGCTGGCTCACAGGCCCTCGGTCCCGTGCCGGCCGAGCGCGGCGAGCCGGTCCCGCAGCCGCACGGCCTCGGCGGGCGCGAGGCCCGGCACCGTAGCGTCGGCCCCGACGGCGGCGGTGTGCATCTGCACCGTGGCCAGCCCGAACATCCTTTCCACCGGCCCGACGGCCACATCCACGAACTGCATCCGGGCGTACGGCACGATGGACAGTCGGCGGATGAGCAGCCCGTGCCGGACGAGCAGGTCGGCGTCGCGTTCCGCGTACCCCCAGGACCGGATCTGCCGGACGAGGAACGGGGCGCGCACGAGGCCGTAGACCACGACGGCGACGGCCCCGGCGAGGGCGGGCCACCAGTCGGTCACCAGCCAGCCGACCACCCCGGCGACGGCGAACGCGAGCGTCCCGGTGGCCAGCGAGATCAACCGCACCAGCACGTACCGCGGCGAGAGTTTCTGCCAGGTGACGTCGGGCAGCGGGTCCAGCGGGCTCGTGCTCGGGTCCGTCATGACTCCACGGTAGCGTCCGGCGCGGTGGTGAGCGGTTCGACGCCGAGCAGGAAGCCGCGCGCGTCCAGGAAGCTGGAGAGCGAACCCCGGTGCTCGTCGCAGGCGACCCACACCTTGCGCCGGTCGGGCGCGTGCAGTTTGGGATTTCGCCACACAACGGACCAGGTGGCGGGGGATTTGCATTGTTTCGCGGAGCAGATGATGGACTCGGCGGAGCTGATTGTCTCGCTCATGACGCCCAAGTCTGAAGTATGAGGAGCGCCGGGCAGCCACGGGGGAAGCTGCCCGGCGTCGATGCCAATGCTACACGCGGCCCGGGGGGCGATGTCCAGCACAGGTTGCGGCCCGCGGCGAGAATTTACCGGGGCCGAACGGAGCCGGTCGCGGTGCGCACGGCCGGGTGGTGCCGGCGTGTAATGCTGGGGGTCGACAAGCTCACCATCACCGTGGAGGTTCCGTGTCGACCCAGCAGACCACGCCCGCCCAGGACGCGACGCTCCTGGAGAAGGCGTTGTTCGAGGTCAAGCGCGTGATCGTCGGTCAGGACCGGATGATCGAGCGGATGTTCGTCGCGCTGCTGGCCAGGGGACACTGCCTGCTGGAGGGCGTGCCCGGCGTGGCGAAGACCCTCGCGGTGGAGACGATCGCGAAGGTCGTCGGCGGTTCCTTCTCCCGGGTCCAGTTCACCCCGGACCTGGTCCCGGCGGACCTGGTCGGCACCCGGATCTTCCGGCAGTCCAGCGAGAGCTTCGATGTCGAGCTCGGCCCGGTGTTCGCCAACTTCCTGCTCGCCGACGAGATCAACCGCGCGCCCGCGAAGGTGCAGTCGGCGCTGCTGGAGGTCATGGCGGAGCAGCAGGTGACGATCGGGGGCAAGGCGTACAAGGTGCCGCTGCCGTTCCTCGTGATGGCCACCCAGAACCCGATCGAGCAGGAGGGCGTCTACCCGCTCCCGGAGGCGCAGCGCGACCGGTTCCTGCTCAAGATCCAGGTGGGCTACCCGACGGACGCCGAGGAGCGCGAGATCGTCTACCGGGTCGGCGTCGCCATCCCCGAGCCGAACGTGGTGTTCGCCCCGGAGGACCTGACCACCCTGCAGAAGAAGGCCGACGAGGTCTTCGTGCACAACGCGCTGGTCGACTACGCGGTCCGGCTCGTGCTGGCCACCCGGTCGCCGGCCGACGCGGGACTGCCGGAGATCGCCCCCCTGATCCAGTACGGGGCGAGTCCCCGCGCCTCGCTCGGCATCGTCCGGGCGACCCGGGCGCTGGCCCTGCTCCGGGGCCGCGACTACGCCCTGCCGCAGGACGTCCAGGACATCGCGCCCGACATCCTCCGCCACCGGCTCGTGCTGTCCTACGACGCGCTCGCCGACAACATCCCGGCGGAGCAGATCGTCGAGCGGGTGCTCCAGGTCGTGCCGGTGCCCACGGTGGCGCCCCGGCAGCAGGCCGCCGCGCACCCGGCCCCGACCGGCGGGCCCGCCCCGGTGTACGCGCCGGCGCCCCAGCCCGCCCCGGCCAGCCCGGGCGCCTGGTGACCGGGCGGCCCGCCACCAGGCCGCTCGCCGCCGGACCGTTGACGACGGAGCGGGCGGAGGTCGTCCTCTCCAAGCTCCAGCTCCTGATCACCCGCAAGCTCGACGGCCTGCTCCAGGGCGACTACCTGGGGCTGCTGCCCGGGCCGGGCTCGGAGCCGGGGGAGTCCCGGGAGTACCGGCCCGGTGACGACGTGCGCCGGATGGACTGGCCGGTCACGGCCCGGACCACGGTGCCGCACGTCCGGCAGACCGTGGCCGACCGGGAGCTGGAGACCTGGATGGCCGTGGACCTGTCGGCCTCGCTGGACTACGGCACCGCCAACTGCCTCAAGCGCGACCTGGTGGTGGCGGCCTCGGCGGCCATCTCGCACCTGACGGTGCGCGGCGGCAACCGGATCGGCGCGGTCGTCGGCACGGGCGAGGGCGTGACCCGGCTGCCGGCCCGGCCGGGCCGCAAGGAGGCCGACGGGCTGCTCCGCCAGCTCGCCCGGACCCCGATCCGTCCGGGCCGCGCCGACCTGGGCACGCTGATCGACAAGCTGAACTCGCCGCCGCGCCGCCGGGGGATGGCCGTGGTGATCTCCGACTTCATGACCCCGACCGGTTGGGAGCGTCCGCTGCGTAAGCTGGCCGTCCGGCACGAGGTGCTGGCCATCGAGGTGGTCGACCCGACGGAGCTGGAGCTGCCCGACGCGGGCGTGCTCACCCTGGTCGACCCGGAGACCGGCTTCTCGCACGAGGTGCAGACCGGCGACGCCCGGCTGCGGGCCCGCTACGCCGCCGCGGCGGCCGAGCAGCGCGCTACGATCGCGCGGGAGATCCGGCGTGCCGGCGCGGCCCAGCTGCGGCTGCGCACCGACTCCGACTGGCTACTCGACATCGTGCGCTTCGTCGCCGCCCAACGGCACGCGCGTACCAGGGGGACCACCCGATGATCCGTTTTCTCGAGCCGTGGTGGCTGCTGGCGGTGCTGCCGGTGCTGGCGCTGGCGGGCGCGTACGTGTGGCGCCAGCTCCACCGCCAGGCGTACGCGCTGCGGTTCACCAATGTGGACCTGCTCAAGACCCTGGCCCCCCGGGGCCTCGGCTGGCGGCGGCACGCGGCGGCCGTGGCGCTGCTGTTGAGCCTGCTGGTGCTGTCCACGGCGATGGCCCGGCCCTCGACGGACGCGCGGACGCCGATGGAGCGCGCGACGGTGATGATCGCCCTGGACGTGTCGCTGTCGATGCAGTCCCGGGATGTGGCGCCGAGCCGGATCCAGGCCGCCAAGGACGCGGCGAAGGACTTCGTGAAGCAGCTGCCGAAGTCGTTCAACATCGGGCTGGTGTCGTTCGCGAAGAGCGCGAACGTGCTGGTGTCCCCGGTGAAGGACAAGGAGGCGGTGGTGGCGGCGATCGACGGGCTGCAGCTCGCCGAGTCCACGGCCACCGGCGAGGCGGTGTTCACGTCGCTGCAGGCCATCCAGTCGGTGCCCGCCGACGGGGCGCAGGGCGCGCCGCCGGCCCGGATCGTGCTGATCTCCGACGGCTTCCGGACGTTCGGCCGGTCGATCGAGGAGGCGGGCCAGGCGGCCGCCGCCGCGAACGTGCCGGTGTCGACCATCGCGTTCGGGACGGACGAGGGCACGGTGGACATCAACGGACAGACCACCCGGGTGCCGGTGGACCGGGTGTCGCTGGAGAAGCTGGCCACGTCGACCAAGGGCCACTACTACCAGGCGGTCACGAGCGAGCAGCTCAAGCAGGTGTACCAGGACATGGGCCACTCGATCGGGTACCGCACGATGTCCCGCGAGATCAGCCAGTGGTTCATCGCTCTGGGGCTGTTGTTCGCTTTCGCGGCGGCGGGTATGAGTCTGCTCTGGACGTCCCGACTGCCATAGCACGACGGGTATCTCCTCCGAAGCAGAGTTCGCGACTTTCGCAAACAAATGTCCGTTAGCTAGTACATTCCGCGCATGGGGATGAAGCGGGTCGCTCGGTGGTGTGCCCTGGCTGTCGTGGCGTCGGGGCTGGTCGTGTTGCCGGGGCTCCCGGCGCAGGCGGCGGTCATCACGCCGTTCACGCTCTCGTACGACCAGAAGGTCTACGGCCGCTTCATCACCAACGGCAACGGGGTGATGCAGTGCCCGCCGGACGGTACGCCGCAGATCGGGTCGTTCTCGTGCCCGGGCGGGGCGAACCGCACCGACCCGAACGCGCCGAACGACTACTTCTCGATGCGGTACACCGACGTCGACGCCGACGCGCTGACGTTCAACTCCAGCCGGGCGCTCATCCCGATCCCGCCGGGGTCGACGATCGACTACGCCAAGCTCGGCTGGGCCGGCAACACCGGCGTCGTCGGCGGCATCGGCGAGCCGGCCTGCGGGGCCAACGCGGCCCCGACCGGCGCGGTGCGGGCGACCAACCCGGCCGGTACGCCGGCCACCCAGCAGGTCCGGGTCACGGTCGGCGGGGGCTCGACCACGTCCGTCGCCCCGTCGCCGTTCATCGCCGAGCCCGCCCCGGCGTTCAACGCGCCGCAGTACTACAGCGGCCAGGCCGACATCACCGCGATGTTCGCCGGGGTGAACGGCGACACGACGGTGACGGTCGGCAACGTGTGGACGCCGACCGGCTACGGCTGCTTCGGCGGCTGGTCGCTGACCGTGGTGTACAAGTTCGCCGGCCCGGAGCCGACGTACGCGCCGGAGCTGCGCGAGATCTTCATCTACGACGGGCACGTCCGCCAGGGCGCCATGGACCCCCCGACCGACGTGACGATCTCCGGCTTCAAGAACGCGGGCGGGCTGGTCCGGTCCGGGGTCACCGCCTACGAGGGGGACTACTCGATCGTCGGTGACCAGTTCCTCATCAACGACCAGGCGATGAACGAACCCGCGATCGGCGGCACGTCCAACTTCTTCATCAGCAACGCCGAGCACGAGTCGAACCCGACCCCGCTCAACAACTACTCGGTGGACGCCAAGTCCTTCCAGCTGCCGGCGGGCGTGGTGAACGCCGGCGACACCTCCGTGAAGCTGACCGTCTCGACCAGCGGCGACTCCTACATGGCCACCCAGGTCGTGTTCTCGGTGCCGATCGCCGAGCTGCGGGTACTCAAGGAGGTCTGCCAGTCGAAGGTCGTGGCCGACTGCACGTCCCCGACCGGCCCGTGGGCCCCGTCGGTGAACCTGCTGCCCGGCGACACCGCGTACTGGCGGATCACGGTGTCCAACATGAGCGCCGGCGACGCCAACAACGTGGTCCTCAACGACCCGGCCGAGGCCTCGTGCGTGACCGCCGCCGGCACGTTCATGGTGCCCGCGAACTCGTCGAAGGTCTTCTACTGCTCGACGGCGAACGTGACCGACACGAAGGCCAACACGGTGACCAGCCGGTTCCCGGCCCCCGACGACCCGCCCGGCTCGCCGCCCCGGGAGTCGCCGCCGTCCACGGCCACGGCCAACATCGCCCGGATGACCCTGCTCAAGCAGGTCTGCCAGTCCGCGGTGGTCGCCAACTGCCAGACCGGCGGGGCCGGCCCGTGGGTGACGAGCACGAACATCCCGTACAACTCGACGGCGTACTGGCGGATCGCGGCCACGAACACCGGGCAGGTGGCGCTGACCAACGTGGCGATCGCCGACGCCGACGAGCCGACCTGCGCGGCGACCGTGGACCTGGCGGTCGGCGAGACGAAGTACGTGCACTGCTCGACGGCCGGCGTGACCGGCAACAAGACCAACACCGCCAGCGCCGTGTTCCCGCCCCCGCCGGGCTCCCCGCCGGGTACCCCCTCGACGAATGTCCCGCCGACCAGCGCGAGCGTCGGCACCTACGAGGTCACCCTCGTCAAGGAGGTCTGCACCTCCACCACCGTGGCCGACTGCCAGAGCCCGACCGGCCCGTGGGTGGACGCGACGAACGGCCCGGTCGGCTCGACCGCGTACTGGCGGCTGACGCTGACCCACCGGGGCACCGTGCCGGTCACCGGGATCACCGTGACCGACCCGGGGCAGCCGTCGTGCGCGCCGGCCGGCACGGTGGACCTGGCCGTGGCCGAGACGAAGTACTTCTACTGCAACACGACCTCGGTGACCGCCGACAAGGTGAACACGGCGACGGCGAGCTACCCGCCGCCGGGGCTGCCCCCGGGCACCCCGCCCACGACGGTCACCGACTCCGCGACGTACCGGGTCTACGGCCTGACGATCCTGAAGGAGGTCTGCACCTCGACCACCCCGGCCGACTGCCAGAGCCCCACGGGTCCCTGGGCGGCGGCGGGCACCGGCCCGGTCGGCTCGACCGCGTACTGGCGGATCACGGCCACCAACACCGGCACCCTGACCCTGACGGGCGTGACGCTCGCCGACCCGGGCCAGCCGGCCTGCGCGACGGCGGCGGGCACGTTCGACCTCGCGGGCGGCGCCTCGAAGCAGGTGTACTGCTCCACGGCGAACGTCACGGACAACACGACCAACACGGTCACGGGCACCTTCACCCCGCCCGGGAGCCAGACACCGGTGACGACGCCGCCGTCCAGCGCGACGTACTCCGTGTTCGCCCTGGTCCTGAACAAGGAGGTCTGCACGTCGGCGACGGCGTCCGACTGCGGGACCGGCGGCGCGGGCCCGTGGGCGAAGGAGACCACGGTCCCGGTCGGCACCGCCGCCTACTGGCGGATCACGGTGACCAACACCGGCAAGGTGCAGCTGACCGGGATCACGGTCACGGACGCCACCGAGGCGACCTGCCAGACGGCCGCTGACGCCGTGGGGCCGTTCACCCTCGCCGCGGGAGCGAGCCGGGTGTTCCACTGCTCCACGGCCGCCGTGACGGGCGACAAGGCCAACACGGCCACGGCCACGTTCACGCCGCCCGGCACGACCACCCCGCAGACGTCCACCTCGACCGCGACGGCGCACACCCACGGCCTGACAATCGTGAAGTTGGTCTGCACGGGTACCGGGGCCGACTGCGCCGGCGCGACCGGCCCGTGGGCCCCGACCGCCACCGGCCCGGTGGGCTCGACGGCCTACTGGCAGATCACCGTGACCAACACGGGCACCGTGAACCTGACCGGGGTGCAGGTCGCCGACCCGCTCGTCCCGGGCTGCGTGAAGACCCTGGACGTGCCGGTCGGCGCGCCCCAGGTCTTCTACTGCTCCAGCGCGGACGTCCGCAACAACCTGACCAACGTCGCGAAGGCCACGTACACGGTCGACGGGCGGAGCACGACGACCCCGGACGCCTCGGCCACCTACAAGGTGTACGCGATGACCGTGGTCAAGGAGGTCTGCCAGTCGTTGACGGCCGCCGACTGCCAGGCGGGCGGGGCGGGCCCGTGGGCGGCCAGCACGAACGTGCCGAAGGGCGGCACCGCGTACTGGCGGATCACGGCCACCAACACCGGTGACGAGACCATCACCGCGATCACGCTGACCGACAGCGCCGAACCGGCGTGCGCGACCGCGATCGGCGGCCCGTTCGACCTGGCCAAGGGCGCCGTCCGCCAGGTGTACTGCTCGACCTCGCCCGTGAACGGCGACACCGCCAACACGGTCACCGGCACGTTCACCCCGCCGGACAAGCCGCCGGTGACGGTGCCCCCGACGACGGCCGAGGTGCACGTCTACGCGCTGACCCTGCTCAAGGAGGTCTGCACGTCGGCCACCCCGGCGGACTGCGCGCCGGGCGGGACCGGCCCCTGGGCCGCGACGGCCAACGGACCGGTCGGTTCCACGGCCTACTGGCGGCTGACCGCCACGAACACCGGCACCGTGGCCCTCACCGGGATCACGGTCACGGACCCGGCCGAGCCGGCCTGCGCGGCGGCGGCGGGCTCGTTCGGGCTGACGGCGGGGGAGACGAAGCTCTTCTACTGCTCCACGGCGGCCGCGACCGGGGCGAAGGTGAACACCGCCACCGCCACGTTCACCCCGCCGGGCAAGCCGCCGGTCACGACCCCGCCGACCACGGCCACGTACGACGTGGTCGGGCTGACCCTGCTCAAGGAGGTCTGCACCTCGACCTCGGCGACGGACTGCGCCGGGCCGGGGCCGTGGGCCGCGACCGAGGTGGGCCCGACGGGCTCGACGGCGTACTGGCGGATCAGCGCCACCAACACCGGTTCGCTGGCCCTGACCGGGGTGGCGATCGCCGACCCGGCCGAGCCGACGTGCGCGACCACGGTCGACGTACCCGCCGGCCAGACCCGCTACGTCCACTGCTCGACGGCGAACGTGACGGCGGATCGGGCCAACACGGCCACCGCCACGTTCACCCCGCCGGGCAAGCCGCCGGTCACGACCCCGCCGACCACGGCGACGTTCACGATCGTCGGGCTGACCGTCGTCAAGGAGGTCTGCCGGTCGGCGACCCCCGCTGACTGCGGCGTCGGCGGCGTGGGCCCGTGGGGTCCGACGACCTCCGTGCCCACCGGCTCCACGGCCTACTGGCGGATCACGGCCACCAACACCGGCACCGGCCCGCTGACGGCCGTCACGCTCACCGACTCCGCCGAACCGTCCTGCGGCGCGGCGTTCGGCGGACCGTTCGACCTGGCCGGGGGCGCGTCGAAGGTGTTCCACTGCTCGACGAGCTCGGCGACCGGGAGCGTCACCAACACGGTCACCGGCACGTTCACCCCGCCGGGCAAGCCGCCGGTCACGGTCCCGCCGACCACGGCGACGGTCGAGACCCACGGCCTGACGGTCCTCAAGCAGGTGTGCCCGCCGAACGGGTCCTGCTCGGCCTCGGCCACCGGGGACTACGGCTCCGCGGCGCGCTGGCGGATCACGGTCACCAACACCGGCAGCCTGGCGCTGACCGGCGTGACGGTGGCCGACCCGGACGAGCCGACCTGCGCGGCGACCATGGACCTCGCCCCCGGGCAGGTCAAGGTGATCGAGTGCTCCACGGCCAACGTCACGGGGCGCAAAACCAACACCGCGACGGGTACGTACACGCCGCCGAGCTGCCAGGAGAAGGCGGAGGCGACCTGCGCGCCGGTGAGCACTCCGCCGTCCACGGCCACCTACGAGGTGTCCCCGCCGCCGCCGACCCCGATGCCGGTGACCGGTTCCTCGGCGGCCCCGCTGCTGCCCCTGGGCGGGCTGCTGCTGGGTGCCGGTGGCGCGCTGGTCTGGTTCTTCCGACGGAGGCGGTCCGCGTGAGCCTGCTCCTGGTGGCCGCGCTGTACGCGGTGACCCCGTTGCCGGCGGTCGCCCCGCTGCGGGAACCACCGCCGCCCAGGGTCGCGGTCGAGATCAGTGACGGGGCCGACCGCGCGGCCCCCGGCGACCTGCGGGTGTACCGGATCGGGGTGCGCAGCTACGAACCGGTCACCCCGGTCGGCCTGACGGTCGTGGCCCGGCTGCCCCTCGGGGCCCGGGTGCGCGACGCCGGCCCGGGCGCGGTGCTCGGCGACGGCACGGTGTCCTGGACCGCGGGCGTACCGGCCGGCGGCACCTGGGAGACGACGGTGTCGGTACGGATGCCGTCCAGGCCGGCGGACGGCCCGGCGCGGCTGGCCGGGGTGGCGTGCGTCGTGCCGGACGGCTTCGACCGGCCGGCGGTGTGCGCGTCCGACGTCGACGGGGCGGCACCGGGTCCGGTCGCGGCGGACCCGGGTGCCGGCGGGGCACCCGCGGTGGTGGCGGTGGCCGGCGGGCTGCCGGCACTGGCCACTGTGGGCGCGGCCGGCCAGCTGTGGTGGTGGCGCAGGCGGGTCGGCGCCTAGCGGGTGTGGTCGATGAGGATCACGAGGAAGACGACCCAGACGGACGCCAGCGCGAAACCGAGACGGGGGAGAAAACGGAGCATGGCAGTGACCTTCCAGCGGGAAGAATGAAGGAAAGGAACGCTGGAGGCACGGTCGAGAACTGACCGACGTGCGTCGTCGGTCGTCACAGGGTGTGAGGAAAACCCAGCTCAGGCTCGACCGCGACTAGGAGGATCGCTATCTCGCACAGCGATCACCTCCTAGGGTCAGGGCACACACTCAGGGCCGGAGACATCGTACACGCAACCCCGGTGTTTCCGGTACTTGGCGGTAGCGCCTAGTCTCCTTGGCGACTGTGCAGAAGGCTTGGGAGGACGCGTGGCGCGTACGGTACTGGTCACTGGCGGTAATCGTGGCATCGGGCTGGCGATCGCTCAGGCGTTCGCCAAGCAGGGCGACCGGGTCGCCATCACCCACCGGGGCAGCGGCGCGCCGGACGGGATCTTCGGGGTGCAGTGCGACATCACCGTCCCCGAGCAGGTCGACGCGGCGTTCGCGGCGATCGAGGCCGAGCTCGGCCCCGTCGAGGTGCTGGTCGCCAACGCCGGCATCACGGCCGACACGCTGCTGATGCGCATGAGCGAGGAGCAGTTCGGCAGCGTCGTCGACACCAACCTCGGTGGCGCCTGGCGGGTCGCCAAGCGCGCGTCGAGCAAGATGCTCCGCGCCCGGTGGGGCCGCATGATCTTCATCTCGTCCGTCGTCGGGCTGTACGGCGGCGCGGGTCAGACGAACTACGCCGCCTCCAAGGCCGGCCTCGTCGGCCTCGCCCGCTCGATCACCCGCGAACTGGGCGCGCGCAACATCACCGCCAACGTCGTCGCGCCCGGCTTCATCGAGACGGACATGACGGCGGAGCTGCCGGCGAACCTGCGCGAGCAGTACGTCAAGGCGATCCCGGCCGGCCGGATGGCCACCTCCGAGGAGGTCGCCAGCGTGGTCACCTGGCTCGCGAGCGACAACTCGGCATACGTCACCGGGGCGGTCATCCCGGTCGACGGCGGCCTCGGCATGGGTCACTAGAGGGAGTACACGAAATATGTCTGGACTGCTCGCCGGCAAGCGCATCCTGATCACCGGCATCATCACCGACGCGTCGATCGCGTTCGCCACGGCCAAGTTCGCCCAGGAACAGGGCGCGGAGATCGTCGTCACCGGCTACGGCCGGCTGTCCCTCGTGGAGCGGATCGTCAAGCGGCTCCCGAAGCCGGTCGGCGCGGTCATCGAACTCGACGCGACCAACCCCGAGCACCTCGCCGGCCTCGCGGACGAGGTCCGCAAGCAGGTCGACGGGCTCGACGGCGTCGTGCACTCGATCGCGTTCGGCCCGCAGGGCGCCCTCGGCGGCGGCTTCATGACCGCCTCCTGGGAGGACGTCAGCACCGCCCTGCACGCCTCCACGTACTCCTACAAGGCCCTCGCCGTCGCGTGCGCGCCGCTGATGGGCCGGGGCGGCTCGATCGTCGGCCTCACCTTCGACGGTTCGTTCGCGTGGCCGGTGTACGACTGGATGGGCGTCGCCAAGGGCGGCCTGGAGTCCACGTCGCGCTACCTGGCGCAGTACCTGGGCGAGAAGGGCATCCGGAGCAACCTCGTCTCCGCGGGCCCGCTGCGCACCATGGCGGCCAAGTCGATCCCCGGTTTCGAGAAGTTCGAGCAGGCCTGGGTCGACCGCTCCCCGCTCGGCTGGGACCTCACCGACTGCGAGCCGGCCGGCAAGGCCGTGTGCGCGCTGCTGTCCGATCTGTTCCCCGCGACGACCGGCGAGATCGTGCACGTCGATGGCGGCTTCCACGCGATCGGCGCCTGAGAGCACACATTTACGGTACCCGCCGGCCCCTGATGTCCCTGTTTTGTGGGATATCAGGGGCCGGAAAACCGTGATCCGCGAAATTGAGAGATCAACCCGCGCTTCCCAGTGGTGCGAAGCGCGCCGAGATCGGACAGGATGTCGGAGTGACCTACGACGCCTTCCTCCTCGTCTCCTTTGGCGGCCCCGAAGGGCCTGACGACGTGGCGCCGTTCCTGGCGAACGTGACGCGCGGCCGAGGAGTTCCCCCGGAGAGGCTCGCCGAGGTGGCCGAGCACTACCGCCACTTCGGTGGCGTGTCCCCCATCAACGACCAGTGCCGGGCGTTGATGGCCGGGCTCCGCGACCGGATCGACCTCCCGATCTACTGGGGCAACCGCAACTGGCGGCCGTACCTGGTCGACGCGCTGCGGGACATGCGCGACGCGGGGATCCACCGGGTGCTGGCCTTCGTCACGAGCCCCTACGGCTCGTACTCGTCCTGCCGGCAGTACCTGGACGACATCGCCGCCGCCCGCGCCGCCCTGGGCGAGCGCGCCCCCGAGGTGGACAAGCTCCGGCACTTCCACGACCACCCGCTGTTCATCGCGGCGCACGCCGACGCGGTGAAGGCGGCCCTGGCCACCCTGCCGGACCCGGCCAACGCCCGGCTCGCGTTCACGGCGCACAGCATCCCGGTGTCCATGGCGGACACCGCCGGCCCGGTGCGCAACGGCGGCCGGTACGTCGCCCAGCTCACCGAGACCGCCCGGCTGATCGCCGCAGCGGCCGCCCCCGGCATGCCGTACGAGCTGGTCTGGCAGTCCCGCTCCGGCCCGCCCGTCGTGCCGTGGCTGGAGCCCGACGTCAACGACCACCTCGCGGCGCTGTCCGCCGAGGGGGTCACCGGGGTCGTGGTCAGCCCGATCGGGTTCATCTCCGACCACATCGAGGTGCTCTGGGACCTCGACCACGAGGCCGCCGAGACCGCCGAGAAGCTCGGGCTCGCCTACGCCCGGGCCGCCACGCCCACCGACGACCCGCGGTTCATCGACATGCTCGTCGAGCTGATCGAGGAGCGCCGCAACCCGGGCGCCGAACGCGCGGCCCTCGGCGAGATCCCCACGTGGGACCGGTGCGCCCCCGGGTGCTGTCCCGCGCCGCCGAAACGTCGATAATCGATGCCATGACCTCCGTCCACCGTCGCGCCGCCGACCGCACCCGGCACGCCGCCCGGTTCGTGGCCTGGGCCCGCGCGTGGCGGGCCGGGTTCGTCTCGTACGACGAGGTGGGCCCCGCCGTCACGGGCGGCGAGGAGCACCTGGTCACCGACCTGCCCGGCCAGGACTGGGAGGTGCCCCTCGGCACGGCGCTCGCCGCGCTGTCCCGGCTGCGCGCCGACGACCTGCGCCTCGTGCTGCCGGCCCCCGGCGACCCGCGCGGCCTGCCCGGGCCCGGCGCGTTCAGCAGCGCGGCGCTCGGTGCCGGCGAGGGAGTCATCGCGGGGGAACTGGGGCTGGTGCCCGCCATCCGGGAGCACGTGTCCGGCTCGGGGGACACCTGGCACACCGTGCGCTGGCAGGTGCTGCCGGTGCAGGCCGGGGCGCACCCGGAGTACATCGCGCCGGGGGAGGCCGAGCTGGACCTGGCCCGGGAACTCAACGGCGCCGCCGACGCGCTGATCCGGCTCGACGTGGCCCGCTGGCAGCCCGAACTCGCCGGGGCGCTCGCCGCGCTCCGCAAGCCGGGCTCCGGGGCCGACCTGCCGCCCGGCTTCGACCCCCGCTGCCGCCGGCTGTACGCGCGCGCCGCCATGCTCGACGGGGTGCTGGTGCTCGCCGACCACAACGCCCCGGGCGGGGCCGTGACGGCGCACGAGGCCCACCAGCGCTCGGAGGTGCTGCGGCCACTGCGGACGGCGTGCCGGCGGGCGCTGATGGCGGCCTGCAACGCGCGGCTGAGCGCCTGAGGGTGCCGCCGGTACAGCGTGCGGTGGTCACCGGCTCGGCAGTGCCTCCAGAAGCCGGGTCGGGGCCCACCGTAACCATCTGATGCGTTTGACCTGGGGTTACTCGGTGATGACGATGCCCAGGGCGTCGGCGAGGGTGTAGGACAGCGCCACCAGGTCCTGGCCCTCGACCCGCGCGCCGGCGAAGCTCGTCACCCCGCCCAGCTCCGCCAGGGCGCAGCGGCTGAACACCGTGCCGTCCATCAGCGCGTTGTGGAACTGCGCCCCGGTCAGGTCACAGCCCGCGAACCGCACGCCGCGCAGGTCAGCGTTGGTGAAGTCGGCCCGGGTCAGGTTGCACCCGGTGAACACGACGTCCTTGAACTTCGAGAACCGGAAGGTGCACAGGTCGAGCCGACACTCGGTGAGCGCGACGTCCTGCAGCACCCCGTCGATCCACTGCAGGCCGGTGGCCCGGCTGGCCGAGAGCTCCACCCGGCGCAGCGTCGAACCGGTGGTGCGCAGGTTCGCCAGGTTGGAACGCTCGACGACGCAGTCGGTGAGGCGGGCCCGGTCGAGGCTGGTGCCCGACAGGTCCACGGACGTGAGACGGCACTGCTCGAACTCCACCAGCTCGGCGACCCGGCGCGACAGGTCCTGGTCGGTGAAGGAGAGTTGCCAGTAGGACGCCTCGCTGTCGAACACGCCACTCTCCGGCCCGGCGGGGGTGATCCCGCCCGGTACGGCCGGTTGCTGGGGGCTCTGGGAGACGCGGGTCTTCGGCGGCATGGATGAACACTAGCTGTCCGAGGCGTGATGAGGCTCTACCCTGTTTCGCATGGACGTCTTGGCGGGAGACTGGCGACGGCGGCGCGAGGTGCCGACCGTGGAGGCTGAGCTGGACCTCGTCGTGGAGGACGCCACCGGCGACTTCTGCGGCGCCGTGGTCGGCTACGAGGCCGACGGGGTGGTCCTGGAGGACCGCCGCGGCCGCCGACGGGTGTTCCCGCTGCTCCCGGCCGCGTTCCTGCTCGACGGGGAGGTGGTGACCCTGCGCCGGCCGGCCCCCGGCCCCGTGACCCCGCAGAAGCGCCGCACCGCCTCGGGTTCCGTGGCGGTGCCCGGCGCCCCCGCCCGGGTGGCCCGCGCCGGCCGGATCTGGGTGGAGGGCATCCACGACGCGGCCCTGGTCGAACGGATCTGGGGCGACGACCTGCGGGTCGAGGGCGTGGTGGTCGAGCCGCTGGACGGGGTGGACGACCTGCCGGAGGCGGTCCGGGCCTTCGATCCGACCCCGGGCGCGCGGTTGGGCGTCCTGGTCGACCATCTGGTCCCGGGGAGCAAGGAGTCCAGAATCGTCGCCTCGGTGACGAACCCGCACGTCCTGGTCACCGGCCATCCCTATGTGGACATCTGGCAGGCCGTGAAGCCCGCCCGGCTGGGGATCGCGGCGTGGCCGGTCGTGCCGCGCGGCCAGCCGTGGAAGGAGGGGGTGTGCGCGGCCCTCGGGGTCGCCGAGCCGTACGAGCTGTGGCGGCGCATCCTGACCAGCGTGCGCGACTTCCGGGACGTGGAGGCGCCGCTGCTGGGGGCCGTCGAGCACCTGATCGACTTCGTGACGGAGCCGGGGGAGCGGTAGCTACCAGTTCGCCTCGGGGTGCCGGGGCGGCAGCGGCACGTCCGGGCGGTGGATCACGTACACGATCCCGCCGCTCGCCCCGAGCCAGGCCCGCTCCAGTTGGGCCCGCCGGTACACCCGGCGGACCGACGCGCTGTCCGGGGCCGCCGGGTCGTGGCACACCACGTCGCCGCCCGCCGTGAAGCCCGCGATCACCAGCAGGTGGCCGCTCGCCGTGTAGCCCGCGCCGTCCAGCTCCCCGGCCACCACCCGGATCGAGGCGACCAGCGGGATGCCGGCCGCGACGAACTCCTCGGCCTCGGTCAGGTCCCGCAGCCGGGTCACGAACGCGTCCAGACCGTACCGGGCCGCGTACGCCGTGTTGAAGGACCAGTTGCCGGCCCCGTCGTAGGAGTAGTCGTAGCAGTGCCGGACGGCGTGGTGCACGTGCCGGTCGACGTAGTCCGGCTCGACCCAGGCGAACTCGTCCTGGTAGGGGCCGTCCGTCCAGTACCGCATGACCATGCTCGTCGAGGTCGGCGAGCACCACGAGTCGCCGCCGCCGTCCCAGTGCGGGTACTGCCCCGCGTGCAGCCGCTGCGAGTACGACGGCACGTCCAGCACCCGGCCCACGGTCGGTCCCGGCGCGCTCGGCCCGGCCGGCTCCGTCGGCAGCGCGGACACCATCGCGCCCAGGTAGCTCAGGGTGGGCGACAGCGCCGTGCCCGCCGGCCGCAGCAGGGTGACCCGCAGCCGCCACGCCAGGCCCTCGTTGCCGTCGGCGGCCAGCCACGCGTCGGTGGACACCCGGCCGGTGGCCTCCCGCTGGCCGGGCACCGAGGTCGGGTGCACGGTCGAGTCGTCCCCGGACCACCGGGCCAGGGTCAGCCAGCTCGACGGGCCGGCCGTGCCGCGCACCTGGGCGGCGATCTCGATCCAGGTGCCCTCGGGGGTCGACGCCGCCCAGGACGCGATCAGGTCCGTGAAGCCGAACGGGACGGTGACCTCCGCCGTCGTCCACTGCCCGTACTCGAACTCCTGCGCCGCCGCGTGCGCCACGAACGGGTCCGTGTAGGACACCGTGCCGACCGGCCGGGTGAGGACGACCCCGCTCCGGGTGTGCCGCGCGCCGTCGCCGTGGCCCTCGGCGAGGTCCGCCGCCCGGTACGCGACGTGCCGGGGCGCGCCCTGTGTTTCGACGGGCACGACGGTCTCCGAATACGTGGCGTACGACATCCGCGGCTTCTCCCCAAAGGCCGGCCCAACCGGGCAATTTTCTAGCGGCACACTAGCAACTTCACCTGGGTGTACCCCCAAACGCCTCGGCGACTCGCAGTCGTCCGGGAAACCTGTCACGATCGAGGCGTGGAGTCGGCGGTGGTATGGATCGTCATCGGGATCGCTCTGGCGGTCGCCGAGGTGTTCACCATGACGTTCGTTCTTCTGATGTTCGGCCTCGGGGCGCTCCTCGCGGCCGGCGCGGCGGCCGTGGGAGCGCCCGTCTGGGCGCAACTGGTCGCGTTCGGGATCGGTTCCGGCCTGTCCCTCCTCCTGCTCCGCCCGGTGCTCACGAAGCACCGGCTGGGTAAGGCCGGCGCGATCGCGGTCGGGTTGGAGGCGATCGAGGGGTCCGACGCGATGGTTCTGAAGACCGTCACGGCGGACACGGGCATGATCAAAATCGGGGGCGAGATCTGGACCGCCCGGGCCTATGACGCCACGCAGGTGATCGAGGCCGGAGAGCACGTCCAGGTCATGAAAATCGATGGCGCCACGGCGCTGGTGTGGAGGAACTGATGGGCAACCTGGTCCTGGTGTTGGTCGCCGCCCTGGTATTCCTGGTGGTGGTGATCCTCGCGCGCTCGGTCCGGATCGTCCCGCAGCAGCGGCACGACATCGTCGAGCGGCTCGGCAAGTACAACCGGACGCTCACCCCGGGTCTGAACCTCCTGATCCCGGTGATCGAGTCGGTGCGGGCCAAGGTCGACATGCGCGAGCAGGTCGTCAGCTTCCCGCCGCAGCCCGTGATCACCTCGGACAACCTGGTCGTCTCGATCGACACGGTGCTGTACTTCAAGGTGATCGACCCGGGCCGCGCCACCTACGAGATCGCCAGCTTCCTCCAGGCGATCGAGCAGCTCACGGTCACCACGCTGCGTAACGTCATCGGCTCGCTGGACCTGGAGAAGGCCCTGACCAGCCGGGACCAGATCAACCAGCACCTCAGCGTCGTCCTGGACGAGGCGACCGGCCGCTGGGGCATCAAGGTCACCCGGGTCGAGATCAAGGCCATCGAGCCGCCGCCGAGCATCCGCGACTCCATGGAGAAGCAGATGCGCGCCGAGCGGGACCGCCGGGCCGCGATCCTGACCGCCGAGGGTGTCAAGCAGTCCCAGATCCTCACCGCCGAGGGTGACCGCCAGGGCCAGGTCCTGCGGGCCCGGGGCGACCGGGAGGCCCGGATGCTGCGCGCCGAGGGTGAGGCGAAGGCCATCCAGACCGTGTTCAACGCGATCCACGCCGCGAACCCGGACCCGAAGCTGCTGGCGTACCAGTACCTGCAGACCCTGCCGCAGATCGCCAATGGCCAGGCCAACAAGGTGTGGATCATCCCGGCGGAGCTGACCCAGGCGCTCGGCGGCATCGGACAGGCCCTCGGCGGCGCGTTCGGCGACCTGAGCAACCCGAGTCCGACCCCGATCACGTCCCCCGCGGAGGACGTGGACCCGGAGATCGCGGAGATCGAGAAGGCCGCGGCCGCCGAGGTCGCCGCGATCGAGGAATCCGGCAAGACCCTCTAAAACCATAATGTGGTTACGATATGTGACCGGCCCGCCGTCCGACGGCGCGCCGGTCATTGTCTTTCCGCCGGCCGTACGGGGTTCGCCGTGGGCGCGCACCCGGGCATGCCGGTCGTCCGAGCAGGTAACGGGCGTTACCGGGCACCGGGCCGGACCGGGGCGGGCCGTCGCCGACTGCGCACGGGCGCGGGCACACCGACCACGCACCGTCAGGGACAATGGTGCGGTGCCCATCGTGATCACCGACCCCGACGACCCCCGCCTCGCCGACTACCGCGCGCTGACCGACGTCGCCCTGCGGGTGGCCTTCGAGCCGCCGCACGGCCTGTTCGTCGCGGAGGGTGAGCTCGTGCTCCGCCGGGCGTTGCGGGCCGGGTACCAGCCCCGGTCGTTCCTCGTCGACGCCAAGCGGGTCGACCAGCTCCCGGAGACCGACGCCCCGGTGTACGCGGCCGACCAGGCCGTCCTGGAGCAGATCACCGGCTTCCACGTGCACCGGGGCGTCCTCGCCTCGTTCCACCGCAAGCCCGACCGCGACGCCGCCGACCTGCTGGCGACCTCCCGCCGGGTCGCCGTGCTGGAGGACGTCAACAACCACACGAACCTGGGCGCGATCTTCCGGGGCGCCGCCGGGCTCGGCATCGACGCGGTGCTGCTGTCCCCGTCGTGCGCGGACCCGCTGTTCCGCCGGTCGGTCCGGGTGAGCATGGGCGAGGTGTTCGCCGTGCCGTACGCGACGCTGTCGCCGTGGCCGCACGCCCTCGCCGACGTCCGGGCGCACGGGTTCGCGGTGCTGGCGATGACCCCCAGCCCGGAGGCGGTCCCGCTGCACCGGGCCGTCAAGACCGACCGGACGGCCATCCTGCTCGGCGCGGAGGGCCCCGGGCTGTCCCGGCACGCCATCGCGGCCAGCGACACCCCGGTCCGGATCCCGATGCGCCGGGGCGTCGACTCGTTGAACGTCGCCGCCGCCGCGGCCGTGGCGTTCTACGAACTCGGCCGTGAAGACGACTGACATGTTCCCCACCGTCCGCGACGTGCTGGTCCTCGACCCGGTCCGGTACGGTGCGCCGCGCGTCGTGGCGGGGCACGCCGGCCTCGAACGGCCGGTCCGCTGGGTGCACTCCGCCGAGGTGCCCGACATCGCGGGCCTGCTCAAGGGCGGCGAGCTGGTCCTGACCACCGGGATCGGCATGCCGGCCAGCGACACCGGCCTGCGGACGTTCATCGCGGAGCTGGCCGAGGTCGGCTGCGCGGGGCTGGTGGTGGAGCTGGGGCGGCGGTACACGAGCGGGGTGCCGAAGTCGATGGCCATCGCCGCCGAACGCGCCGGGCTGCCCCTGATCGAGTTGCACCGGGCCACGCCGTTCGTCCCGATCACGGAGGCCGTGCACGCGCTGATCCTCGACGCCCAGCTCGCCGAGCTGACCGCCACGGAGGCGATCCACCAGCGGTTCACCGAGCTCACGGTGGAGGGCGCCGACCCGGCCGAGGTGGTCCGCGAGGTGGCCCAGCTCGCGCACAACCCGGTGGTCCTGGAGAACCTGGCCCGCCAGGTGCTCAGCTACGACGCGGCCGGCGACCGGCCCGAGATGCTGCTCGACGGCTGGGAGGCGTTCAGCCGGGGCCTGCGGGTCGAGGGCCGGACCGGCTTCGACCCGGCCACCGGCTGGCTGGCCACCGTCGTCGGCGCCCGGGGACACGACTGGGGCCGGCTGCTGCTGCGCTGCGGGGGAGAGGGCCCGCCGCCGTCCCGCCTGATCATCCTGCTCGAACGGGCCGCCTCGACCCTGGCGCTGGACCGGCTGGTCCGCCGGGACGAGGAGGGCCTCGAACGCCAGGTGCACCGGACCCTGCTGACCGGCCTGCTGGAGCACTCCCGGTCGGCCGCCGAGATCGCGCTGCGGGCCAAGGCGCTCGGCGTCCCCCTGGAGCGCCGCCGGCTCGTCGGTCTCGTGCTCCGCAGCCGGGAGGACGAACGGGGCCCCGTCGCCGCGCACCTGCAACTCCGCGAGCTCACGGACAGTGTCGGCGCGGCGCTCCGCGAGACCCGGCTGGCGGGGCTGTGCGGGGCGCTCGACGAGCACGCGGTGGGCGTCCTGCTGGCCCTGCCGGGGGCCGACAGGGAGCCGGCGGCGCTGGCCACGTTCGCCGAGTGCGTGCACCGGATGAGTACAAGGGCGGTGCTGATCGGGGTCGGCTCCGGGGTGGACGAGATCCGGGAGGCGCGCCGGAGCCTGTTGGAGGCCGGCCAGGTGGCCCAGGTGGCCCGGCACGCGACCCGCCCCGCCCCGTACTACCAGCTCACCGATGTGGGCCTGCGCGGCCTGCTGCACCTGTTGCGGGGCGACGCGCGGCTCCAGACGTACGTGGAGCGCGAACTGGGGCCGCTGCTGGCGTCCCGGGGCGGGGTGCCGGGGGAGGAACTGCTCGGCGCGCTCCGGGCGTACCTGGCCCACGGAAGGAACAAGTCGGCGGCGGCCGCGGCGCTGCACCTGTCCCGCCCGGCGTTCTATGAGCGGCTGAACCGGATCGGCCGGCTCCTCAAGGTCGACCTGGAGTCGGCGGAGGACTGCCTGTCACTCCACGTGGCCATCCTGGCCCTCGACGCCCTCCGCGACTGACCCCTCCGCCCCCGGACCGGACCGCCCTCCCACCTCGGGCCAGGGCTGCCCACCCATCCGCGAGGCCCCCGCCTCCGGTGCCGAGCACCTGTCACCCGGCGCCCGATCCCAGCCCGGCGTCTCCTCCAGCACCCGAGCCGCCCCAGCCCCGCCCCCGGTGCCGAGCACCTGTCACCCACCCGCGACGGTCGAAGGATGCGGCGCCCCCGGATCCAGACTCAGCGCCGCCAACCAGGCCGCCCCCGCCGCCCCGTCCACCGCGGACCCGACCTCGGCCCCCGGCCACCGGGCGCCCATCTCCTCCCGTACCCGTCGGGCCAGGGGTGTCGGAACGGTCAGGAGCGAACCGGCCAGGACGATCGGGCTGGTCTCCTCCGGCCCCCGGACCGCGGCGGTCGAACGGAGCAGGTAGCCGGCGGCCTCGGCGATAAGGTTTTTCGCCACCGGGTCGCCCTCTGCGGCAGCTTCAAGAACTAATGGCGCGAATCTGGATAAAGTGACCGGTGGTCCGGTGTGCGCGGCGGCGATCAGAGCGCTCACCAGCCCGCGACGGGTCGCGAACACCGATTGCCCGACGAGTCTGTCCCTGATCATGGCGGTAAGGGAGGTTCCGATGCCCTCCTCTATGTCGGCGAGGGCTGCCCGAACGGCGTGCAGTCCTAACCAGAATCCCGACCCCCGGTCGCCGAGCAGCCAGCCGTGGCCGTCGGAGATCAGGCCGAGCCGGCGCGCTGTGATCTGTCCGGCGATCGCCCCGGTGCCGGCGATCAGCACGGTGCCGTCGGGGCTCGCGGTGCCGGCGGCGAACGCCACCACGGCATCCCCGATCTGCCGGACCTGGCAGGTGATGCCGTGGTCAGGCCATACTTCGTCCAGGGCCCGGCGCTCCTGGGCACCCCCGGCGAGTCCGATCACCGCCGCTCGGATCCGGCCCGGGTCGATCCCCGCCAGGGCGGCGTCGAGGGCGGTCCCGACGGCGGCCGCGGCGGCCTGCGCGCCGTGGGCGACGGGGTTCCCACCGCCCCCGCGACCGGTGCCGAACCGGACACCGTTCAGGTCGGTGACCACTACTCGGGACGAGGTACCCCCGACATCCAACCCAATGACCAACGGATCGGACACGATCAACCCCTCACTGTGGCGTGGCGCACGTTCATGTCATATTGTGCGCGGTAGAAGCAACGAGCAAGCAGTAATGGGCATCGAGCCGGGACTGTTAAGTAACAGTTTGAAAACATGAACCACAGGCTTGACTTGATGGTCGCTTCGGTAATAATTTTCGCCACAGGGCACGAGATCGAGGAAAGGGGTGAGGATCATGGCCGAGCAGGTCCCGAGCTACGCGACGGAACTGGCCGTCGGCGAGAACGTCCTCATCCGGATCCGCTCCCTGTTGCCGGAGCTCACCGGTGCCCTGCAGCGCGTCGCGGAGCAGGTGCTCGCCGACCCGCTGCGCGCCGCCCGGGCCACGATCGTCGAGCTCGCCGAGCGCAGCGGCACCTCCCCGGCCACCGTCACCCGGTTCTGTCGGGCCCTCGGCTTCGAGGGGTACGCGGAACTGCGGCTCGCGGTGGCCGCCGAAGCCGGGGCCGCCACCCGGGCCGCCGGTTGGAGCGTGGACATCGGTAGGGAGATCCTGCCGACCGACCCGCTGGACCGGGTGCTCAACCAGATCATCGTCGCCGACGCGCGAGCGATCGAGAGCACGGCCGCCCTGCTGGACCTCGACGCGGTCGACGCGGCGGCCACGGCCATCGCGAACGCCAACCGGGTCGACATCTACGGCATCGGCGGCAGCGCCCTCGTCGGCGCGGAACTCCAGATCTGTCTGCACCGGATCGGCGTCGCCTCCTGGGCCTGGACCGAGGTGCACCTGGGCCTCGCGAGCTCCGCGCTGCTCGGCCCCGGTGACGTGGCCCTCGGGGTGTCGCACTCCGGCGGGGCCCGCGAGACGATCGAGATGCTCGCCGAGGCCGGCAGCCACGGCGCGACCACCGTCGCGCTCACCAGTTTCCCCCGGTCGCCGCTCGGCGAACTGGCCGACATCGTGCTCACCACGGCGGCCACCGAGATCGCGTTCCGGCCCGACGCGCTGTCCGCGCGGCACTCGCAGCTGGTCGTCCTCGACCTGGTGTACGTGGCGGTCGCGCAGCGTACGCACGACCGCAGCCACGCGGCGTTCCAGCGCACGGCGCACGCCGTCGCCGGGCACCGCGACGAGCAGACCGCCAGCCGGCGGCGCGGCCGGGCAGTCCCCACGGTCGGGGGCGAATGATGACCGATTTTCTCGCAGGAGTGCACGAGACCCTCGACAAGGTCGCGTCCACCCAGGCGGACAGTGTCCAGCGCGCGGCGACGGCCATCGTCGACGCGCTGGCGGCAGGCGGAGTGGTGCAGGCATTCGGTGCCGGTCATTCCGAGGGCCTCGCGATGGAGATCGCGGGCCGGGCGGGCGGGCTCGTGCCCACCAACCGGATCGCACTCCGGGACATCGTCATCTACGGGGGAGAACCCCCCGAGGTGCTGTTCGACGCCTTGCTCGAACGTCAGCCGGGGATCGCGCACCGGTTGTACGAGCTGGCGGCTCCGCGTCCCGAGGACGTGTTCGTGCTCGCCTCGCAGTCCGGCATCAACGGCAGCGTGGTCGAGTTGGCGTTACTGATCAAGGAACGCGGTCACCCGTTGATCGCGATCACGTCCGTGGAGCATTCCTCCGCCGTCCCGCCGCGTCACCCTTCGGGGCTGAAGCTGGCGGAGCTCGCGGACGTGGTGCTCGACAATGGCGCGCCGTACGGCGACGCGGTGCTGCCGCTGGAAGGCGGCGGTGCGGTCGGCGCGGTCTCGGCCATCACGGGTGCGCTTCTCGCGCAACTCGTGACGATCGAGGTCGTCCGACAGATCCAGGCTGCGGGCAACACACCCCCCGTGTACCTGTCCGCGAACGTCCCCGGTGGGGACGAACACAACACTGCCCTCGAGTCGCGGTACGCCGGACGTATCCGGCGCACCGCCTGACCCGAACCGAGGAGACACACAATGTCCAAGACCCCTGACCTGCCTGGTGAGGTTTCCCGTCGCACGGTGATCACCCGGGCCGCTGCCATCGGTGCCGCGATCCCGGCCGCCGGCCTGCTCGGCGCGTGCGCCGGCGGTGGCACCGAGGATAAGAAGACCGACGCCTCGAACACCGGTGACGCCAAGAACCCGTTCGGCGTGAAGGATGGTGACCCGTTGGAGGTCGTCATCTTCAACGGTGGCTACGGCGAGAAGTACGCCAAGGACATCCACGAGCCGATGTACAAGGCCGCCTTCCCGAAGTCGGAGATCAAGCACTCGGCCCCGACCGAGATCTCCACGACGATCCAGCCGCGGTTCGCCGGTGGCAACCCGCCGGACTTCCTGAACAACTCGGGCGCCAAGGCGATCGACATCGGCTCCCTGGTCGGCGACGGCCAGCTGCTGACGCTCGACAAGCTGTGGTCGGCCCCGTCCTACGACGACCCGAAGAAGACGGTCAAGGACACCCTGATCCCGGGCACCATCGAGTCCGGTGAGTTCGACGGCAAGTCCGTCCAGCTCAACTACGTGTTCACCGTCTACGGCATCTGGTACAACTCGGCCCTGTTCTCCAAGAACAGCTGGGTCGCGCCGAAGACGTGGGACGAGACCACCGCGCTGTTCGACAAGATCAAGGCCGCCGGCATCACGCCGTACGCCTACGCGGGCGCCAACGCCGCGTACTACCAGTTCGAGGTCATCCTCTCCAACGCCGCCAAGATCGGTGGCGCCGAGGTGCTCAAGAACATCGACAACCTCGAGGACGGCGCCTGGCAGGTGCCCGCGATCAAGGACTCGCTCGAGTTCTGGGCCGGCATCGGCGCGAAGTACATGGACAAGGCGCACGAGGGCCTCAAGCACACCGAGGTCCAGCTCCAGCAGAACCAGGGCAAGATCGCGTTCTACCCGTCCGGCTCCTGGCTCGAGAACGAGCAGGCCAAGGAGACCCCGGCCGACTTCAAGTACGCGATGACCCTCGTGCCGAGCAAGGGCGCCAGCGACAAGATCGGCTTCACCGGCATCCACGCCACCGCGGGTGAGCCGTACGTCATCCCGGCCAAGGCGAAGAACCAGGCCGGCGCGCTGGAGTACATGCGCATCATGCTCTCCAAGAAGGGCGCCAACGAGTTCGTCAAGCTGAACGGCTCGCTGACCTCGGTCATCGGCTCCTCGGACGGCGCGACGCTGACCCCGGGCACCGCCTCGGCGAAGACCGCGCTCGACGCCGCTGGCAAGGACGTCTTCACGTTCCACATCAACGACTGGTACGCGGACATGAACACCGAGATGAAGGCGGCCACCAACGCCCTCATGTTCGGTCACCAGAACGTGGCCCAGTTCGTCGAGCGGGTCCAGAAGGCCGCGGACAAGCTCAAGAAGGACGCCAGCATCAAGAAGAACAAGGTCAAGTAGTAACGCGCAAGCGTCGCTTCCTACAAGACCGAGTGGAGAGCACAGGTCATGCGGCACGGTAGAAATCCGTTTATCATCGGCTTCTTGACGGCGCCAGTAATTCTGTACGTGTTCTTTGTGATTCTGCCTTACGTTGAGGCATTCTATTACTCGTTCACGAGCTGGCACGGTTTCCAGAAGGCCGAATGGGTTGGCCTCGCCAACTACCAGAAGATGTTCGACGATGACACCTTCTGGAAGGCTGTTACGCACAACGGGATCATTCTGCTGCTCCTGCCGCTGGCCACGCTCGTCATCGCCCTGTTCTTCGCCTTCCTCCTGAACGTCGGGGGGAAGGCGAAGGCGGGGGTCTCGCAGGGGGTCAGGGGGTCGAAGTTCTACCGCCTGGTGTTCTTCTTCCCCCAGCTCCTGGCGGTCCCGATCGTCGCCGTGCTGTTCCAGTCGGTGTACCGGCCGGACAAGTCCGGTGTGCTGAACGGCATGCTCGGCTGGCTCGGGATCAAGCCGGTCGGCTGGCTGATCGAGCCGAAGATCGCGCTGCTCATGCTCATCGCCGTGATGGTCTGGCAGGCCATCGGCTTCTACGTGGTGCTGTTCTCCGCGGGCATGTCGTCCATCCCGGCCGAGATCTACGAGGCGGCCGAGCTGGACGGGGCGACCCCGGCCACCACGTTCCGCAGGATCACGCTGCCCCTGCTGTGGGGCAACATCCAGACCGCGTGGGTGTACCTCGGGGTCGCGGCGTTCGACGCCTTCGCGATCGTCGACGTGCTCTCCAACAACCAGGGCGGTCCCGACTTCAGCACCACGGTGCTGTCGGAGGAGATCTACAAGTCCACCCAGGCCGGCAAGTACGGCTACGCGACCACGCTCGGTGTGGCGTTGTTCTTCCTCACCGCGACCTTCGCCGTGATCGCGTTCACCACCACCAAGCGCGAAACGATCGAGTACTGATGGGAACGAAGATGACGAAGAAGCCGCGCGGCAAAGCCAGCGCCTTCATGAGCCTCGGTCACATCGCGCTCGCGGGTTTCGCCGTGATGGTCATCCTCCCGATGCTCTGGGCGTTCATCTCCTCGTTCAAGAACAACTCGGAGATCTTCGACCACGCCTTCACCTGGCCGGCCGAGTTCCGGTGGAGCAACTGGATCGACGCGTGGAACACCGCGCACATCGGTACCTACTTCTTCAACACCGTGATCGTCGTGTTCTTCGGCGTCGCCGGTACGATGCTGCTCGGCTCCATGGCGGCCTACGTGCTGTCCCGGTACGACTTCATCGGCAACCGGGTCATCTACTACGCCATCATCGGCGGGCTCGGCTTCCCGGTCTTCCTGGGCTTCGGGCCGCTGTTCAAGCTCGTGCAGATGACCGGTGACTTCCCGGTGATCGGCCAGTTCCTGGGCCTCAACTCGTACGTGACCCTGGTCCTGGTGTACATCGCCTACTCACTGCCGTTCACGGTGTTCTTCCTGTCGGCGTTCTTCCGCACCCTGCCCACCTCGGTGGCCGAGGCCGCGATGATCGACGGCTGCTCGCACACCCGGCTGTTCTTCCGGGTCATGCTGCCCATGGCCAAGCCCGGCCTGGTCGGCATCACGATCTTCAACGTGATCGGGCAATGGAACCAGTACATGTTCCCGACGCTGCTGATCAACGACCCCGAGAAGTGGCAGCTCACCCAGGGCATCGCGCGGATCTCCGTGTCCGCCGGGTACGAGGCCAAGTGGGGGCCGCTGTTCGCCGGCATCTGCATGGCGATCATCCCGATGATCCTCGTGTACGCCTTCTTCCAGCGCCAGATCCAGTCGGGTCTCACCCAGGGCGCCGTGAAGTAGTCCGAAGCCGCGCGGCCCCGTACTGCCCACAGGCGTACGGGGCCGCTGCATGTCCGGGGCGGCGCAGGGCCGCCCCGGTCGCGCGGAGGTTCAGGTGGCCGCGAAGTACGCCGCCGCGACCGCCGTGTGGTTCGGGAACGCCAGCTCGGTGGGGCCGAAGATCACCTCGTACCCGCTGGTCTCCTCGGTCAGTTCCGTCGGCGCCGCCGCGATCTCCGGCACCAGCCCGAACACCAGGATGTGCCACTGGCTGCTCTGCACCGTGTGCAGCCGCACCTGCTCCGCGGCGAACTCGATCGTGGTCTCCTCGCGCAGCTCCCGGACCACCGACTCCTGCCACGACTCGCCGAACTCCATGAACCCGCCCGGCAGGCACAGGTGGCCGCGCTGCGGCTCGATGTCCCGGCGCACGGTCAGCAGCCCGCCGCCCCGCACCGGAACGACCGCGAGGGCCACGGGCAGCGGGTTGCGGTAGGTGAACTCGCCGCAGCCCTGGCAGTGCCGGGGCCACAGATCATTGGTGTACTTGGTGCCGCAGTGGGTGCAGAAGATCGCCATGGACAGATCCTGTCAGAGGGCTGTGGCACAGTCAGTGCCGTGGAGCGGATCGCGGTGGTGGAGACCCCGGAGGGGGGTTTCCGGCTGCGCGCGCTCGACCGGCCCGGCACGCCGACCGAGCAGGTCACCGACCCCGCGGCGCTCGACCGGCCCGGGGTCCGCTGGGTGTGGGCCGACACGTCCGCGATCTACCCGAAGCTGCTCGCCGCCGGGGTGCGGGTCACCGCCTGCCACGACGCCGCCCTCACCGAGGCCCTGCTGTCCGGGCACGACGGGAGGTGGGGCGAGCCGCGTGCGCTGCGGGCCGCCTGGGCGCGGCTGACCGGCGGGCCGGTGCCCAAGGACCCGCCGCCCCGGGAGCGCGACGCCCAGCCGACCCTGTTCGACCCGTTCGACGACGGGATGCCCGCCGGGGTCGACGCCCTCGACGCGCTGACCGCCGTGCACGCCGCCCAGGTCGCGCGGATCCCCGACCCGGCGTTCCGGCTGCTCGTGGCCGTGGAGTCCGCGGGCGCCCTCGCCGCCGCCGAGATGGGCCACGTCGGGCTGCCCTGGCGGGCCGACGTGCACGACGCGCTGCTGGTGGACATGCTCGGCGAGCGGGCCGGCCCGGGCATGCCGCCCCGCCGGCTCACCGAGCTGGCCGCCGAGGTGGTCGCCGCGCTCGGCGGGCCCGTGTTCCACGTCGACTCGCCGGCCGAGGTGGTCCGGGCCTTCGCCCGGGTCGGGGTCCGGCTGCCGTCGACCCGGAGCTGGGTGCTGAAGGAGGTGGACCATCCGGCCGTCGCGCCGTTGCTGGTCTACAAGGAGCTCTACCGGTTGTACGTGGCGCACGGCTGGAACTGGCTCGACGCGTGGGTGCGGAAGGGCCGCTTCCACGCGGAGTACGTGGCGGGCGGGGTCGTCACCGGCCGGTGGGCCACCCGGGGCGGGGCGGCGCTCCAGATCCCCAAGGTGGTGCGCCGCGCGGTGATGGCCGACCCCGGGCACGTGCTCGTGTGCGCCGACGCGGGCCAGCTGGAGCCGCGCATCCTGGCCGCGATGGCGGGGGACCGCCGGCTCGCCGAGGCCGCCCGCGACGCCGACCTGTACGCGGCACTGGCCGCCGAGGCCTTCGGGGGCGACCGGCAGCGCGCGAAGATCGGCATGCTCGCCGCGATGTACGGGCAGACGTCCGGCGAGGCCGCCGCCCCGCTGGCGACGCTGCGCCGCCGGTTCCCGGTGGCCCTGGACTGCGTGGAACAGGCCGCGCGGGCGGGGGAGGAGGGCCGGCTGGTCCGGTCACGGCTGGGGCGGACGTGCCCGTCGCCGTCGGTGGGCTGGTGGGGGGCCTTCGAGGGGTCCGGGCTCGACGGGCCGGGGGCCGGGGAGGGCGGCTCGGCGGAGGGCGGTGGGCTGGGCGCCGGTGGGGGCCGGTGGCCGGGCGCCGGCGGCCCGGGATCGAGCGGAGGCACGGGTGGCGGGTTCGGCGCCGGCTCGGGCCAGGGAGGTGGTCCCGGTGGAGTGCCGGGCGCGGAATCCGGTGGCGCCGGCGGCGGCTGGGGTGGCGCGTCGAGCGGGTCGGACGGTTCGGGCGGTCGGCGGGACGCCGGGTCCCGGGCGCGGGCCCGGGGGCGGTTCACCCGGAACTTCATCGTGCAGGCCACCGCTGCCGAGTGGGCGTTGGCGCTGGTCGCGGGCCTGCGCCGGGAGCTGATGGCGATCGACGGGGCGGAGCTGGTCTTCTTCCAGCACGACGAGGTGATCGTGCACTGCCCGGCCGGGGTCGCCGGACAGGTCACGGCGGCGGTCACGGAGGCGGCCCGGCGGGCGGGGGAGCTGCTGTTCGGGGACACGCCGGTGCTGTTCCCGGTGGGCGCGGCGGTCGTGGACTCCTACGCGGACGCGAAGTAGCCGGCACGGACCGCCGCACACCGGGTCGGTGACGCGTCGTAACCATATTGCGTTTGTGATCTCAGGGAGCTGTGTGGCTCACCCCGGTGAGCAGCACCCAGACCCGGCAGCTGTTCGCCGCCGAGCCGGCCAGGGGCGGGCCCGCCGTCGTGCAGGTCGTGCGCAGCGTGACGGTCTTGCCCGCAGGCACGTCCACCGGGGTGGCCACGTGGTGGTCGATGTCGCGGATGTTCGCCAGGGAGAAGACGAGGAGCACCTGCCCGTCGACCAGCAGTTCGACCTTGCCGGTGTCGCCCTGCGGCGCCTGGAAGAGCAGGTCGGTGATGCTCAGCGACGTCTTCGCGCCGAGCGTCAACGGCGAACCGGACGTGGTGCCGCCGTTGGCGACCGTGTTCTCCAGCCGGAACCGGTAGTTCGCGTGCACGGCGGCCGGGGGCTGCACGGGCGGCGGGGGCGGCGGCGGGGAGCCCTCGGCCTTCGCCTTGGCCTCCTTGGCGAGCTGCTCGGCGTTGCTGGCCTTCTCCGCGACCTGGGTGAGCGGCTCCTTCACCGACTCCTTCGCCGTGGACTTCACGGCCGGCTTGAGCAGCAGGAACCAGGCCGCGATCCCGGCGAGCACCAGGGCGAGCACGCCGGCCACGACCCGGGCCAGGGTCGGGGAGAACACCGGGGACTGCACGATCGCGCCGTCCAGGGTGATCGGCCGGGCGCCGTCGTCGGGGGTGACCGTGACCTGGAACGGGTGCGTGACCGGCTGCCCCCGCCACAGCCGCTGGTTCGCCCGGACCACGACGGTCGTGAACACGGCCTGGCCGGGCGGCACGGTGACGATCGACGGCCGGGGCGAGACGAGCAGCCTGCCGTCGGGGTCGCCACCGTCCACCTGCACCGTGACCGGCAGGTTGCCCCGGTTGTCGATGGCCAGCTCGTGCCTGGCGCGCCGGCCCCGCGAGGTCCGCGGGGTCAGCTCGGCCCCCGTGTCCGTGTACGCGAGGACCCGCACCACCCCCTCGGGCGCGGTGGCGGTCTCCGGGTGCTCCGTGGGCAGCACCCGGACGGCGAACGGCACCTCCCCCGCGGGGACGGCCGCCGAGCGGGGCGGATGGAAGGAGACCACGACGACGGTCTCCGCGCCGGGGTACAGGCTCACCACCCCGGGCTCGACGGTGGCCCAGGGCGCGGCGTCGCCGACGACCTGGAACCGGTACTCCTCGACGACGTCGCCGTTGTTGCGCAACGTCAGTTCGCAGGCGGACTGCGAGCCAGGGGTTACTTCGAGCACAGCGGAAGTCAGAGCGGCCAGGGTCGTCATGATCACGAGGTTATGAAGGGGTTTGCCGTGTCGGTACGGGCGGGCGGGAACACTTTCGGGCAAGAGTTCTGCCCGTTGACCCCACGTTGACTGGATGCTGAGGGGCATCGGTCATGCTCTCCTCAGATGTCCCTCTGGCACGGGGAGCAATTCATGTTGATCAGTAGAATCCCGGTGTACCTGCACGCCGCCGACCCGATCTCGCACGCGGGCGTCGCCGGCCAGTTGCGTCCCCGCCCGGAGATCCAGATCCTGGGCGAGGCGGAACTGGACCTCGCGAAAGTCGCCCTGATGGTGGTCGACACCGTCGACGACGAGGTCCTGCGCCTGCTGCGCAGCCTCCGGTGCGGCGGCGTCCACCAGCTCGTCGTCGTCGCCCGCCAACTCGCCGACTCCGACCTCGTCGCGCTCGTCGAGGTGGGCGTCGGCGGCCTGATCCGCCGCTCCGAGGCCACCTCGGACCGCCTCGTCTCCGTGATCATGAGCGCCGCGGCCGGCGAGGGCGTCATCCCGCCAGACCTGCTCGGCCGGCTGCTGTCGCAGGTCGGACAGGTGCAGCGCCAGGTCCTCGGGCCGCGCGGCCTGACGTTCTCCGGCCTCGCCGAGCGCGAGATCCAGGTGCTCAAGCTCGTGGCCGAGGGGCTGGACACGGCCGAGATCGCCCTGAAGCTGTCGTACTCGCAGCGCACGGTCAAGAACGTCCTGCACGACATCACCAGCCGGCTGCACCTGCGCAACCGGTCGCACGCGGTCGCGTACGCGCTCCGGCACGGGCTGATCTGATGATCCACGAGGTCGACGACGGGCTGCGCCGGCTGCTCCGCGAGGAGGCGCTCCGGGGCACCGAGGTCGAGATCGCCCTCGACGCGCCCACCAAGGACTGGGCGGCCCGGCGCAACGCGCCCACCGTCAACATGTACCTCTACGACATCCGCGAGGACATGCGGCGCAAACAGCGGGGCATGCTCAACGAGTACGGCGGGGACGGGACGGTGGCCGCCCGGCACTCCCCGCCCCGGTACCTGAAACTGTCCTATCTCATCACCGCCTGGACCCAGCGGCCCGAGGACGAGCACCGGCTGCTGTCGGACCTGCTCGTCACGCTCCTGCGGCACGACGCGCTGCCGGTGGGGCTGCTCAGCGGTTCCCTGGCCGGGTTCGGGCTGCCCGTGCCGCTGACGTGCGCGTTGCCGCCGCCGGAGGACCGGGCGTTCGCCGACGTGTGGACCGCGTTGGGCGGGGAGCTGAAGCCCTCGTTGGACGTGGTGGTCAGCGCGCCGGTGGATCCGGGGCGGCGGATTCCCGTCGGGCCGCCGGTCGAGGGCGGGATGCTGCTGAAGATGGGTGGGGAGAGCGTGTCGCACGAGGTGCCCGAAGGGGCGGAGCCCGGGGAGCCCCGGGTCGCGATGATGCGGTCGCGGGCCGGGCGGGGGGAGGGATGACGGCAGGGGACGGGGATCGGGCCGGGGTGATCCGGCCCGGGCAGGGGTCGCCGTTGCGGGCCGGGTTCGGCGCGGAACGGGAGTCGGCTTCCGGGCCGAGTGACCCTGACCGGGGTGACGGCGGGGCCGGGTCCGCCGCCGGGTCCGCCGCCGGGGACGACGACGGGCTCGGGCGGCTGCTCGGGCTGCTCGCCGACCTCGAACAACGGGTCCGGGTGGCCGTCGCCGCCCGGCGCGCCGCCGACCCTGCCCCCGACGACCCGTTCCGGGGGCTGTACCTGTCCGACGAGGCGATCGACGCGTTGCTCGACGCGCGGCGCGATCCGTGGCCGGCCGGCGGGCCCGCTGCCGAGGCAGGCGCTGTGGCCGGGCCCGCTGCCGAGGCGGGCGCTGTGGCCGGGCCCGTCGCCGCGGCAGGTGCTGTGGCCGGGCCCGCCGCCTGGACCGACCTCGGGCGCGATCCTGTTCCGCCTGGTGGACCCGGTCTCCGGGGTGTTCCCGGGCCGGATGCCGACGACCGCCTCGCCCGCCTCGCCGACGCCGCCCGCCTCGACCCGCTCGACGTGCGACTCCTCCTCGTCGCGCTCGCCCCCGACGTGGACAGCAGATTCGAACAGTTCTACGGGTACCTGAACGACGACGTCACCCGCCGCCGGGCCAGCGTCGGCCTGGCGCTCCGCCTCGCGGGGCTCCCCGAGGGCGCCGGCGCCGGCCGGGCCCGACTCGACGCGGGCGCCCCCCTGCTCGCCGCCGGGCTGCTGGCCGTCGAGGAGACCGACCGGCCCCTGCTGTCCCGGCCGCTGCGGGTACCCGACCGGGTCGTCGCGCACCTGCTCGGCGGCGACCTGCTGGCCCCGGCGCTCACCGGCCTCCTCACCGACGCGCGCCCCGAACCGCTGCTCGCGGAGCGGGCCGACGCCGTCCGGTTGGGGCGGGCGCTGGCGGGTGGGGCGCTGCTGGCGTACCTGCGGGAGCATGGCGGGGGCTCCGGACAGGCCCTGGGCGTGGCCGGACTCGCGGCGGCCGGTCAGTCGGCGCTCGCCGTGGACGCCGCCCGGTACGCGGCCGGCCCCGCGGGCACCGCGCTGGTCCGGGAGGCGGTGCTGCGCGGGGCCGGAGTCGTGTTCGGACCCGTCGACGGGTACGACCCCACGGACCTCCTCGACCTGTTCGGCCGGGTCGGCGTGCCCCTGCTGCTGTACGGCACCGTCGGCTGGGACCCCCGGTGGACGCACCGCCCGCCCCTGAACGTCCCGGCCGCACCGGTACCGGCGGACCTCCGTGCCCAGCTGTGGCGCACCGCCCTCGACGGCGCGCGCCTCGCCGACGGGGTCGACCCGGCCGCCGTCACCGCGCACTTCACCCTCGGCCCGCCGCAGATCCGCCGGGCGGCCCGGGCGGCGACCCTGGCCGCGTACGGCGACGACGGCGTCGTCCGCGCCGAGCACCTCCGGCACGGCGCGCGCAGCCAGAACGCCGCCGGCCTCGAACGCCTCGCCCGCCGGATCGAACCGGCCGTCGGCTGGGACGACCTGGTCCTGCCGCCCGCCGTCACCGGCCAGCTCCGCGAACTCGCCGGCCGGGCCCGGTACCGCGACCGGGTTCTCGACGAGTGGCGGATGCGCCCCGGCGGCGGGCGCGGCCGGGGCGTGACCGGGCTGTTCGCGGGGGACTCCGGCACCGGGAAGACCATGTCCGCCGAGGTCATCGCGGGCTCACTGGGCCTGGACCTGTACACGGTGAACCTGGCGACCGTCGTGGACAAGTACGTCGGGGAGACCGAGAAGAACCTCGAACGCATCTTCACCGAGGCCGCCGGCGTGAACGGGGTACTCCTCTTCGACGAGGCGGACGCCATCTTCGGCAAGCGGTCCGAGGTCCGCGACGCGCACGACAGGTACGCCAACATCGAGTCCGCGTACCTGCTCCAACGGCTGGAGACCTTCGACGGCCTGGCGATCCTGGCCACCAACCTGCGCGCCAACCTCGACGACGCGTTCACCCGGCGGATCGACATCGTCGTGGACTTCCCGCTCCCGGAGTCCGAGCTGCGGCGCGCGCTGTGGGACAGCTGCCTGGGACGCCTCGTACCCCGCGGCGACGATCTTGATCTGGGGTTCGTGGCCGGGGCGTTCGAGCTGGCCGGGGGGCACATCCGCTCGGCGGCGATCACGGCCGCCTATCTGGCGGTGGAGGCGGGGCGGCCGGTGGCCATGGTGGACCTGATCGGGGCGGTGGCGCGCGAGTACCGGAAACTGGGGCGGCTCTGCCTGGAGCGCGAGTTCGGCGGGTATCTGGAGCTGCTGGGGCCGTGAGCCGGGCGGTGCGGGCCTGCCTGGGCGCCGGCCGGGTGGTGCGGGCCCGGGCGGCACCTGCCGGAGGGTCGCCGGTCGTGCGCGGACCGTTCCTGGGGCGTCCGGGCCGCGCGCGGATCGTGGCGTGGCCGTCAGCTGTGCCCTCTCGGGCAGCCGACTGTGCCCCGCTCGCCCGCCTGACCTGGGGCATCCTGAGTACATGCGTGGGCATGAGCATGACGTCGAGGAGGCCGCCCGGCCGAAGGGCGACCGGATCCCGCACGAGGACACCGACCTGCTGGGGCGCGCCGCCGCCGCCGGCCGCCCCGATGTGCTCGGCCCTGCCGGGCTCCTCGGGCTGCAACGGGTCGCGGGCAACGCCGCGGTGGGCGACATGGTCGGGGACGTGGCCGAGTCGCCGGTGCACGGCGTGGTCAACTCCGGCGGCGGGACCGGGCTCGACCCGGACACCCGGGGGGACATGGAGTCCCGGTTCGGGCAGGACTTCGGCGACGTGCGGGTGCACACCGACAGCGCGGCGCACGACTCGGCGGCGGCGGTCAACGCGCGGGCGTACACCGTCGGCTCGAACATCGTCTTCCAGCGCGGCATGTACGACCCCGGCTCCGACCAGGGACGACACACCCTCGCGCACGAACTGACCCATGTGGTGCAGCAGCGCAGCGGGCCGGTCGACGGGACGGACGCGGGCGGCGGGGTACGGGTCAGCGATCCGTCGGACCGGTTCGAACGCGAGGCGGTGGCCACGGCGGACCGGGTGATGTCGGGGCCGTCGCCGGTCGCCGGGGTGGGGTCGGTGCCGGGGCCGGGCGGCGGCGGTGCGGTGCAGCGGGTCGCGGCCGGGGACGTGCAGCGGCACGCCGAGGACGACGCGGAGGTGCAGCGCATCGAGGACGGGGCTCCGATCGTGCAGCGCGAGGAGGAGGCCGCACCCGAGGAGGAAGAGGCCCCGGCCTGACCGGCACGCCCTGACCTGAAGACCCACAAGCCTTCATCGGGTACCGGCGCCCCGGCTCACCCGGTCGGTGACGTGCCCGTGCCCACACCGGCGACGCTGAGCTTTCGGCCCGCCTGGCGGCGGATCGCCACACTCTTCGGTGCTCGGTGCTCGGGGCAGGTGGCAGGACGAGCTGACCGAACTGGTCCAGGATGGCAAGCCGTTCCTGTCGCACCCGGGCGGTTCGTCCTCGGCAGGAAGCGGCGTCAGTCGGCGCGCTCGACGATGCCCAGGATCCCGCCGGCGAGACCGAGTCGGCCGGCGGGGGCGCGAAGTCACTACGGCTGTGCCGGCACCGGTAGGTCCAGGGCTCGGGCCAGTGCGGCGGTGACGGGAGCCGCGTGGTCGGGGAGATGCCGAGCGGTCCAGTCGGCGGCGAGCCGGAGGAAGTCGACCAGGTCTCGTTCGGCACCGTCGAGCAGGCGGCGTAGATCGGTGACCGGCAGCTCCGTCGTCGGACTGTCCAGGCCCTCGTCGGTGGTCAACCGGACGGTGTCGCCGTAGCGTTCGGCGAGCATGGACGGGTCGTGGCCGAAGGACGCCCGACCGTCGCCGTCCAGGACGTCCAGCCAACTGTCACGGTCCTCCAACCCTTCGCAGCAGCCGGGCACGAGCACGACGCCGGCGGTGGTGTCGGTGACTAGGAGCCCGCCGGCGACGAACAGGTCGTCCGTCGTGAGCAGCTCGTGCAGGAAGGCGCCGAGCGGGTCGGCCGGCCGAGGTGGTCGGCCGTCCTCGTCGGGGTCGATGTCGTTGCAGGTGGCGAAGCACAGCACAGCCGTGCCGACCTCGGCAGGGGTGAGGGCGGCACTGAGCGGCAGATAGACGAACGGTGCGCAGTCCGCGACCGGCCACAGGGTGAAGCCGTCGTGGATCGGAACCTCGACGACGGCCTGGATCACGAACACTCCGCGATTCTGTCGCACCCGCTGCTCGAAGCGCCTCTCCAATACCGCCCGGACCCGCACGGTGACACCCGTGGGCAGACGGACGTGATCGGAAACGGCGCCGAGCGCGGGCCGTCCCGCAGACTGGCGTGGACACGGCCCCCGGTGGGGCGTTCCGCGTTGAGCGCGGGGTCGGCTCGCTGGGTGGGCCCCGGGAGGGCTTCCGTGTCGTGAGTCGGGTCTGCCCGCACGTTGGCGTGCGCACAGGTCGCGTCGAGCGCGGGGCTGGCGTGCAGGCTGGGGTGCGTATGGGCCCCGGGAGGGCTTGCGTGTCGTGAGTCGGGCCTGCCCGCACGCTGGCGTGCGCACAGGTCGCGTCGAGCGCGGGGCCGGCCTGCAAGCTGGCGTGCGCATGGGCCTCCGGAGGGCTTCCCGTGTCGAGTTCGGGGTCGCCCCGAAGGCTGGGGCCGGCACGCGTCTCCCCGGAGGGCTCCCGCGTCGGGCACCGGGCTGGCCCGCACGCGGGCGCGGGCCACCCGGAGGGCTTCCGCGTCGATGCCCATGTCGGGCCCCGCGCGTACGCCCCCGCGGGCAGGCCGGCCTCGGCTAGGGGATCAGCACCCCCGGATTCAGAATCCCGGTCGGGTCCAGCGTGGACTTCACGGCGCGCAGCACCTCGACCCCCAACGGGCCGATCTCGGCCGCGTACCACGGCTTGTGGTCCCGGCCGATCGCGTGGTGGTGCGTGATGGTCGCGCCGGCCGCCGCGAGCGCGTCGCTCGCCGCCCGCTTCGCGACCTCCCACTGGGCGAGCGGATCGGGGCCCTGGGCGGCGGTGACGGTGAAGTAGAGGGAGGCTCCCGTCGGGTACACGTGGGAGATGTGGCACAGCACCAACGGCGGGGTGTCCTGCTCGACGAGCGCGTCGACGAGGGCCTCGCGCACGTTCTCGTACACCCTCGGGAGGGTGGACCAGAAGCCCGCCGTCTCCAGGGTCTCCACGAGCGCGCCCGCGTCGAGCAGCGCGTCGCGCAGGTACGGAGCGGAGAAGCGGCCCGCCGCCCACGCCTCGCCCGGCTCGGTGCCCAGCGGCTCGCCGCCGAGCGCGCGCAACCGGTCGGCCGCGAGTGCCCGGCGGGTCGCGACGTCGGCCGCGGTGCCCTCGAAGCCGATCAGCAGCTGGCAGCCGCCGGCGCCCGAACCGAGGCTGCCGGGGCGGGACAGGCCGATCGCGGTCTCGAACTCGTCGGACAGGCGCAGCACCGTCGGCGCGGGGCCGTCCTGGGTGATGGTGCGCATCGCGTCCGTACCACTCGTGAAGTCCTCGAAGGTCCACGCCTCGTAGTGCCGGGCCTCCGGAACCGGGCGGATCTGCACCGTGATCTCGGTGAGGACGCCGAACGCGCCCTCGGAGCCGAGCAGGAGCTGCCGCAGGTCGGGGCCGGCCGCGGAGCGGGGCGCCCGACCAGCCTCGAGGGTGCCCGTCGGGGTGGCGGCCCTCACCGCGACCACGAGGTCGTCGAACCGGCCGTAGCCGGCGGAGGACTGGCCGCTCGACCGGGTCGCGGCGTAGCCGCCCAGGGTCGCGTACTCGAAGCTCTGCGGGAAGTGGCCCAGAGTGAAGCCCTGCTCGGCGAGCAGCCGCTCGGCCTCCGGCCCCCGGATGCCCGGCTCGAACGTCGCGGTCCGCGACACCGGGTCGAGGCGCAGCAGCCGGCTCATCCGGGACAGGTCGACCGCGAGCACGCCGGTGAAGCCCTCCCGGTCCGCCACCAGGCCGCCGACCACGGACGTGCCACCGCCGAAGGGCACCACGGCCAGGCGGTGTTCGGCGGCGAGGGTCAGCAGGTGCAGGACCTCGTCGTGGGTGTGGGGTCTGGCCACCGCGTCGGGGGCGTCGACGGCGTCGCCCACCCTGATGCGGAGCAGGTCCGGGGTCGACTTGCCGCGCAGGTGTGCGAGCCGGTCGGTGTGGTCGGTGCTCACCTCGCCGAGCAGCGCGAGCACGGAGCCGGGGATCCGGCAGGGCTCCAGCGGCAGGTCGGCGGGGATCGGCGGGCCGGGCCGGTCGACGCCCAGCGCCTGGCCGAGCAGGCCCCGGACGGAGTCGGACAGGGTCGCGGTGCGGTCCGGGTCTCCCCAGCCGCCCCAGCGCATGGGTGCGTCGGTCGTATTCATGAGTTACACTGTGACACATGACGTCCAGTCGTAACAACCCGACGCGCGCAGACGAGGACCTTCTCCTCGACGCCGCCCGCGACCGGATCATCGCGGTCGGCCTGCGCCGGGCCACCCTGACCGACATCGCGCGCCGCGCCGGGGTGTCCCGGATGACCATCTACCGGCGGTGGCCCGACATGGCCACCCTGGTCGGCGACGTGATGACCCGCGAGTGGGTCGGCCTGATCGGCACCGTCGGCGCGGCGGCGACCGGCGCGCACACCCGCGAGCGCCTGGTCAGCGGCGTCGTCGAGGGGGTCCGCACGATGCGCGACCACCCCATGTTCCGCCGGATCGTCGACCTTGACCCCGAGGTCCTCCTGCCGTACCTGGTGGACCGGCGCGGCGCGAGCCAGGACGCGATGCTCACCCAGATCTCGGCGGGCGTCGTGGCCGGCCAGGCCGACGGCTCGATCCGCGCCGGGGCCGTCGACATCCTCGCCCAGTCGGTCCTGCTCACGCTCCAGTCGTTCGCGCTGTCCGCCCCGATCATGGGCGGCCCGGTCGAGGAGCTGGACGAAGAACTCTCCACCCTCCTCCATAGGTACCTGGCCCCGATCCCCGTCGGCGACCTCATCCCGGGCACCGGCTGGCAGGTGGAGTGGAGCCTCACGGGCCACGAGTCCCCGGACCGCGCCCGTGCCGGGTCTCCGGACCGCGCCCATGCCGAGAAGGTGGAGCTCGCCCGTGCCGGGTCTCCGGAGCTCGCCCGTGCCGAGGAGGCGGACCTCGCCCGTGCCGAGGCGCCGGGTCGCCCGGGTCGCGGGGCGTCCGTCTCCGGAGCGGGCGGTTCATGAACACCTCGTTGAACGCCGCACGCAGGGCCGCCGAGCTGGCAGCGCTGGATGAGGTGGACGTGCTCGTCGTCGGCCTCGGCGCGACCGGGGCCGGTGCCGCGCTCGACGCCGCCTCGCGCGGGCTGCGGGTCGCGGCGGTCGACGCCCACGACCTGGCGTTCGGCACCAGCCGGTGGAGTTCGAAGATGATCCACGGCGGCCTGCGGTACCTGGCCCAGGGCCAGGTCGCCGTGGCGTACGAGAGCGCGGTCGAACGCGGCACCCTCCTCACCACCACCGCTCCGCACCTGGTCAGACCCCAGCCGTTCGTGCTGCCCCTCACTCCTGAGGTGAGCGCCGGCCGCGCCCGGATCACCCGGATCGGGTTGGGGCTCGGTGACGGGCTGCGCCTCCTGGCCGGCACCCCGGGCCGCGTGCTGCCCCCGCCCCGCCGGATATCCGTCGCCGAGACGCTCCGCCTGGCCCCCGGCCTGCGTACAGAGGGGCTGCGCGGCGGCCTGCGGCACTGGGACGGGCACGTCGTCGACGACGCCCGGCTCGTCGTGGCCCTCGCCCGGACGGCGGCCGGGCACGGGGCGTCGATCCTCACCCGGTGCCGTGCGCTGTCCCTCGGCCCGGTCTCGGTGCTCCGCGACGAGCTGACGGGCACCACGTTCGAGGTCCGGGCCCGCGCCGTCATCAACGCAGCCGGGGTCTGGGCCGGCCAGCTCGACCCCACGCTGCGGCTCCGGCCCTCGCGCGGCGCGCACCTCGTGCTGCCCTCCGCGCTGCTGGGCGACCCGACGGCGGCCCTGAACATCCCCGTCCCCGGCGAGCGCTCGCGCTTCGTGCTCGTCCTCCCCCAGGGCGACGGCCGGACGTACGTGGGCCTGACCGACGTCCCCGTCGACGGCGAGCCCCCGGACGTGCCCGTGCCCTCCGCCGAGGAGGTCGACTTCCTGCTCGGCGCGGTCCGGTCGGTGTTCGCGACCCCGATCCGCGAGGACGACGTGATCGGCGCGTTCGCCGGGCTGCGTCCCCTGCTCGCCGCCGACGGGCACACGGCCGACCTGTCCCGCCGGCACGCGGTGCGGGTGTCCCCGACGGGCGCGGTGACGATCGTCGGCGGCAAACTGACGACGTACCGGCGGATGGCCTCCGACGCCGTCGACCGGGCGGTCCGACTCGCCGGGCTCCGGTGCGGTCCGTGCGTGACGCGCCGACTGCCACTGGTGGGTGCCGAGGGCGCCACGGGCGCCACGGGTGCCACGGGTGCCACGGGTGCCGAGGTTGCCACGGGTGCCGTGGTCGCCGCGGGTGCCGAGGGCCCGGCAGGGGAGAGGGACGCGCCGGGTGCCTCGGGGGCCGTGCTCGGCGACGCGGCGGGCGTCGTCCCCGACCGGCTCCTCGCGCGCTACGGCACCGAGGCCGCCCTCGTGGCCAGGGGGGACCTGACCCCGGTCGCGCCCGGCCTGGACGTCACCCGGGCCGAGCTGGACTGGGCGGTGCGACACGAGGGCGCGCTCGACGAGGATGATCTGCTGGACCGGCGGACCAGGATCGGCCTGGTGGCCCCTGACCGGGCTGCGGCACTGCCCGCCGCACGCGCGGCCCTGCACCCCTGAGTCGGGTTCGTCCGGGCGGAAGTCCGCCACGCTCCCGCCCGAACCGGACATCCGTTATCCCCTTGGCGCACCTTGCGATCATGGGCGCATGACATGGACAGCACCCGAGATCACCCGTACCCGCGCCCCGCGACTCGCCGACGAGCGCACCGCCCTCCAAGGCTGGCTCACCTTCCACCGCCAGACCCTCCTGCACAAGTGCTCGGGCCTGACCGCCGCCCAGCTCAAGACCGCTTCCGTCGAGCCGTCGAACCTGACGCTGCTGGGGCTCGTCCGGCACATGGCCGAGGTGGAGCGCTGGTGGTTCCGGACCTGTTTCGCGGGGGAGACGCACCCGGACCTGTACAACACGGACGAGTACGAGGACGGGGACTTCGACCTGGTCGCCGACGCCGACGCGGAGTCCGACCTGGCGACCTTCGTGGTGGAGTGCGACCTGGCCGACCGGACCGCCGCCGGCCGTTCCCTGGACGACACGTTCCCGAGTCCGCGCTCCCCGGAGCTGCGGATCGACCTGCGGTGGGTCTACGTGCACATGATCGAGGAGTACGCCCGGCACAACGGCCACGCGGACCTCATCCGCCAGCGGATCGACGGCGCGACCGGCGAGTAGCCGCCCAGGCCCACCCGGCCCGCCCCGAGAGGGTGGCGACACCCGCCAGGCCCCCCGGTCCGCCCCGAGGGATGACGGCACACCCGCCAGGTCCCCGGACTGCCCCAAGGGATGGCGGCACACCCGGTCCGCCCCGAGGGGTGGCGACACACCCGCCACCACCCCCGGGCACCCCACCTACCAGCCGAACCCGGCCGCGTACGTCACCTCGGCCAGTACCCGCTGACCCTCGTTGTTCGGGTGGAAGTAGTCCCACCCGGACACCTGGGACAGCTGGAACGGGTAGTTGAACACCACGTTGCCGTCGAACTTGCACCGCGAACCGTACGCCGCGCAGGCCTGCGCGAGCTGCGTGTTGTAGTCGGCGACCCGCTGCCGGACCCGGTCGCGCCGGGCGACGTCGGCCGCCGCCGTGGAGGTCGGGTTGGCGAGCATCGACTGACACACGTTCCCGACGGACCACACGTTGCGGGCGTTGCTGTTGTCCTTGCCGATCTGCCAGAGGCGCTTGAGGTCGGGCACGCTGGCGATGAACACGGAGGAGTTGGGCAGGCCGGTCTTGATCCTGGCCAGCGCCGTGTCGAGCTGGGCGCGGTAGGTCGCGACGGAGGTCATGCCCGCCTCGGAGGACGCGCACGCGTCGTTGGCGCCCATCAGGATCGTCACGTATCCCGCGCCCTGGGACACGGCGGACCCGGCCTGTCCGTTGAGGTCGGCCATCGTGGCGCCGGTCTTGGCGTCGTTGAAGGTGTTCCCGTCGATGCCGTCGTTGACGGAGTTGATCCGGTCGTAGTGCGACTCGATGTAGCCGTCGATGCCGGTGCTCCACGAGCGGCGGGTGCAGTCGCTGTACCAGCCGCACGCGTTGAAGCCGCGGGTGATCGAGTCGCCGAGGCTGGCGATCGAGTTGGGGGCCGGCGGGGCGGCGAACGCGGCCGCGGGTGCCGCGACGGCGAACGTGACCGCCGCGGCGAGGACGACGAGGAAACGCGTGGATCTCACTGGGCCTCCTGGAGGGGGTGGCTCCACTGTGTTCAGTGGAGCCTCCGCACGATATGGCCTGGTGAAGATCAAAAGCGACGCCGTGGGTGGAGATTTCACCTTCCGTCCCGCGAGCATTCGACTCGCCGCCCACAGATCCGATCTTGACGGGTACGCAGCGCAGCCGGCCGAACACCCGTCCGTCCCACCGGGGCCGGCACGGCCGCCGAGCCCTCCCGGGAGCCCCGGCCGGTCCGCGTGCACCCCGACGACCACGGTCGCGCCCCGATCCGCCCGCGCGCGACGTGGCTTCGACGGCCGCCCGCCGACCCGCGCGGGAGCCCCGCCTACCAGCCGAAACCGGCCGCGTACGTCACCTGCGCCAGTACCCGTTGCCCCTCCGCGTTCGGGTGGAAGTAGTCCCACCCCGACACCTGGGAGATCTGGAACGGGTAGTTGAACACGGCGTTCCCGTCGAACTTGCACAGCGACCCGTAGGCCGTACAGGCCTGGGCCAGCTGCGCGTTGTAGTCGACGACCCGCTGCCGGACCCGGTCGCGCCGGGCGACGTCGGCCGCCGCGGTGGAGGTCGGGTTGGCGAGCATCGACTGGCAGATCCCGCCGACGGACCAGAAGAACCGGGCGGTGCCGTTGTCCTTGCCGACCTGCCAGAGGCGCTTGATGTCGGGGACGCTGACGGCGTACACGTAGGAGGTGGGTAGTCCGCTCTTGATCTTCGCGAGGGCGGCGTCGAGGTTGGCGCGGTAGGTCGCGACGGAGGTCATGCCGGCCTCGGTGGAGGCGCACGCGTCGTTGGCGCCCATCAGGATGGTCACGTAGCCGGCGCCCTGGGAGACGGCGGTGGCGGCCTGGCCGGGCAGGTCGGCGCTGGCGGCCCCGGAGACGGCGTCGTTGTAGTTCTTCCCGTTGATCGCCGGGTTGACGGCCCTGATCCGCAGGTACTGGCTGTTGACCGTCCCGTCGGTGCCCGTGGCCCAGGATTTCTCCGTGCAGTCGCTGTACCAGCCGCACGCGTTGAACCCGCGCGTGATCGAGTCGCCCAGGCTCGCCATCGAGCTCGGCGGCGGGGGCGGGGCGGCGACCGCCAGGGCCGGGGTCGCGAGGGTGACGGCGGTGGCGGCGGCGAGAACGGCGAGGATGCGAGTGGGTTTCACTGTGCCTCCCAAGGGGTGTGACCACTGTGCGCAGTGGTTACCGCACGGTAATACCAGGCATAGATCAAAGGCAATGGCTGCTGTCGCGCCTCCGACACGGTGGGTGGTGAACGGCGCATCGGGACCGTACTATGTGTTGACTGGCATCTATGGGAGGTTTCGGATGCTTGACCTGGTGCGATTCGACGTCGGAGACAGCACTTCGATCGTCGTGGAGGCCGAGGTGGGCGAGTCCGGGTTCGGGCGCGCGGCCCTCGGCGTCGACGGCATCGGGATCGCCGCGGTCTCCTTCGAGCACGCGCTCGGCCAGATCCGCAGTGTCGCCGACGCGGCCCTCGGGGAGCTGCGCCAGCTCGCGTCCTGCCCCGACGAGATCGAGTTGGAGTTCGGCGCCAAGTTCGACGGCCAGATCGGGGCGGTGCTGGCCAAGGCGTCGGCGGAGGGCCATGTCCAGGTGCGTCTCACATGGAAGAAAGCTGCGGACTGAGCCGTGCCGGGGTCGCGGAGGCGTGACGCCTGGCGGGTGCGGATCCTGGGCGCCGACGGCAGGGTGTGCGGCGGCGGAGTGCTCGTCGACCATGATCTGATCCTGACCTGCGCGCACGTGGTGACGGCCGCGCTGCGCGCCGACCCGGGGCCCGCGCTGCCCCGGACCTCGGTGCGGGTGGACTTCCCCGCGTTCAGCGGACTGACCCGGCAGGCGTGGGTCGCGGCGGGTGGCTGGCTGCCGATCGCCGCCGACGGCTCCGGCGACCTCGCCGTCCTCAAGCTCCAGGGCCCGGTGCCCGCGCAGGCGGCGGCGATCGGCGCGTGGACGGAGGTCGCCGAGGAGAGTGTCCGGGTGTACGGGCACCCGCGCCAGCTTCCCGAGGGCGTCTGGGCGCACGCCACCCTGAGCGGTACCGGGGGCCCGGGCGGGGAGCTGGTGCAGCTCATCGGCCGGTTGGAGGGGCGCAGGATCGAACGGGGCTTCAGCGGCTGCGGGGTGATGGACGCCGAGACCGGCGCGGTGGTCGGGATCGTGGTCGCCGAGGACGGCTCGGAGGGCTCGCGCAACGCGTGGATGCTCCCGATGGAACTGGCCTACCGGCTCGCGCCCCTGGCGGGACCGTCGGGCGCGCTGGAGCCGGCCCGCGACTACCTGGACGACCTGCTGCACGAACTGCAGTCGGTCCCCGGCCTCGACGACCGGGTCAACCGGGGCTACCTCGTGGACGAACTGGAGCGCGAACTGGACCGCCGGGTCGAGTTCACCAGCAGCGACCACACGGCCCGCGACCTGCTGCAACTGCTGCGCGGCTGCCTGGAGGACCCGGACGGCGAGGCCCTCGACGCGCTGGTCCGGGCGCTGCGCCGGCTCTACCGGGGCCACCCCGGGGTCCGCCGGATCGCCGAACTCGCCCAGGAGCGGCCCCTGCTGCTCCGCCCGGAACGCCAGCGCCTGATCCGGACCCTCGGCCGGCTCGGCCCCGACCTGGTCACCCGGTCGGTGCGCAGCGCGTTGGGGCCACTCGGCGTCGGGCACCACCTCGACCCGGCCGACGTCGGCGGCGTCGTGGACGAACTCGCCGAGCTGGGCCGGCCCCTGCTGCTGTTCCTGCTCCGGGTCGCCGAGCAGTGCGACCAGGCAACGGCCGACGAGCTGCGCGAGCACTACGCCCGGTGCGCGCGCCGGCTCGGGATGGCGGACCGCGAGATCGACCGGCTCCGGGTGTCCGAGCCCTTCCGTCCGGCCACCCCGCGCCGGACCTACGTGGTGGTCGAACTGCACGAGTACTTTCCGAATCCGGAGAAGTACCTGCTCGCGGTGTGGCTACAGCACGACACGGGCGACGGGGACCGGCCGTTGCGCACGGGGGACGGCGAGCCGCTGAGCCTCGCCGAGCTGCCCGGCAAACTGAGCGAACTGCTCCGCGAGCTGGCGTCGGCGAGCCTGGAGGCGCTGGGCGAGCTGACCATCGAGTTCGTGCTACCCGACGAGTTGCTCAGCCACCCCGTCGACCAGTGGAAGGTGACCCCGATGGGCTTCCCCCGGGAACTGGGGATGGAGTACCCGGTGGTCGTCCGCAGCCTGGAACGGGTCCGCAACTCCCTGACCCGGGGCCGCTGGAGACGACGCTGGTCGTGGCTGCAGAGCAACGGCGGGCACATCTCGGCCGTGCAGTGGCTGCACCTGGGTGCCGTCGACCAGGCGATGCTGCTCGCGGACCTGCGGATCAGCGGCGACGACCACCCGGTGTGCCTGGTGCTGTGCGGGCAGCCGGGCACCGACGAGGCGCTGAAGAAGGCGATCGCCGCGGTCCTGGAGGCCGGGGTGCCGGCGGTGCTGTGGTGTCGCGACGACCGGACCGCGAAACGGTTCGAGGACGAGACGACCGTGATGCTCGGCGGCCGGGAGGTGCTCGACCTGCCGATGCTCGTCCTGAGGCACCGGCAGGACGCCGTGCGCCGCGGCCGGCCGACGGAGCACCTCGGGCTGCACCTGTCCCTGTTGTGGGAGGACGCCGAGCGGTTGCCGCCGGCGGGCCGCCGGTGAGAAGAGAGGGCCGATGACGGAGACAGCACGCGAGGCGCTGGGGGAGTCCGAGCGGGACTGGCGGATCTACCGGGGCAACGGCCGGCCGCACACGGACATCGACCAGCTGCCGGCCCCGCCGCGCTGGCGGCAGTTCGTCGGCGGTCCGCTGGTCGCCGAGACCCCGCCGCTCGACGGTGCGGAGGCGGGAGAGCGGGCCCGGTCCTATCAGGCCGGCGACGAGGTCATCGAGATGGTGAACGCCGCCCTGTACCTGCGCCGGCCGCTGCTGGTCACGGGCAAGCCCGGTACGGGCAAGTCGAGCCTCGCGCACAGCATCGCCTACGAGCTGGGCCTCGGCCCGGTGCTGGCCTGGCCGGTGACCAGCCGCACCACCCTCTCCGACGGCCTGTACCGCTACGACGCGATCGGCCGCCTCCAGGACAGCGGCGCCGACGTCCCCGACATCGGCCGCTACCTGAGCCTGGGGCCGCTGGGCACGGCGCTCCTGCCCCGCCACCGGCCCCGGGTGCTCCTGGTGGACGAGCTGGACAAGAGCGACATCGACCTGCCCAACGACCTGCTCAACGTCTTCGAGGAGGGCCGGTACGAGATCCCCGAACTCGCCCGGCTCCCCGCCGACCACGCCGAGGTGGACGTCATGACGGCGGACGGCGGGGACCGGGTGCGGATCTCGCACGGCAGGGTCCGGTGCCGGGCGTTCCCGATCGTGGTGATCACCAGCAACGGGGAGCGCGAGTTCCCGCCGGCCTTCCTGCGCCGGTGCGTGCAGCTGACGATCGCGCCGCCGGACAAGGACAGGCTGCTGCGGATCGTGACGGCGCTGCTCGGCCCCGAGGTGGCGGCCGACAGCGAGGAGCTGGTCGACGCGTTCCTGGAGCAGCGGTACCGCAGCGAGGTCGCCACCGATCAGCTCCTCAACGCGATCTACCTCGTCACCTCGGGCATCCGGCCGCCGGAGGCCACCCGCGAGCGGTTGCGGGCGGCTCTGCTGCGACCCCTCGACCAGACGGGCTCGGGATGATCGAACGGCTGCTGGCGGCGCTGGACGCCGCGTCCCTGGAGCTGACGCCCACGGAGGTCGCCGAGACCCTCTGGCTGGCCGAGTTCCTGCCGGAGGGTCAGGCTCTCTGGCGGACCCGGCCGGCCCGGGAGGACATCCGGCCGCCGGCCACCGAGAAGATCAGCCAACCCGAGCCGGGTCCGCCGCGGGTCGAGGTGCCCGGCGAGACCGTGCCGCGGCCCCGGCCCGTCCGGCCGAAGCGGGGCGAGCTGGGCCAGGCCGCCGGGCTGTACCCGCCCGGCGACGGCCAGTCCCCGCCGAACTCCCCGGCGCTCACCACCCGGGTGCCGGCCGTTCCCGCGCTGCCCGGCGCGTTGGACATCTCCCGCGCGCTGCGGCCCCTGCGCTGGCGGGGTTCGTCCCGGCGGGACGGGATCCTGGACGAGGACGCGACGGCGGAGGCGAGTGCGGCGGCCGGCAACGGCAACTGGCTCCTGCGGTACGCGGCGGCGCCGAACCGGTGGCTCGACCTGGCCCTGGTCGTGGACGCCGGCCCCTCGATGGCGGTGTGGCAGCGCACGGTGGTGGAACTGCGCCGGGTGTTCGAACGGCTGGGCGCGTTCCGGGATGTCCGGACCTGGTACGCGCACCCCGGCGGCGACGGTCTCGCCCTCGGGCCCGACCCGGCGCGGGGCACGGCGGCCCGGAGCCCCGAGGAACTGGTGGACCCGACCGGCCGCAGGCTGGTGCTGCTGGTCAGCGACTGCGTGGGCCCTGCCTGGCGGAGCGGCGAACTGGGCCGCTGGCTGGAACTGTGGGGCCAGTCGGGGCCGGTCGCGATCGTCCAGCCGTTGCCGCAGCGGCTGTGGGACCGGTGCGTACCCGAGTTCTTCCGGGCGCATGTCGCGGCGGACCGGGCCGGGGTCGCCAACGCGGCGCTCGACGTCCGGCTGCGGGGAACGGTCGATCCGGCCCCCAAGGGGCTCGCGGTCCCGGTGCTGGAGCCGGAGGCGAGCTGGCTCGGGCCCTGGGCCGCGCTGGTGTCGGGCGCCCGGAGGGACGGCATGTGGGGGGCGGTCGTCTACACCGGGGCGCCGGTGCGCCCGGAGCAGGGGGAGCCGGGTCCGGAGCCCTCGGCGCTGGAGCGGGTCGCGGCGTTCCGGGCGACGGCGTCGCCGACCGCGTACGAGCTGATCCGGTGCCTGTCGGCCACGTCGCTGAACCTGCCGGTGATGCGGCTCGTCCAGAATCTGATGCTGCCCCGGTCCCGCCCCCAGCACCTGGCGGAGTTGCTGCTGGGCGACCTGATCCGCCCCGCGCCGGGCGTGACCGGCGGTCACCTCGCCGAGGAGGTCGGCTACGACTTCCAGCCCGGGGTCCGCGACGTGTTGCTGGAGACGTTGAACCGGCGGGACCGGTTGTACATCAACACCCGGGTCTCCGAGTACGTGATGAGCCACCTGGGGTCCACGCTGGACTTCCCGGCGTTGCTGGCCGGAGCGGTGAGCCCCGGCACCATCGACGACCGCAGCCGCCCGTTCGCGACCGTGACCCACACGGTGCTGCGGAGCCTGGGCGGACGCTACACCGACATCGCCGACCTGCTGGCCAAGGCGCTGTCGGAGTCACTGAATCCCCCCATCACGGAGAACAGGGATGGCGACATGACGGAGCAGGAGCCTGCGGCGGAGCAGCCGGCGGTCTGGGGCAGCAGCATCCCGCCCCGCAACCCCAACTTCACGGGCAGGGTGGAACTGCTGGTGGGCCTGCGTGACCAGCTCACCAGCAGGACCACGGCCCTGCTGCCGCACGCGTTGCACGGCCTCGGCGGGGTCGGCAAGACCCAGCTCGCCGTGGAGTACGTCTACCGGTACGCCTCCAGCTACGACCTCGTCTGGTGGGTGTCCGCCGAGCAGCCGGCGTTGGTCCGCCAGTCCCTGGCCGCGCTCGCCCCGAAGCTGGGTATCGCACCGAGCGAGGACGTGACCCGCACCCTGGAGGCCGTCTACGACGCGTTGCGCACCGGCAGGCCGTACCGCAACTGGCTGCTGGTCTTCGACAACGCCGACCAGCCGACCGACCTGCAGCAGTTCCTGTCGATCCCGGGCGGGCACGTCCTGATCACCTCGCGGAACTGGGGCTGGACCGGCTTCGCGTCGACCGTCGAGGTGGATGTGTTCAGCCGGGAGGAGAGCGTCGAGCTGCTCCGCCGCCGGTTGCGCACCGTGTCGGCGGAGGACGCCGGCCGGCTCGCCGAGGCGCTCGGGGACCTGCCGCTGGCCCTGGAACAGGCCGCGACCTGGCAGGCGGCGACGGGCACCCCGGTCGACGAGTACCTGGAGCTGCTGTCCGAACGGGTCGGCGTCCTGCTCTCGGAGGGTCTGCCGGGCAACTACCCGACCCCGGTGGCGGCGACCTGGGGCGTGGCGTTCGACCGGCTCAACGACCGGTCGCCGGCCGCCGCGCAGCTGCTCGAACTGTGCGCGTTCTTCGGTTCCGAGCCGATCTCGATCCGGTTGGTGCGCGCCGGCAGGTTCGCGAGCCTGCCGTCCCCGCTGGACATGGTGGTGCGGGACGACATCGCCCTGCGCGGCGCGATCCGCGAGATCGGGAAGTACGGCCTGGCGAAGGTCGACGCGGGCCGCAACAGCATCCTGATCCACCGGCTCGTGCAGGCCGTGCTCCGGGACCGGCTCAGCCCGGCGGAACGGGACGCGTACCTGGCCCGGGCGCACGAACTGCTCGCGGCGGCGAGCCCGGGCGACCCGACCGACGACCCGTCGGACTGGCCCCGGCACGTGGAACTGGCCCCGCACGTCATGCAGGCCGGGCTGATCGGCAGCACGTCGGAGGAGGCGCGCAAGGTGGTGCTGGACCAGATCCGGTTCCGGTACGTGCGCGGCGACTACGAGAGCAGCCGGGTGCTGGCGGAGGCGGCGTACGAGGACTGGCTGGACCGGCTGGGCCCCGACCACCAGCAGACCCTGGTCTGCGGCCGGCACCTCGCCAACGCCCTGCGGTCGGTGGGCCTGACCGGCAGGGCCCGCGAGGTGAACCGCGAGGTCCACACCCGGGCACTCGCGACACTGGGGCCGGACCACGAGCACACGTTGACGATCGCGACGAGCGTGGGCGCCGACCTGCGGCACGCCGGGGCCTGGTCGGAGGCGCTGGCCCTCGACGAGGACAACTGGGACCGGCACAAGCACACGTTCGGGGAGGGCGACCCGAACACGCTGCGCGCCGGCAACAATCTGGCCGTGGACCTGCGCCTCCTCGGCCGGTACGAGGACGCGCTCGCGGTCGAGCGGACCGTGGTCGACGGGCGCACGGAGGTGCTCGGCCCGGAGCACCCGGACACCCTGTTCTCCCGGAGTTCGTTCTCGCGGAACCTGTTCGGGCTGGGCCGGTTCCAGGAGGCCCGCGACATCCAGCAGCCGGTGCTGACCAGTCTGCGGGCCCGGCTCGGCCCGGACCACGCGAACGCGCTGATCGCGACGCGGATCCACTCGGTGACGCTGCGCTGGCTCGGTTCCTACGAGGAGGCCATGAGGATCGACGAGGACACCCTGGACCGTTACCGCCGCACCTACGGTGACGACCACTTCAACACGATCTGCACGATCATGTCCTACGCGAACTCATTGTTGCTGGTCAACGAGTTGGGCGCGTCGAGGGACATGGGAGAGGACGCCCTGGCCCGCTTCCGTCGGCTGTTCGGGGAGCACCATCCCTTCGTGTACGTGTCGATGACGAATCTGGCCGCCACGTTGCGCGCGTTGGGCGACTACGCGATGGCCCGCCGGTTGGACGAGCGGGCTCTGGCCGGCCTGCGGGACTCGCTGGGCGACACGCATCCGCACACCGAGTGTGTGGCGGTCAACCATACGAACAACCTCGCGCTGAACCGGGAGTACGCGCCCGCCAGGGAACTCGGCGAGGCGACCTTCGCCCGGATGCTGAGCGCCGGCGGCCCGCGGCACGCCGAGACGCTGGCCTGTGCGCAGAACCTGGCGATCGACCTGCGCTCGACCGGCGACCGCAACCGGGCCCGACAGCTCGCCGACGAGACGGCGAATCTCTACCGGGAGGTGCTCGGGGCCGCGCATCCGGTCACACAGTCGGCCGTGTCGGGCAAGCGCGCGTTCATCCTGGTGGAGCCGCCGGCGTTGTGACCGGCGGACATCCAGCGCAGCAGTGCCAGCGGATCCGGACCCGCGCCGGCCGGCGGCCGCAGCGCGCGGTGCACCGCCAGCAGGAGTTCGGGCGCCGGGAACGTGGCGCCCGCCGCGTGGCCCTCGGCCAGGACCAGTCCGGCCCAGTGCTCGGCCCGGTCCGGGTCCTCGAGCAGCAGGTCCCGGTAGCCGGCGGCGGCGGCGGGGTAGTCGGCGCGGGCGTGCGCCAGATCCGCCGCCGTGGCGCCGGGCACGAGGCGTGCCTGTTCCGCCGGGTCGACGCTGAGGCGGACGAAGCGGTCCGGATCGGCGATCCTGAGCCCGGTCAGGTCCCGACGCACATTGGGTACGAGGGCCCGCACGCCCGGCAGGGTCTCGGTGTCGACCGCGACCAGGTCGGGACGGTCCTCGCCCCGCGCGTACCGGGCCGCGAGCGTCGCCACCGCCGCGCGGTCGGGGCGCAGGTTGCGGAGCCGCCAGCCGATCTGGTGGTCCTCCGCCGCGTCCGCCGCGAGCGCCTCCGCCGTGTCGGGGACGGGTTCCCCGGTCTGCCACCGGTCCATGGTGTCGCGCATCCCGGCGAGCACGGCCCGGCCGGCCTCGGCCAGGTTCCCGGTGGCCAGCACGTCCAGCACCCGGCCGACCCGTTCCCGCCACCGGGCGAACTCGAACTGCGCGTACAGCCCGTCGGTGGCCCGGCGCACCCGCCAGAAGTCGGTCACCCCGAGGAACGCGTAGGCCCCGTGCAGCAGCCCGTCGAGCGGTCGGGGGTCGTCACGCCAGGGCGCGTAGTACAGGGCTTCGTCGGTGTGGTGCAGCGGGATCAGGTCCATGAGCGCGCCCAGCTTGGCGTGCTGGAACTCGTGGAGCACGGCGACCGCGAGCCCGGCCGCGTCGGACGGCGGGCTGAGCAGCACCGCCCCGAACGCGTCCATCGACGTCGCGCTGACCCCCCGGCTGGCCCCGTCGGCGCGCAGCGGGACGAGGACGCGCAGTCCGGCGGCGGCCGCCTCGGCGTACGGCCGGTGGTCGGTGACCAGCAGTTCCCAGCCGGCGCGCAGCCGGTCCCGCCAGACGGCCACCTCGTCGCGGGTCAGCCGGGGGGCGGCGCCGAGCCCGTGCAGGTCGCGGTACGGATCGAGGTCGTCGAGCACGACGTCGACGTCGAGTCCGCCCGCGCTGGCCCGTAGCCGCCACAGGGCCTCGACCGGACCGGTGCCCCCGCCCCCGGCCAGCTCCGCCAGGTCGTCCCGCGCCAGCGTCCCGGCCGGTCGCCGGCCCAGGGTCGGCAGGAACGCGGACCCGCCCCGGCCGGGCACCGCGATCCGGAAGTCCAGCCCGGCCCGGTGCGCGGCGACGGCGGCGACGGCGGCGGCGTACCCCGCGTCGACGGGGTCGAGGTCGTGACGGCGACGGACGCAGCGCCCGGCCCATCCGCCCACCCCGGGGTCGGCGAGCAGGTCCGTGACCGGGCCGGGGGCCGCCTCGTGCGCGGCGGCGAGCAGCTCGAACGCCTCGGCGGGCACCAGGGGTGCGAGCACGTGCAGCTGGTGCAGGCGCTTGCTGAGCTGCCCGGCCCGCAGGTGCCGCACGGTGGTGGCGTCGCCCTGACCGGCGGCGAGCAGGGCGAAGTCACGGCCGGGCAGCCGGTGGGGGACGGTCATGGCAACCTCGTCAGGGCGCGCAGGTCGGCCCTCAGCCGGCCGCTGATGTGGTCGATGAGCCGGCGCATGTCGGCGCAGTACACCGAGGGGTTGCGGAAGCCGCTGCCCGCCCGGTACCGGTGCGGATAGCAGCCCCCGCCGCACACGTCCCGCACCGGGCACCGCATGCACGTCGGCGACAGGGCGGCGAGCCCGATCTGCCGGGCGACCATCGCGGGGTGCCGCAGGGCAGCGTCGAAGGGGTGGTCGAACACGGACAGCCCGGTGTCCGGCGCGCCGTGGTAGGCGGCCTTGAGCGTGTCCACCTGTTCCACCGCGCCGTCGGTGTCGACCACCACCACGCCGGACGGGCTGAGTCCCACGACCTCGGTGCGGCTGGGCCGGCCGAGGACGAGCCGGATGATCTCGTCGAACAGTCGGATGTCGGTCTCCCACCGGGGCGCGTCGTACCAGCGGTCGAACACCCTGATCAGCCAGTCCGCGTAGGGCGCGCTGCCGTCGGCGGGGCGGCGGGGCGGCGGGGAACTCCACGTGCCGTGCGGCAGGAGCAGGTCCATCGCGGGCGGCCGGAACGCCAGCAGCGCCTCGTACGTGGCCACCGGGGGGTTCTCCAGGTCCACCGTGCACAGGAGCCCGGCGAACATGCCCGGCCGGGCGGCCAGCCGGTCGAGCGCGGCGACGACGGCGTGGTGGCTGCCGCGCCCGTTCGCGTACCGCCGGTGCCGGTCGTGGGCGACCTGGTCGCCGTCGAGGCTGAGGCCCACCGTGTAGCCGTGCGTGGCGAGCGTGTCGAGCAGGGCGTCGGTGAGCAGCACCCCGTTGGTCTGGACGCTCAGCGCGACCGTGGTGGCCGGGGGCAGCGCGGCCCGCAGCGCCGTCGCGGTCCGGGCCAGGGTGGCGGCCCCGGCGAGCAGGGGTTCACCGCCGTGCAGCACGACCCGGACGGAGCCCAGGCCGTGCGCGCGGACGTGCTCGCCGATCCGGGCGCAGGTGCGGTCGACGATCTCCGGCGACATCACGGTGGGCTTCGAGCGCCAGGTGGAGTCGCCGAGTTCGTAGATGTAGCAGTAGTCGCAGGCGAGGTTGCACCGGCTGTGCACCTTCACGACGAACTGCCGGAACGGCGTCGGACGCCAGCCGTCCGCCTCCAGCGCCGCGACGTCGAGGTGTTCGGGCCATTCGGTGCTCAGTGGCATGGGGGTCGTCAGAGTGCGGACTGGAACCCGGCGATCGCGTCCTGTGGTCGGTCGGCCTCGTCGAGCAGTCGGCGGAGGGACCGGGCGAGCACGGTGTCGTCCAACTGGCCCAGGTGTGCCAGGCGCACGGCTGTGAGGTCGAGCATGTCAGACTCGCGGTCGCTCGTGGCGTCCATCGGCAGAGCACCCTTCCCCGGTCTTGAGGGGGACCGCAGCACACTATGACTAAACCCAACGGCGAATTGTAACGCCGGCCAGGCCCTTTTCCTAGTTATCGGCACGCAACACGATAGTCGCGGGTCGGATGCGGCGCTGTCTGGTACAGGACCGGTCCTCAGTGGAACGCGATGTGTGAATGGCGGGTAAAATCGATCGATTCCTTTCTATTGCCTGTGATCTTCCGCGTCGCTATGTTCCAACCAACCGCCAGCGGCCAGCCGACCCCCCGGCAGGTCGACAGCGGTGGAATGAGGGAGGATTCCGTGGCTAGAACAGCACTGCGCATTCTGTCCCGTCTCGGCGTCGTTGCCGTGACCGGAGCACTCCTGGCGGGCGGCTTCACCGCGCCCAGCCAGGCCGCTGACCCGACCCCCACTGTCGTTGGCGGGACCCGGGCCGCCCAGGGCGAGTTCCCCTGGATGGTCCGCCTGTCGATGGGTTGCGGCGGCGCGATGTACACCGAGCAGATCGTGCTGACCGCGGCGCACTGCGTCAGCGGGACCGGCGCGAACACCAGCATCACCGCGACCTACGGCGTGGTCGACCTGCAGTCGACCAGCGCGGTCAAGGTCAACTCGAAGTACGTCCTGCAGGCCCCGGGCTACAACGGCACGGGCAAGGACTGGGCGCTGATCCAGCTGGCCTCGCCGATCACCGGTGCGTCGCTCCTCAAGCTGAACACCGACCCCGCCAACGACGCCGGCACGTTCGACATCATGGGCTGGGGCGCGGCCTCCGAGGGCGGCGCCCAGCAGCGCTACCTGCTCAAGGCCCAGGTGCCGTTCATCAACGACACGACCTGTAAGGCCGCCGGCGGCTCCTACAGTGGCCTGGTGGCCGCCGAGGAGATCTGCGCCGGGCTCACCCAGGGCGGCGTCGACACCTGCCAGGGCGACTCCGGTGGCCCGATGACGAAGGTCGTCAACGGCGTGCCGGTGCAGATCGGCATCGTCAGCTGGGGCGAGGGCTGCGCGCGGGCCGGCAAGCCGGGCGTGTACACCCAGGTCTCCTACTTCGCCGCGGCCATCAAGACCGCCGCTGACTCGCTCGGCGGCACTGTCCCGCCCGGCGGCTGTGGCAAGTCGTTCACCAACGCGACCGACGTGGCGATCGTCGACAACGCGACCGTGACCAGCTCCGTGGCGGCCTCCGGCTGCACCGGCAACGCGGCGGGCGCGTCCAAGGTCGCCGTCGACATCAAGCACACCTACCGTGGCGACCTGGTCATCCGGCTGCTCGCGCCGGACGGCACCAGCTACCTGCTGGAGGACATCACCAACAGTGACAGCGCCGACAACGTCATCAAGACGTACACGGTGAACCTGTCCAGCGAGGTCGCGAACGGCACCTGGAAGCTCTCCGTCCAGGATGTGGCCAGCCAGGACGTCGGCAAGATCGACAGCTGGACCATCACGGTCTAGCCCGCACTCCCCACCCCAGGCGCCGCCGCGACCCAGGTCCTCAGGTCGCGGCGGCGCTCTGCGCGCACCCGGCGCCGACCACAAGCCGCACCCGGCGCCCACCGGAACCGCCCAGCGCAACCGCCCACCGGAACCCGACCGTTACCCCCGGACGCAACCCGCCACCCCCCTCGGAACGTCTCCATACCGAGTATGTCGACTACGAGGGGAAGTACCCGCGTGCGCAGGCTTGTGCTCTTCGTGCTGGTCCTGGTCCTGGCCCTCCCGGTGGACGGGGTGCTGTGGCTGGTCGACGAGACCAGGGTCCCGCCCGAACCGGACCGACCCCAGGCCTCCACGGTGTACTACTCCGACGGCGTCACCGTCCTCGCCCGGATCGGCGTCGAGGACCGCTCCGACGTCCCCCTGGACCGGGTCCCCGGGCACCTGCGCCGGGCGGTGCTCGCGGCCGAGGACCGGGGCTTCGCCGAGCATCCGGGCGTGTCGGCGCGCGGCCTCGCCCGGGCCGCGTGGGTCAACGTCACGGACGGCGGCGGGGAGGGCGCGTCGACGATCACCCAGCAGTACGTGAAGAACGCCTACCTCACCCAGGCGCGGACCGCCGAGCGCAAGTCCCGGGAGATCATCCTGGCGCTCCGGCTCGAAGGGGCGCTGTCGAAGGACCAGATCCTGGAGCGCTACCTCAACACGATCTACTTCGGCCGGGGCGCGCACGGGGTGCAGGCGGCCGCGCTGGCGTACTTCGGGAAGTCGGTGGAGCGGCTGTCCCTGGAGGAGGGCGCGGTCCTGGCGGCGGCGATCAAGGATCCGAGCGGCTTCGACCCGGCCAACGACCGGGCGGAGGCGGAGGGCCGGTGGGCGTGGGTGCTGACGTCGATGACGGAGCTGGGCTGGGCGCCGGCGGAGCACGGCCCGTACCCGGCGACCCTGGGTCCGACCGGGCGCCCCGCCCAGCGCACCGGCCCCGTCGGGGTGATCGTCGACCGGGTCTCCGACGAGCTCGCCGGGGCGGGGCTCAGTGCCCAGCTGGTCCGGACGGGCGGCCTGCGGATCGTCACGACCATCGACGTGGCCGCCCAGCGGGCCGCCGAGGACTCCGTGGGCATGGCGGTGACGGGCGGGAACCGGGCGGCCGTGGTGTCGGTGGTGCCCGGCACCGGCGAGGTCCGCGCCTACTACGGCGGCCCGGACGGCTCGGGCTTCCTCGACACCGCCGCCCGGCCCCGCCCGCCGGGGGGAGCGTTCGCCCCGGTGCTGCTCGCGGCGGCCGCGCGGTCGGGGATCGGGCCGGGTTCGTTCTGGAACGGCGCGAGTCCGCGCACCTTCGCGGCCCGGGGCGTGCCGCTGGCCAACCGGGACGGCGCGACCTGCGGCCTGTGTCCGCTGGACGTGGCCGCGCGGATGGGGCTGGACACGGTGCTCTATCCGGTGGCGGAGCGGGTCGGGCCGCAGCGGATCGTGGATCTGGCCCGTGACCTGGGCGTCTCTCCGAAGTACGCGGGGGCGGCGAGCCTGGTGGACCAGCCGGGCGAGCCGATGCCGGGCCGGGCGCGCGCGGAGATCGGCCTCGGGTGGTACCCGGTCACCCCGGCGGACCTCGCCGACGTGTACGCGACCCTGGCCGCCGACGGCACGCACGCCGACCGGCACCTGGTCAGTTCGGTGACCTCGGCGGTGGGGGAGCGGATGCTGGGCAGCGCCACGGCGATGCACCGGGTGCTGCCGGTGGAGGCGGCCCGGGCGGCGGGGGTGGTCGGGGGCCCCTGGAAGGTCACCGGCCCCGACATCCGCAGGTTGGAGGCCACGGCGGACCCCGAGGCCCGCCGGCGCGCGGAGCTGGCGGCCGAGGCCGGCAGGCTCGAGGGGGCGGCCCCCTGGTCGGGGGAGGTCCGGTGGCGGGAGACGGCGGACAGCTCGGACGTGTGGGCGGCCGGCGTGGGCGGCGGACTGGCCACGGTGGTCTGGGTGGGTACGGCGGTCCCCGGCCCGGTGCGGGTCGGCACGACGCGGGCCCGGCCGGACCTGCCCGCGGGGGTGTGGCGCGCGGTGTCGTCCGCCTACCGGGCGGCCCCCGGGGAGAAGATTCCCGGTCTGCCGGAAATGAGCCCGGTGCCGGCGCTCTCCCCGGCGAGCCCGACAAGCGTGAATATGCCCTGATGGGGGCGTAGTCGCCGGCCCGCTGTCATCCGACGTCCACGCCCCCCGACCCGGTTCGGGCGAAATGTTGATCGTACTGCACCGTAGCGATCATCCGTCCCTTCTGAGTAGCGTCATCCCTACGGTCCGTGCTCCGGAAGTAGGTCGATGTTGGTCCGGTGTTGGTCAGCCGGGGTCGACCGGTCGACGAAGACGCGAGGTCCACGATGGATGGTGAGACGTTCGGGCAGGCTCTGCGCCGGCTGCGCACGCAGGCGGGGTACTCCCTGCGCCAGCTCGGGGTCGCGACCAGCTTCGACTACACCTACATCGCGCACGTCGAGCACGGCCGCCAGCCCGGTTCGCTGCGCCTGGCGGAGCGCTGTGACCGGGCGCTGTCGGCCAACGCGGAGTTGATCTCCATCTATCGCGGTCAAGCGGCGGGCGTGGATAGAATTCCGGGGAGCAACGTCGGCGACTGGAGTGAGATGCTGCGGCGCACGTTCGTCATCGGAGCGGCGGCCACGGCCGCCGGGCTCGCCGACATCGATCCGGGGCTCGTCCGACCGGAGTCCGGGGAGCGGGTCGGAGCCGAGGCCCTCGTCCACCTGCGGGACGTGGCGGCCGGCTACCGGCGGTCGTATCGTTCGGTGCCCTCCTCGGAGCTGGTGCCCGCCGCGCGCGCCCACCTCGACCTGGCCGTGTCGCTCCGGCCGGCCGAGCAGCCGCCGGAGATCCGGACCGCCCTGGTCCGCACGATCGGGGAGATGGCCGCGCTGACCGGGGTGCTGCTGATGATGGACCTGGGCTGGCAGGAGGCCGCCCTGCCCTATCTGGACCTGGGCTGGCGCGCCGCCCGGGCGCTCGACGACCCGGAGTTGCAGGCCGTGGTGCTCGGCGGGAAGAGCTTCGCCGTGTCCTACGGCGCGGGCCGGCACCGCGACGGCCTGGAGTACGCGACGCTGGCCTGCGAGCTGGCCGCCACCGGCGCCTCGTGGGAGACCCGGGCCTGGGTGTCGGCCGTGGCGTCGGAGCGGTGCGCCTCGCTGCGCGACGAGCTGGGCTGCCGCGAGCACCTGGCCCGGGCCCGCAACGCCCTGGACCGGGTGCCCGACGACGACACGGCCTGGCTGGGGCTGGGCGGGTTCAACCACGACAAGCTGCTGGCGTACGAGGGCGGTGACCTGGTCCGCCTCGGGCGGTACCGGGAGGCGGAGCCCCTGCTCGACTCCGCGATCGACCGGTTCGACGACTCGATGGCCCGGCACCGGTGCACCGCGCTGCTCGACCGGGCGGAGGCGCGGTTCGGGGCCGCCGAGGTCGACGGGGCCTGCACCGACGCGCTCGCGGCCCTGGGGCTCGCGTCGCAGGTGCAGCACGCGCAGAACCTCAGCCGGCTCGACCGGCTGTCCCGCCGGGCCCTGGCCACCGGTGCGGCGTCCGGGCGTTCCCTGCGCCGGGAGCTCATCGCCGTCAAGGCCGAATCCCTCGCCGCGAAGGGCGATCCATGACCGTGCTCCCCTCAGCACTGATCCTCGACTTCGGTGGGGTCCTGACCACCGACTTCTGGGCCTGCCTCCGGGCCTTCGAGCACCGGGAGGGGCTCGCCCCGGGCGCCCTGGTCGACCTGGTCACCCGGGACCCGGCCGGCCACCGGCTGATCTGCGACCTGGAGCAGGGCGCGATCGGCCAGGCGGAGTTCGAGCGGGAGGCCGGCGCCCGGCTGGGGGTGGACCCGGACGGCCTGTTGGCCCGGATGGCCGCCGACCTGCGCCCCGACGAGCGGATGCTCGCCGCCGCCGCGGAGCTGCGGGCCGGCGGGGCGAAGCTCGCGATCCTGTCCAACTCGTGGGGTTCGGACTACTTCGACCCCTACGCGCCGTGGCACCTCGACGACCGGGCCGACGTGGTGGTGATCTCCGACCGGGTCGGTCTGCGCAAGCCCGACCCGAGGATCTTCGCGCTCACCGTGGACCGGCTGGGCCTGCCGGCCGGTTCGTGCGTCTTCGTGGACGACATCGCCGCCTACCTGGAGCCGGCCGCCGCCCTGGGCATGCGGGTCGTGCACCACACGGACGCGGACCACACCATCCCGGCGCTGCGCGCGGCTTTCCGGGCATAACCCCTTCGACGGGTACGGCGGAGCCGGGTGCGCGGGCGCCCGACCAGCGCGAACACGCCCGGAACCACCATCGCGAGACAGATCAGGAGAACCCGGCGCGCGGCGTACCCCTCTGGTGGATCTGGCATTGGTCCTGCGTGGACAGCCGGTTACATTGACTCCCCAGAGGAGGCCACGTGTCCATACTGTGCGTTGAGGACTACCAGCCGATCGCCCGTGATCGGCTCACCCCCGAGGTCTGGGACTTCGTCGACGGTGGCAGCGGCGCCGAGCGCACCCTGGCCGCCAACCGGCAGGCGTTCGCGGACCTGGCGCTGCGGCCCCGGGTCCTCGTCGACGTGTCCGACCCCGATCCCCGGACCACCCTGCTGGGCGCCGCGCTGGCCACCCCGGTGGCGGTGGCCCCGACCGCGTACCACCGGCTGATGCACCCCGAGGGGGAACTCGCCACGGCGCGCGGCGCGGGCGCGGCCGGGGCGCTGTTCGTGGTGAGCATCTTCGCCAGCCAGCCGCTGGAGGAGATCGCGAAGGAGGCGTCGGGCCCGCTGTGGCTCCAGCTGTACTGGCTGCGCCGCCGCGACGTGCTCGCCGACCTGGTCGCCCGCGCGGAGGCGGCCGGCTACGGCGCCCTCGTCCTGACGGTCGACGCCCCCCGGATCGGCCGCCGGCTCCGCGACCAGCGCAACGGCTTCGCGGTGGACCCGTCGGTGCGGGCCGTGAACCTGGAGGCCGAGCTGATGGCAGCCACCCACGAGCGCACCGAGGGCGGCTCCGCGCTGGACAGGCACGCGGTGGAGACCTTCGACACGACCGTGACCTGGGCGGACCTGGCCTGGCTGCGCGGCCTGACCCGGCTGCCGCTGGTCCTGAAGGGCATCCTGACCGCCGAGGACGCCGCCCTGGCCTGCGAGCACGGCGTGGACGCGGTCGTGGTGTCCAACCACGGCGGCCGCCAGCTCGACACGGCCGTGGCCAGCCTGCGCGCCCTGGAGGAGGTCGTCGCCGAGGTCGCGGGCCGGATCCCGGTCCTGGTCGACGGCGGGATCCGGCGGGGCACCGACGTGTTCTGCGCCCTGGCCCTGGGCGCGGACGCCGTCCTGCTCGGCCGCCCGGTGCTGTGGGGCCTCGCGGCCGACGGCGCCGACGGGGTGGCCGGGGTGCTCGACCTCGTCACCGAGGAGCTCCGGCACACGATGGCGCTGGCCGGCCGGCCGCGCCTGGCCGACATCGACCGGACGGCGGTGACCCCGTGGAACTGAGCCGAGAAGCCCTGCACGTGTCGATCTCGGACCCGGTGTCCGCGTCGATGAACTTCCTCAACGAGGTCGCCGGCCGGTTCCCGGACGCGATCTCCCTCGCCGCGGGCCGCCCCTACGAGGGCTTCTACGACGTCTCCGACGTGCACAAGTTCCTCGACGTGTACACCGACCACCTCGCCGCACGGGGCCGGACGCCGGACCAGGTGCGCGGGGCCCTGATGCAGTACGGCCGGACGAACGGGCAGATCCACGACCTGATCGCCCGGCTGCTCGCCACCGACGAGGGCATCGACGTGCCGGCCGAGGCGGTCGCCGTGACCGCCGGCTGCCAGGAGGCCATGGTCATCGCGCTGCGCGGCCTGTGCGCGGGGCCCGAGGACGTCCTGCTCGCCGTCGAGCCGTGCTACGTCGGGATCACCGGCGCGGCCCGGCTGCTCGGCATCGAGGTCGTCCCGGTACCGGAGTCCCCGGACGGCGTGGACCCGGAGGCGGTGGCGGCGGTGGCCCGGGCGGCGCGGGCGCGCGGACTGCGGCCCCGGGCGCTGTACACGGTGCCGAACTTCTCCAACCCGTCCGGCGTCTCGGTCAGCCTCGGGATCCGCCGCCGGCTGCTGGAGGTGGCCGCCGCCGAGGACCTGCTGATCCTGGAGGACGACCCGTACGGCCTGTTCGGCCTGTCGGACGCGCCCACCCCGAGCCTGAAGGCACTGGACACCGACCAGCGGGTGATCTACCTCGGCTCGTTCGCGAAGTCGGTGTTCCCGGGCGCGCGGGTCGGGTTCCTGGTCGCCGACCAGACCGTGGTCGACGCGGCCGGCCGGCGCACCCTGCTGGCGACCGAGCTGTCGGCGATCAAGAGCATGCTGACCGTGAACACGTCCCCGATCGCGCAGGCGGTGATCGGCGGCGTACTCGTCGAGTCGCACTACAGCCTGCGCACCGCGAACCGGGACAAGATAGCGTTCTACCGGCGCAATCTGGAGACGACTCTGGCGGCGCTCGACCGGTGTTTCCCGGAACCGGCGCGCACGGAACGCGGCATTCGGTGGAATGTGCCGGATGGCGGATTCTTCGTGGTGGTCGACGTTCCGTTCCGGGTGAATGAGGATGTGCTGGAGTATTCCGCCCGGGAGTTCGGCGTGCTGTGGACCCCGATGAGTTTCTTCTATGTCGACGGCGGGCAGCACGCCCTGCGGTTGTCGTGCAGCTGGCTGACCCCGGCGGAGATCGAGGAGGGGGTCAGGCGGCTCGCCGCGCTGGTCGAACACGAACTCGCCTCTTGACGACCGTCCTGTGTGGAGCGATGCTTGTGCCTGCAGGTGCACTTTCCACAACCGAAAGGAGAGCCGTCATGGCTCGTCGTGAGGTCACCCCCGGGTCCTTCGAACTCAACTTCGAGGTCGGGGTCGGCAGCTTCGAGATCAACTTCGAGGTAGAGGTCGGCGGCGCCCGCACGCGGACGCTCTAATACATATAGCGCGAAACGAAAGGGCTCCCGGTCTCGACCGGGGGCCCTTTCGTTGTCCGTCCGACACCTCGGTGGGCGGTTTGAAAGGCTACGCCGAGCGTGGTCGGGTTGGGTGTCATTGAAAGTCTCACAATGGTCCAACGTCGCCGTCCACTGTTGACACGGTTCCCTTGTGGATGGATGCTGAACCGGCGACCTGGAGTTACGTGCCGGGTCGGTCGAGGTGTTTCCCGTCGTGTAACGGCATTGCAGTGATCGAGCTGTGTCACTCAGTGGCCACCCTGACGCGGGGACTGTCGAGACCGGGTCGGCAGTCGGGTCGTGTTGTGCAGTGTTCTGAAAATGACTATGAGAGGAGAGTCTCATGACTCGCTTTGAAATTGAGCCGAACATCGCCTTCGCCGAGATCGAGCCGAACGTGGCCCTGCAGTTCGAGGTCGAGCCGAACCAGGTTCTGCAGTTCGAGGTCGAGCCGGGCCAGCGCGAGCTCGCGTTCTAAGACTCGCCTCTGTGCGTTGAGAACGACCGATGGGGCCCCGCGGTAGCGGGGCCCCATCGCCTCTGCGTCGCAACCCCCTGAGGGGGTAGTGGTCTCCGTGGGGCCGGCCGGTTGGGAGGCCGGCCCCACGGACTGTTCCGGGCCGGGAGGCCCGGGACCGAGGTCCCGGGAGCCGGTCAGGCCGGCGCGAACCAGGCGCGCAGCTGGTCGGCGGCCTGCGCCATCGCCCGCTTCCCGCCGTCGAGCGTGCCGGACATCGCGAAGAAGCCGTGCACCATCCCGTCGTACCGGGTCAGCTCCGTGGGGACCCCGGCCTGCCGGAGCCGCTCGGCGTACTGCTCACCCTGGTCGCGGATGGGGTCGTACTCGGCCGTGATCACCAGCGCGGCGGGCAGCCCGCTGAGGTCCTCGGCGCGCAGGGGTGACGCGAGCGGGTCGCGGCCCTGCTCGGGGTCCGTCAGGTAGTGCTTCCAGTACCAGGACACGGACGTCTGGTTGAACAGCCACGGGTCGGTGTTCTCCCGCAGCGACGCGGTGTCGGAGAAGTAGTCGGTGTTCGGGTAGACCAGGAGCTGGCCGACCAGGGCCGGGCCGCCGCGCTCGCGGGTGAGCAGGGTGACCGCCGCGGCGAGGTTGCCGCCCGCGCTGTCGCCGCCGACGGCGATCCGGGCCGGGTCCGCGTCGATCTCTTTCGCATGGGTATCAATCCACCGGAGTGCCGCGAAACAGTCCTCGATCGCACCGGGGAACTTTGTTTCCGGTGCGAGGCGGTATCCGATTGTCACGACCATGCAGTCGGCCGCATTCGCGAGGGCCCGGCAGATACCGTCCGAGGTGTCGATGCTACCCAAAGTCCAACCGCCGCCGAAGAAATACGTCAGCGTGGGGAATGGTCCGGGGCCTTCGGGACGGTAGATCCGGATCGGGAGCGCGCCGCCCGGACCGGGAATCGTCATGTCAATGACCTCGTGCACCGGTTCGGGATCGCCGCCGGACGCCCGGATTGAGGCGAGATCTGCCTCTCGCGCCTCTTCGAGAGACAACGTGTAGAGCTGCGGAGTACTGTTCCGCATCCTTTGGGTGCGCATGTCCTGCACTTGTGGATCGAGCGGCACGGGGGTCTCCTCCACGGGGTCGGTGGAAGGTGACAGTACACAGCGGATAGTGACCGGTAAAGCCGCATTGCCTGCCTGCTATCGGTGTACCTGGGTGGATTCGCACACCACCCGGGCTTCCTTTACATTAATGTAGGTCGATTTGAACTGACGGATCGTAAACGAAGGCCTCGTTCATATCCACTATTGCCGGACGGAGAAATCCGTTGGTACGCTGCGCACCAATGGTGATCGGGTCCAGTTTGGATTTAGGATCTCCGGCAACGAAAGTCCAGAGTGTGCATACCGGATAAGTAGATGAATGTCACTGTGGTGCACGGGCTGGTCAATCAAGATCAGCGGTTTTTCGTGTACCCGGAGTGCGTCACGAGAGGCACGGAGTTTCGATGACCGACAAGGGATCTCGGGGCGTGGAGTCCGTGGTCGGCCCCGAGTGGGTCGACGAGGTCTTACTCGCCGGCGACGACAGCGAAATCTGTCTTGTTCTTGACAGTCCCATTGATCGGATCACTCTCCGCCGGCTCGTCGGCGAGCGGCAGGCCCGGCTCGCGGCCTCCGGGCTGTCCCGGGGCGGCTCCGTGGCGCTCCGGCTGCCGCCCTCACTGTCCTATGTGGTAAATCTACTCGCCGCGTGGCGAATCGGGGCACAGGTGACACTCCTGGACCACCGGTTGACCGCCCACGAGATCGACCGGGCCCTCGAACGGGTGCTGCCCCAGGTCGTCGTCGCCCCGGAGAAGGTCAGCGGGGGAGCGCTCCGCGCGTTCGTGGACGTGGTCGAGTCGGTGCACCCCTACCCGGGGCGGCCCGCGACCACCGACCACGCCGTGATCCAGCTCAGCTCCGGCTCCACCGGCCCGTCCAAGGTGATCGGCCGCACCGCCGCGAACCTGGTGGCCGAGATCGAGCGGTACACCCGGATCGACGGGGTGCCGCTGCCCGGCGAACGGGTCGTGCTGCTGGCCTCGATGGTGCACGTGCTGGGCCTGGTCGGCGGCCTGCTGTACGGCCTGCACGCCGGCGTCGAGCTGGTCCTCCCCGGCCGGATGACCGTCGACGGCATCCTGAAGGCGGTCGCCGCCGGGGACGCCCCGACCACCCTGATCGGCGTGCCCTTCCACATCGAGCTGCTCGCCTCGACGAACGAGCCGCCGAAGCTTCCCCAGCTCAAGCGCATGACGACCGGCGGGGAACTGGTCCGCGCCGAGGTGTCCGCCGCGTTCGTGGGCCGCTACGACGCGATCCTCGGCAACATGTACGGCATGACCGAGGTCGGGGTGATCGGCACCGACCTGTACGGCGCGCACCGGCCCTCGATCCGCCCCGCGCCCGGCATCGAGGTCGCCGAGCGCGACGGCGAACTGTGGATCGGCATGCCCGCCTCGCCCTACCTCGGCCTGTCCGACCCGACCCGGTGGGTCGACGGCTGGCTGTGCACGAAGGACGCCGGCAGCGTCGACCCGGCCACCGGCCTGGTCACGGTGCGCGGGCGCAACGACTCACAGGTGTCGGTCGGCGGCCTCAAGGTCGACCTGACCGAGGTCGAGCACACCCTCGCCGCGCTGCCCGGGGTCGCCGCCGCCGTGGTGGTGCACGCCGCCGGGATCGAGGCGTACGTGCAGCTCGGCGACCCGTCCGCCGCCGCCGGACTGGAGGGCGCCATCGCCGAGCGACTGGCGCCGTTCAAGCGGCCCAAGACCCTGCACCTCGTCCGCGAGCTGCCCCGGACCGCGACGGGCAAGCTCGTCCGGGACGCGGCGCAGCTGCGTGGGGCGGCTCCGGCCGACGAAGCCTGATCTGCGGACCGTCCGAGATCTACCCGTACAGAAGGAAGTAACCCAATGAGCACCGACATTCGTGAGTTCGTGGTGAAGGCCCTCGAAGAGATGAACTACGACGTCGAGGGCCTCGACGACGAGACCACGCTCGGCCCGGCCGGCGTGGACCTGGAGTCCCTGGCGCTGGCCGAGCTGGCCGTGCGGGTCGAGGAGCAGTACGGCGTGAAGTTCAACGAGGACGAGTCGGAGCGGATGGCCGTCATGACGGTCGGCGAGTTCTCGGCCTTCGTCGGCTCCCGGGTGGCGGCGTGACCCTGCCGGCCCCTGAGCGCGGCGACGTCGTCGCCATGCTCGCCAGCTACGGCAACCGCCCGGTGGAGGCGGTCGCCGAGCGGATCGACTCGCTCGAACTGGCGTGGCTCGTCCACCAGGTCGAGCAGCGCTACGAGGTCGAACTCGACCTGGACGATGACAGTCTGGCCCAAATGTCCACAATAGATAGAGCGGTGGGCGTCCTCCGGGACGCCCTGGCGGAGATCTGAGATGACTGACACCGTGGAGCGGAACGTCCGGGACGGCCGGGGGGTGCTGGTCACCGGCATGTCCGTGGCCAGCGGCTACGGCCGGGGCCTGGACCCGCTCCTGGCCGGCGTGCTCGCCGGCACGCCGGCCTTCGCGCCGGTCGGACGGTTCGACGTGTCGGGCCGTCGGGTGACGGTCGCGGCGGCGATGCCGGGAACGCCGTCGTTGTCGGAGGACCTGGTGGCCGCGGTGTCCTCGGCCACCGGGGACGCCGGGCTGGCGGCGGAGTCGCTCCCCGACACCCCGCTGCTGCTCGCCGTGCACGCCGACCCCGACCAGGCCCGGATCGAGCCCGGTCGGCGGTGGGAGTGGTCGGCGGCGGCCCTCGCCCGCGGCGTCGCCCGGCGCGCGGGCCTCGGCGACCCGCTGCGGGTGTACACCAGCGCGTGTGTCGCCGCGAGCACCGCCGTCGCCGACGCGGCGGCCCTGATCTCCCTCGGCCGGTACGACCGCCTCGTGGTCGCCGCCGGCTACCTGGTGGACGCCGACCAGTTCGCGTTGTTCGACGCGGGCCGGGCGCTGGCCACCGACGGCCGGGTCCGCCCGTTCAGCGCGGGCCGGACCGGGCTGCTGCTCGGCGACGGGGTGGCCGCCGTCGTGCTGGAGTCGGCCGCCGCCGCACGGGCCCGGGGCGCGCACCCGCTGGCCAGGCTCGCGGGCTGGGGCCGGGCCGGCGACGCGTACCACGTGTGCCAGCCGCGCCCGGACGGCACCGGGATGGCCCGGGCGATCGGGGCGGCCCTCGACCGGGCCGGCATCCCCGCGTCCGAGGTCGGCTACGTCAACGCGCACGGCTCCGGTACCGGCTTCAGCGACGTGTCCGAGACGGCGGCCCTGCGCCTCGCCGGGCTCGGGGGCACGCCGCTCAGCTCCACCAAGGCGCTGCACGGCCAGGCCCTCGAAGCCTCCGGGCTGCTGGAACTCGTGCTCACCGTCGCGGCGGTCCGGGCCGGGCAGCTGCCCACCAACGCCGGCTTCCTCGGCCCGGACGAGGAGTGCGCGCTCGACCTGATCCTCGACGCGCCCCGGCCGCCGAAGACGCCGTACGCGCTGAGTCTCAACGCGGCGTTCGGCGGCGCGAACACGGCACTGCTGGTGGAGGCGCTATGAGGACGCTGGAAGTACTCGCCGAGGTCGTCTGGCCGGCCGACGAGAAGCCGACCCAGATCGCCGGGTTCGTGGCCTCCTCGTTCAGCCCGTTGGCGGCGGGGGCGGCGGAGCGCTGCCTGGCCCGGTACCCCCATGAGGGTCTGGGTCGCACCGCGGTCGTGATCGTCAGCACCAGCGGGGACCTGGGCACCGCCACCGGGGTCGCGACGGCCGTGGACGCCGCGAAGCGGGTCGGCCCACTGCTGTTCTTCCAGTCGGTGCCCAACGCCGTCGCCGGCCACATCGCGGCCCGCTGGGGTCTCACCGGCCCCGTGGTGTCCGTGTGCCCGCTGGGCGAGCCGCTGGAGGACGGGCTGGAACTCGCCGCACTGCTCATCGAGGACGGCGACGCCGACTCGGCACTGATCGTGCACGTCGAACAAGAACCGGACAGCGCGCAGGCCGTGCTCGTGCGTGGAGGAGAACAACAGTGACTGTCAAGAGCATCCGGGGCGCGCTCGCCGCCGACCCCGGCATCGGCGCCGGTAACGTCCTGGCCACGGTGCTCGCGCACGGGGTGGACCGCGACGGGCCCGGCCTGACGTTCGACACGGACGTCGACGGCCACCCGGCCTGGCAGCAGATGAGCATCGGGCTGCTCGACGAGCGGGTCGCCGCCCGGGCCGCCTGGCTGCACGCGCACGGCGTGGGCCGCCGGGACGTCATCGCCGTCTGGACCAGCACCGCCGCGGACCACATCCTCACCTTCCTGGCCCTCAACCGGCTCGGCGCGATCCCGGCCCTGATCAACGGGAACCTGTCGGGGGAGATCGCGGCCGAGTACATCCGCCGGCTGCGGGCCAGCGGGGTGCTGACCGACGCGGCCCACCGCGAGTTGCTCGGCACAGCTGAGTTGAACGCTCCCCACCTCGGCGATCTGTCTGAGTTGGGCACCGGTGACCCCTCCGCGGCCCCCGAGCCCTACCGGCACCACCAGGACGACCCGATCGCGATCACGCACTCGTCGGGTACGACCGGCCTGCCGAAGGCCGTGGTCGCCTCGCACAGCAGCCTGTTCGCCGCCACCCGGCACCTGCTGACCATGCCGCAGGCCCAGGGCGTGAACCGGATCCTCAACGCGCTGCCCGCCCCGCACACGGCCACGATCCTCATGGTCAACCAGGCGCTCGGCAACCGGGCGGAGTTCCTGGCCCTGTCCTCGCAGGCCGGCCCGTACGTGCTCGACGCGATCGAGAACTGGAAGCCCGCCGGGGTGTTCGGGTTCGCCGTCACCTGGTCGGAGCTGAGCAAGATCGACCTGGCGAAGCACGACCTGGACTCCGTGCGGATCTGGTTCAACACCGGCGACTGCGCGCACGAGGCGCACATCCGGCCCCTGGTCGCGGTCGGCTCGCACGACACCGTGACCCGGCAGGGCAAGGTCCGGGTGCCCGGCTCCCGGTTCATCGACGGCCTCGGGTCCACCGAGATGGGGCACTCGATGTTCCACGTCACGCACGGCACGGACACGGAGAAGTACGGCCGGTGCATCGGCCGCCCCTACCTGTTCGCCGACATCGCGGTCCTCAACCTCGACGGCGACCTCCTCGGCCCCGGCGAGGTCGGCCACCTGGGCGTGAAGTCCCCGACCCTGGCCCCCGGCTACTGGAACGACTCGGTCACCACGTACCGGTCCCGGCTCAACGGCTACTACCTGACCGGCGACCTGGTGTACCGCGACGAGGCCGGCTCCTACTACCACATGGACCGCGCTATCGACTCGGTCGAGCTGCCCGACGGCGGCTACCTGCACACCTCGATGTCGGAGGAGCGGATCCTGGCCGCGTGCGCGGACGTGCGCGACTGCACCGTGGTCGCGGTCCGCGAGGGCGACGAGGTCGTCACCGACGTGCTGGTCGTGCTCGCCGCCGACGCGGACCCGGAGGCCGACCGGACCGACCGGGTCCGGGCCGCGCTCGGGGAGCGGGTCGGCGCGACGCTGCGGAAGGTCGTGGTGGTCCGCGAGGAGGACGTCCCGACCGGGGCGACCGGCAAGGTCCGCAAGCTCGTGCTCCGGGAGCGGCACCTCGCGGAGTTGAACGCATGAGCGGGCGTCAGCGGGCGACCAGGGGACTCTGCCGGGTGGCGGGCGTGCCCGCCGAGCGAAGCGGGGTGACGGCATGACCGGCGTCTCGATCACCGGCATCGGCCTGGTCACGCCCGTCGGCCGCGGCCCGGACGCCGTGTTCGACGCGCTGCTGTCCGGCCGGTCCGGGATCACCCGGCCGCCGGAGGGCCACCTCGTCGAGGGCTCCCTGGAGGTCGCCGGGTTCGCCCAGGCCATCGACCCGAAGTCGCTGTTCTCCGGCCCCGAGCTGCGCACCATCGACCGGGTCACCCTGCTCGCGCTGCTCACCGCCGGCGACGCCCTGGCCGACGCGGGGATCGAGGTGGGGCGCGACGTCGACCCGTACCGGATCGCCGTGATCGGGGCCGGGGTCGGCGGCATGGCCACCCTGGAGGCCACGGTCACCCAGCGGGTGGCGCGCGGGAAGGCGGCCGTGAGCCCGTACCTGCTGCCCGGGATCCTGCCGAACATGGCGGCGGCCCGGATCGCGATCAGGTACGGCATCCGGGGGTACTCGTCCACGGTCGCCACCGCGTGCGCGGCCGGCGCGCAGGCCATCGCCGAGGGCATGCGCCTGATCCGCTCGGGCGACGCCGACGTGGTGGTCTGCGGGTGCAGTGAGGCCCCGCTGTTCCCGACGTTCGCGGAGACCTTCGACAACGCCCGGGCCCTGGCGCGCGGCTGGGAGGACCCGACCCAGGCCTCCCGCCCGTTCGACGCGCGCCGCAACGGGTTCGTGCTCAGCGAGGGGGCGGGTTTCCTGGTCCTCGAACGCACGGAGCACGCCGACGCGCGAGGGGCCGCCGGGTACGCCGACGTGGCCGGCTGGGGCGGCACGACCGACGCGCACCACCCGACCACGCCGCGTCCCGACGGGGCCAGCGCGGCCGAGTGCATGCGCCGCGCGCTGACGTCGGCGGGCGTATCACCGGAAGATATCGGATATCTCAACGCGCACGGCACGAGTACGAAACTCGGGGACGTCGCCGAGACCATTGCCACCCACGCCGTCTTCGGCCATTCGGGACCGCCGGTGAGTTCGACGAAATCGGTCACCGGTCACCTGTTGGGCGCCTCCGGAGTGGTGGAGGCCGCCGCCTGTGCGTTGGCGATCGGGCGGGAAGTGCTGCCGCCCACCCACAATCTCGAGGACCCGGATCCCGCCTGCGACCTGGACCATGTCCGCAAGGGTCCCAGGCAGGGCCGGATCTCCTACGCGCTGTCCAACTCCTTCGGGTTCGGCGGACAGAACATCAGCCTGTTGTTGGGGCGGGCCGGTACGCGGGAAATGCGGTCGCATGAACGGAGTGCGACTGTGTGACTCCATTTTGGATACCTCCACTGAGGTCGGTCCGGAGGTCGTATTGAGAAAGATTCACGACGTGGCTATCGTCTTTTTACCCGCGAATGCAGGCGCACGGGGTTCGTGCGCGCGAAACCCCAACTCGCAGCGCACGAACACTGAAAGAAGGTTGCAGTGAACATCTCTGGAATTGACCACGTAGAGTTCTATGTCGGTGATGCGAGACAAACGGCCTTTTACCTCTGCACGGCGTTCGGATTCCGGATCAGTGGCCAGGGCGGCCCGGAGACCGGGTTAGCCGGGCAGCGCTCACTGCTGCTGCGCCAGGGGGACGTGCGGATCGTGCTCACCTCCGGGCTCGTCCCTGACCACCCGGCGACCCGGTACGTGGGCCGGCACGGCGACGGCGTCGCGATCATCGCGTTCGAGGTCGACGACGTCGAGGCCGTGTACGCCGAGACCGTCCGGCGCGGCGCGGAGGCACTCGAGGCCCCCGCGACGTACGCCGACGACGAGTCCCGGGTGGTGACCGCCACGGTCTCCGGCTTCGGGGACGTCGCGCACCGCCTGGTCGAACGGCACGGGCCGACCCGGACGTTCCTGCCGGGCGCGATCAAGATGCTCAAGGCCGACAAGGCGCCCGACGAGGGCCTGCTCGAACTGATCGACCACGCGGCGATCTGCGTGCCCGCCGGCGAACTGGCCACCACCGCCGAGTACTACGAGCGGGTCTTCGGCTTCTCCGAGATCTTCGAGGAGTACATCGAGGTCGGCGGCCAGGCCATGGACTCCAAGGTCGTGCAGAGCCCGTCGAAGGGTGTCACCTTCACCCTGATCGAGCCGGACACCACCCGCACGCCGGGGCAGATCGACGACTTCCTCCAGTGGCACGCCGGCGCGGGGGTCCAGCACCTGGCCTTCCAGACCAAGGACATCGTGCAGACCGTCGCCACGCTCGCCAGCCGGGGCGTCAAGTTCCTGTCCACCCCGGACAGCTACTACGAGACGCTGGAGAGCCGGCTCGGCCCGGTCGACCTGCCGCTCGCGGAGCTCCAGAAGCTCGGCGTGCTGGTGGACCGCGACCACTGGGGACAGATGTTCCAGATCTTCACGCAGTCGATGCACATCCGCCGGACCCTCTTCCTGGAGGTCATCGAGCGGCACGGGGCGCTCACGTTCGGCAGCGGCAACATCAAGGCGCTGTACGAGGCCAAGGAGCGGGAACGCTCCGGCGCGGCCAGCTAACGAGGAGGACCCCCACCATGCTGGACACTTTCGCACTGACCGACGAGGAGCGCGCGCTGCTGCCCTCCGACGAGGATGTCGCGTTCTACGCGGAGCACGGCTGGTACCTGTCGAAGCAGCTCCTCACCGACGCCGAGATCGACGAGCTCGTCGCGGCCAGTGAGCGGTACTACGGCGGCGAGCGCGACCGGCTGCTGCCCGTCCGCCCGCCGAAGCTCGCCTACTGGGAGCCGTCGCACGGCCCCGTGCAGCGGCACAACGACTACGTGCACTACGAGCACGACGTCCTCGGCCGGATCCTGAGCAAGCCGCTGATCGGGGCCGTCGCGGCCCGGTTGGCGGAGGCCGAGGAGATCCGGATCTTCCAGAGCACCCTGATCATGAAGCCGCCGATCGAGGGCGAGCCGTCGAACATCGTGCCCTGGCACTTCGACAAGCACTACTGGGCGTCGTCCACGTCGGAGAAGATGCTCACCGCGTTCATCCCGTTCCACGACTGCACCGTCGAGATGGGCACCATCACCATGGTCGACGGCAGCCACCGGTGGAAGGAGATCGGGCTGCGCGACAGCGTCGTCCGGCACTTCGCCGAGCGGGACCGCTCCGAGCTGGAGCTGATGCTCGACGAGAACGCCGCGTACAACAACGTCGAGGTCACCAAGATCCCGATCGTGATCCCCAAGGGGCACATGAACTTCCACCACTGCAAGACGTACCACGGCAGCGGCCCCAACGTCAGCGGTACGCCGCGGCGCGCGGTGTCCCTGCACCTGCAGGACGGGGCGAACGAGAACCGCCGGTACGAGCTGTCCGACGGGTCGCTCGCGATGTACAACCACGACGCGCTGGTCCGCCGGACCGCCGATGGTCGGCCGGACTACGCCGACCCCGAGTTCTGCCCGACGCTGTGGCGTCGCGGCGACCAGTAGAGGAGCAACAACGATGTCGCGCTATGCGTTCGTGGCCGACCTGTGCGGCGACGACGAGCAGAAGTGGCAGGACTGCGCCGACACCGTCAACGCGGCGCTCGACGCCCGCGTCGCGCTGTGGGACGGCATTCTCGCGGCCATCCAGAGCCGCTAGCGGAACCGGTCGGGGCCCGACGACACCGCGTCGGCGCCCCGGCCAACCCGCCCACAGAACCGCTGAAAGGATTCAGATGGACTCCGCTGAGCTGTACCGGACCGTGCGGCTGATCCGCCGGTTCGAGGAACGCGCGATCGAGCTGGTCCGATCCGGCGAGATCGTCGGGGGCATCCACCCGTACATCGGGCAGGAGGCCATCGCCGCCGGGGTCTGCGGCGCGCTGCGGCGCGACGACATCATCACCAGCACGCACCGGGGACACGGGCACGTCCTGGCCAAGGGCGCCGACCCGGTCCGGATGATGGCCGAACTCGCCGGCCGGGTCACCGGGCTGAACAAGGGCCGGGGCGGTTCGATGCACGCCGCCGACTTCGGCCTCGGCATCTTCGGGGCGAACGGGATCGTCGGCGCGGGCGGGGCCATCGCGGCCGGCGCCGCGTGGGCGCGCCGGGCGCAGCGGACGGCCGACGCCGAGACCGGCGACGTGGTCGCGGTCAACTTCTTCGGCGACGGGGCCGTCAGCCAGGGCGTGCTCCTGGAGGCGTTCAACCTCGCCGGGCTGTGGAAGATCCCGGTCATCTTCGTGTGCGAGAACAACGGGTACGCCACCACGATGCCCGTCGAGGCCGGCGTCGCGGGCAGCATCACCGGCCGCGCGGAGGCGTTCGGCATCCCGGCCACCACGGTCGACGGCCAGGACCCCGAGTGCGTCCAGGCGGTCTCCGAGGCTGCCGTGATCCGGGCCCGGTCCGGCGGCGGGCCCAGCTTCATCGAGTGCATGACCTACCGGTTCGACGCGCACCACACGTTCGAGCACAAGGCGCGGCTGAACTACCGCTCCGAGGACGAGCTGGCCGCCGGCCGGTCCCGCGACCCGCTGGACATCCAGGGCGCGCGGGTACCGTCGGACGTGCGGTCCCGGATCGACGCCGAGATCGAGGAGCTGCTCGCCGAGGCGGTGCGGTTCGCGGTCACGAGCCCGAAGCCGGACCCGGCCGACGCGCTCGACCACCTCTACGCCACCGGCCTGCGGGTACGCACGGGAGTGAACAACTGATGCCGAAACTCTCCTATCTCAAGGCACTCAACCGGGCGCTCGGCGACGAGATGGCCCGCGACGACTCGGTGGTCGTGCTCGGCGAGGACATCGGCATCGGTGTCGCCGGGGTGACCACGGGCCTGCTGGCGAAGTACGGCGACCAGCGGATCGTCGACATGCCGCTGTCGGAGCAGGCGTTCACCAGCTTCGCGACCGGGGCTGCGATGGCGGGGCTGCGGCCGGTGATCGAGTTCCAGATCCCGTCGCTGCTGTTCCTCACGTTCGAGCAGATCGCCAACCAGGCGCACAAGTTCTCGCTGATGACGGGCGGGCAGACGAAGGTCCCGGTGACCTATGTCGTGCCGGGGTCCGGTTCGCGCACGGGTTGGGCCGGGCAGCACTCCGACCACCCGTACAGCCTGTTCGCGCACGTCGGGGTGAAGACCGTGCTGCCGGCGACGCCCGCCGACGCGTACGGGCTGCTGGCCTCGGCGATCCGCGACGACGACCCGGTGGTGTTCTTCGCGCCGTCGGGGGCGCTGGCGGTCCGCGACGACCTGGACTTCGCGTCCCTCGCGCCGGTCCCGATCGGGGTCGGCCGGGTGGCCCGCGAGGGCACGGACCTCACGGTCGTGGCGCTCGGGCACCTGGTGCACACCGCGCTCGCGGTCGCCGAGGAGCTGGCGGGGGAGGCCTCGATCGAGGTGTTCGACCCGCGCACGGTGTACCCGTTCGACTGGGCCGGCCTGTCCGCGTCCGTGGCGAAGACGGGCCGGCTGGTCGTGATCGACGACTCGAACCGGTCCTGCGGCATCGGCGGCGAGATCATCGCGACCGTGGTCGAGGACCACCGGCTGCTGGCCCCGCCGAAGCGCGTCACCCGGCCGGACGGGGCGGTGCTGCCGTTCGCGCTGGACCTGGACCGGGCGGTGCAGCCGACCCACGAGCAGCTGGTGGCGGCCGTGCAGGCGGTCCTGAAGTCCTGAGAGACACCTGTTTCCGGGGAGGTCACCGTCGCCGGTGGCCTCCCCGGAACCCTTCTAGAGCGACACCACTTCGCCGGGTACGCGCCGGCGCGCCGCCACCTCCGCGCCCAGCCGCCGGACCGCCTCCGCCGCCGCGATGGCCGCGCACCGCGCGTTGCCGTGCAACCCGTCCTCGCTGTACAGCGACAGGTCCGCGACCAGCGGGTGGTCCCGGAGGTTGAGGTGCAGGGTGCCCAGCCGGGCGGCGAGCGCGCCGGTGCGTTCCGCGAGGGTCCGGGTGCGCTCCCGCAGGCCCGGCCGCAGCCAGTCGGGCACGCGGGGGCTGTGCGAGATGTCGAACATGCTGACCGTCACGACGTCCGCGCCCACCCCCTGGAGGGCGGAGATCATGGTCTCCAGGGCGGTGTCCACCGCGTCGGGGTCGTAGCCGCGCATGAAGGCGTCGTTGCCCCCGCACACCACGAGCGCCAGGTCCGGGCGGAACGCGAGCGCCGGCTCCAGTTGGGTGCCGAGCACCTCGGCGGCCTTCAGCCCGTACTTGCCCACGTTGAGGTATTCCGGGACGTCCAGTTCCGCCGCGATCCGGTCGCACCAGAACAGCGTGCTGTAGCCCTCGACCGGGTCGCCGTAGCCCTCGGCCACGCTGTCGCCGAGTACGGCGAAGCGCTTCCACGGGTGTCCGGTCAGCAGCGCGGCGCTCTCGCCGGCGCGCAGGCAGTAGGGGTCGGTCGACTCCACGACGTTCATCGCTCCTTCGTGGACGGGGCGGATAGGGTACGGGGATGGATCTTCGCCCGATGCACCATCAGGCCGTACTCGACTGCGGCCGGATCGTCGCCCAGGTGACCGCCGACGACCTCGGCCGCCCGACGCCCTGCGCGGGCTGGAACCTCGCCGACCTGCTGGCCCACATGATCGGCCAGCACCGCGGTTTCGCGGCCGCCGCCCGGGGGCTGCCGGTGGACCTGGCCGTCTGGGAGGACGTGACCCTCGGCCCGGACCCGGCGGCCGACTACGCGGCGGCGTCCGACGACGTCCTCGCCGCGTTCGGCGCCGAGGACTTCGCGGAGCGCCGGCTGGCCCTGCACGAGTTCGGCGTGGTGCCCGCGTCGACGGCCATGATGATGCACTTCGTGGACTACCTGGCGCACGGCTGGGACGTGGCCACCGCGCTCGGCGTGCCCGCCCGGCTCGACGGGGAGCTGTGCGAGCACGCGCTGCGGCTGGCGTCGCGCTGGCCGGCGGACGCCCCGACGATCTGGGGTCCGGGCGCGCCGTTCGGACTCAAGGTGCCCGTGCCGGCCGACGCCCCGGCCGCCGACCGGTTCCTGGGCTTCCTGGGGCGTACCCCCTAGGTCGGGCACTGTCTCACGCCCTGGCCGGGGTCGGCTCGACGTCGGACTCCGGCCCGGCGTCGGCCGGGGTGCTCTCCCCGGCCACGGCAACCACCTCGGCCGGGGTCCGGGCCTCCACCGCGTCGGCCTCCGCCGTGTCGGTCGGCGCCCCGCCGGCTGCCCTGGCGTCGGCGTCGGGCTGCGGGTGCTGCCCGGGCTTGTTGTCCAGCTGCCGCCAGATCTTGGCCCCGATGATCGGGGTCAGGGTCGCGGCGAAGTACAGCGTGCCGGTGGCCGCCGCCGTGAAGTGCACGCCGTAGTGCTCGGCCACCCAGCCGCCGAGCAGCCCGCCGATCGGGATGCCGCCCCAGGCCACGGCCGTGAACACCCCGTAGAGCCGGGCCTGCATGCTCGCCGGGGCCTTGTCCAGCAGCAGCGCCCCGATGATCGGGTTGATCGAGGACATCGCGAAGCCGGTGACGAAGATGACCACGATCATGGTGGTCAGGTCGTCGGTGAGGGCGAAGACGAAGAACCGGGGCGAGCCGCCGATCATGTACCCGAGCACGAGGGTCAGGTACTTCGGGATCTTCGTCACCAGCGCGGCCATCGTCAGGTTGCCGAGCACCGCGCCCAGCGCGAACGCCGCCCCGATGGTGCCGATCCCGGCCGCCGAGTCGAACGTCTCCTTGATCCACAGCGGGATGAGGATGTTGTGGATCTGGTTGCACAGGTTCGTGACGAACAACATCATGATCATGCCGCTGAGCAGCCGGTCCCGCCACACGTACGCGAAGCCGGCGTGCAGCGCGACGAAGTACGGCTCCTTCTTGTCCTTGGCCACCTTGTCGAGGTGCCCGGGCGGGTTGCGCACGGTGATCATGACCAGGCCGCACACGAAGTACGAGGCGGAGTTGATCAGGATGGCGGTCGGCGACCCGAGCAGGGCGATGACCAGGCCGCCGACCGGCGCGCCGACCAGGGTGATGATCCGGGAGATGGCGTCGTAGATCGAGGTGATCCGGGCGGTCGGCACCCCGGACACCTTGATCTGGGCGGTCAGCATGACCCGGCGGGAGTGGTCGGCCAGGCCCGTGGTGATGCCGACGAGCGCGATCAGGACGATGACGGGGGTGACGCCGAACGGGTACACCAGGGCGATCGCGCCGATCAGTACCCCGTTGAGCAGGTCCGAGACGATGGTGATCCGCCGGGCGCCGATCCGGTCGATGAGCGGCGCGCCGAACGCGGCCGACAGCACGTACGGCAGGGCCGCGGCGGTACCCATCAGGCCCACCAGCAGCGCGTTCCCGGTGTCGATCAGGATCAGCCAGGTGACGGCGAACGCGGCGACCTTGCTGCCGGCCATGGAGACGGCCTCGGCGACGAGGATGCTGACCATGCCGACCTTGCTGCCGGTCACGACGATCTCGGGCTCGTCCTTGCCGGTGTCCTTCCCCGCCGGGTCCTCGACCGCGGTCCCGGTTCGGTCACCGACCGGATCCCCGGCTCCGGCTCCGGCCGTGTCCGGTTCCGCGGTGGGCGCCCCGTCGGCTGCCCCGACCGCGTCGTCCGGCACCTTGTCGTCCTTCGCGCCCGGCCGTCCCGCCCCGCCGGTCATGACGCCGCCGCGAGCTGCGCGACGTACCGGGCGCGGAGCGCCTTCTTGTCCACCTTGCTGGCCCCGGTCAGCGGCAGCGCGTCCACGAAGTCCACTCCGCGCGGCGACCACAGGTCGTTGAGCTTCTCGACCACCACGGCGCGCAGGTCCTCGGCGGTGACCGTCGACCCGGGGGAGCGGACCACGAAGGCGTGCACGACCTCGCCGTACTGCTCGTGGGGCACGCCCACCACCGCCGCCGCCCGCACGTCGGGGTGCGTGGCCAGCGCGTCCTCGATCGGCCGGGCGAACACGTTCGAGGAGCCCCAGCCGGTGAGGATCATGTCCTTGACCCGGTCGACGAGGAACAGGTTGCCCGTCGGGTCGAGGTAGCCGACGTCCCCGGTGCGCAGCCAGCCGTCCACCAGGGTCTCGGCGGTGAGTTCGGGCTGGCCCCAGTACCCGGCCATCATCAC
>NZ_JAQZSH010000025.1:0-185565 GCF_053902585.1 Longispora urticae
CCGCGGGCGCCCGGTGAASACCCCGGGCCCCCCGCGGCGTGCGGCGCCCCCTACTCGGAGGAGACGCCGCTCGCCAGGGTCACCGTCAACTACGCCTTGACGTAGACGTTGGTGAGGTTGACCTGCGCGTAGTTGGGGCTCAGGAACGCCCCACCCAGCTTGGTGCCGATCAGGGTGTACGCCCGCGTGTAAACGGTCGGGATCAGCGGAGCGTGCTTCTCCATGATCTCCTTGTCGAGGTCACCGTAGGCCTTGGCGGCCTTGGCACGGTCGGGCTCGAGGCGGAGGTCGGCGAGCTTCTTGTTGATGCCCTCGTCGTTGAAGTACGAGTAGTTGTTGTTGCCCTCGGCCTTGATCTGCTTGCCGTCCATGAGGACACCAAGGGTCGAGTTGTTGTCCGGGTAGTCAGCACCCCAGCCAGAGGCCATCAGGTCACAGGTCGTGTCCTTCTTGCCGATGGTGGTGTAGTAGTCCTTGCGGTCGATCGGGTTCAGCGCGATCTGGAAGAGGTTCTCCCGCTCGAAGCTGGACTTGACGATCGCAGCGGCCTTCTGACCAGCGGCCGTGTTGGCGAAGCAGTAGGACAGCTTCGGCACGGTCTTGCCGGTGAGCAGCGTCTTCGCCTTGGCAACGTCACCGTTGGGGCCGGCCTTGTAGACGTCGAAGTTCTGGTAACCCGGAACGTTCTGCGCCGTGATCGTCGTCGACGGGACGGCGACCTTGCTACCGCCGGCGTTCTTGATCGCCGCGTCCTTGTCGTACGCGTAGATCAGGGCCCGACGAACGTCAACGTCAGTCACCTTGGTGGTGTTGATGTTGATGTAGTTGGCGTACGGCGTGACGCCGGACAGGACCCGCTTGGTCAGCTCCGGGTCGGCCGCGACGGTCGAGATGTTCTCCTGCGCGACGCTGGAGGTCATCGTCGCCGCGCCGTCCTCACCCTGGCTCGCGATCAGACGCTGGGTCTGGGTCGCGCGGTTCGGGGTGAAGTCCACCTTGATGGTGTCCGGGTACTGGTGACGGACCGGGTCGGTCTTCGGGTCCCAGTTCGGGTTCCGCTCCAGGAGGAGGTAGTTGTCGATCTTGTATTCCTTGCGCTTGTACGGACCGGAGGAGACCCACTCCTCCTCGTACTTCGCGCCAGTGTCCTTGGCAGCCGGCACCGGGGTGGTGTTCGGGTACACGGCCAGGGCCGGGAACTCCGGGTGCGGGTCCTTGAACGTGAAGATGATCGTCTTGTCGTCCGGGGTGGCCACACCGGGGACGCCAGCGTCACCGGTCGCCGCGTCCGGGCCCTGGTACTTGCGGTCCGGGTCGAGCGCGTTCTGGATGTACTGCGCGCCCTGCTGACCGAACGTGCCGAACGAACGGGCGATCGAGTGCTTGATGTCAGCGCTCTTGATCGGGCTACCGTCGTCGTACTTGAGGCCGTCACGCAGGGTGTACTTCCACACCTTGCCGCCCTCGGAGCTCTCACCGGCGTTGATGGCGAGGTCACCGACGATCTTGACCGTGCCACCCTCCTCCGTCGGCTCGATGTACGCGGTCAGCGTGCGGTGGAAAAGGTTCGTGCTGAAGCTCAGCGCGTCGCCCACGTAGATCTGCTGCGGGTCGAGGTGCTCGAAGTTGCCATCCTGGAGCCACAGGACCTGTCCACCCTTGCGAGCGTCCTTGACCTCGGGGGCCGGGACCGGGGTGGTGCCCTTCAGGTCGATCGAGATCGACTGCTTCTGCTCCTTGGCGTTTTCCTCGCCCTTGCTGTTCTCGGTCTTGCTGCAACCAGCGGCGGCGAGGCCGATGGCGAGGGCGCTGATGGTCAGCACCCGTACGCGGTGTCGCACGGTATCTCCTCTCTCAGGCCCGACACTCAGGGCTCGTCCGGAAGGACCAGTCCAGGTGTGGGACGACTATGGGTGGTGCAGCCGCTACTTCGTCGACTTGGGGTCGAGCGCGTCGCGGAGGGCGTCGCCGAACAAGTTGAAGGCGAGCACCAGGATGAAGATCGAAACACCGGGGATCAGCATGTACATCGGCTCCTCGCGGTACCAGAGCACGCTGTTGTTGATCATGCGTCCCCAGTCCGGCGTCGGCTCCACCACGCCGATACCGAGGAAGGACAGGGCCGCCTCGCCGGTCACCGTCGCCGGCACCGCCAGGGAGAAGGTCACCAGGATCGGGGCCCAGAGGTTCGGGAGGAGCTGGCGGAACAGGATGTGACCGAGACCGGCACCCGCCGCGCGGGCCGCCTCGATGTACTCCCGCTCACGGAGCGAGAGGACCTGGCCGCGGACCAGTCGGGCCGTGCCCATCCAGCCGAAGACCGAGAAGATCACGATGATCGTCCAGATCCGGCTCCACTCGCCGACCTCGCCCTTGTCGTCAGCGAGCCACGTGTTGACGATCGGGATGGCCGCGAAGGCGAAGATCAGGAACGGGAACGCCAGCATGTAGTCGGTGAACCAGTTCAGGAAGGTGTCGACCCAGCCGCCCACGTAGGCGGCGACGATGCCGATCACGACCCCGATCACCAGGGAGATCACGGTCGCGAGGACCGAGATCAGCAGCGAGGTGCGCGCGCCGAAGACCAGCTGCATGAACATGTCCCGGCCGACCTGCGGCTCGACACCCAGGATGTGGATGTGCTTGGACGGGCCGTCCGAGCTGAAGGTGATGCCGCCGAGGACGCCGAGCGGGCGGCCCTCGTCGTTCAGCAGGTTCGAGTTCAGGGTGCGCGGGCCGTAGCCGTAGATCAGTTCGATCACGTCGGCCAGGGCGGCCACGACGAAGAAGAGAAGGACAATGCCCAGCGAGAAGACACCGACCCTGTCGCGCTTGAGCCGCATCCAGGCGAGCTTGCCCGGGGATCGGCCGACGATAGCGGTCTTCTTCGCCTCGGGGGCGTCCGCCACCAGGGTCGCGCCAGCTTCGGGGGCCTGCCCCGCGCCGGTCGACTTCGTATCGCTCATGAACGTGCCTCCTCCAAGCGGGTGGGCCCGTCTCGCCCTCCCACGTCGGAAAAGTAGCGGGCGTCACGGACTTCGTGGACGCCGCGCTGCATCGTTCCGATAACAGCTCGGTCACGCGGGCCCAAATACCCGGTTGATTGGACCGGTTTTACCCGCGAAAGGCAATGATAAGAGCTTTATGGAAAAAGTGGTGTACCGGGGGTTTGTCCAGATTTTGCGTCACCATCAGTAGTGATCGCTGTGCGGCGGGTAGCGCATCGCACTCACGTTGAATCACGAGCTGGCTAGTCGCCACCCCGCCCCGCTCGGCTCGCCCCCGCGTCACCACTTCTGACAAGAGACTTTGCCGAATGGGAGGGCCCCGCGCAAGGCAATAGAGGTACCTGGGGGGCTCCCCACCGTGCAACGCTGGTCACAACGTCCATGCAGGAGGTTCACATATGGCACTATTCGACGTCGCCACCGCGGCCGTCGAGGCCGCTCTGGCCGCTGGCGCGCGGTACGCCGACGCGCGGGTCATGAGTCGGCGCTACGAATCGATGTCCGCTCGGAACGGGGAGATCGAGGATCTCACCCAGCAGGAGGACGCCGGGATCGGCGTCCGCGCCCTCGTCGGCTCGTCCTGGGGCTTCCAGGCCGTGCCCGACCTGACCGAGAAGGCCGCGCGCGAGGCGGGGAACGCCGCGACGGCCATCGCCAAGGCCAGCGGGCTCGTCGCCGGCCCGGCGCTCGAGCTCGTCCCCACCGAGGTCCGGCAGGACACCTGGGCCGGCCCGTGCCAGGTCGACCCGTTCACCGTGCCGCTGTCCGTGAAGGGGGACCTGCTCGTCTCGGTCACCCGGACCATGCGGGACAGCGGAGCGGACCAGGCCGAGGCGCTCTACCAGCTCTGGGAGCAGCGGTCCTGGTTCGTGTCCAGCGCCGGGCACCGGATCGAGCAGAAGGTCGTCAAGTCCGGGGGCGGGATCAGCGCCACCGCGAACGGCGAGTTCGAGACCCAGCGCCGGTCGTACCCGTGTTATCGCGGCCAGTACGGCACGGCGGGCTGGGAGCTGGTCGAACAGCTCGACCTGCCCGCGCACGCCGCCCGGGTCGCCGCCGAGGCCCGCGAGCTGCTCACGGCCCCGGAGTGCCCGTCGACCACGACCGACCTGATCCTGGGCGGCGAACAGCTGGCGCTGCAGATCCACGAGTCGGTCGGGCACGCCATCGAGCTGGACCGGATCCTCGGCTGGGAGGCCGCGTTCGCCGGCACCTCGTGGCTGGAGCTCGACAAGCTCGGCAGCCTGCGGTACGGCTCCGAGCTGATGAACATCACGATCGACCCGACGATCCCCGGCGCGCTGGGCTCGTTCGGCTACGACGACGAGGGCACGCCGGCCGCCGCCCGCGACGCGGTCCGCGACGGGATCTGGGTGGGCGTACTCGCCGGCCGGGACTCCGCGGCCGTCGCCGGGCTGGACTACGGCGGCAGCGTCCGGTCCGACGGCTGGTCGCGGCTGCCCATGGTCCGGATGACCAACGTCGGGCTGGAGCCGGGTCCGCACACCCTGGAGGAGATCATCGCGGCCACGGACGACGGCGTGATGATGGAGACGAACCGGTCCTGGTCGATCGACGACCGGCGGCTCAACTTCCAGTTCGGTACCGAGATCGGCTGGGAAGTGAAGAACGGCGTGCGGGGGCGGGTGCTGCGCAACCCCACGTACACCGGAATCGGTCCGTTGTTCTGGCGGTCCATGGACATGTTGTCGTCGGAGACGGTGCCCTGGGGCACACCGAACTGCGGCAAGGGGCAACCGGGCCAGACCGGGCACACCGGCCACCCCGCCGCCCCGGCCCGCTTCAAGGGAGTACGAGTGGGAGTGCGCTCATGACCAACCTCATCGTCGAGCAGGTGCTCGACCTGGTCGGCGGCCGCGCCGAGGCCGACGTCCACATCGACGACTCGGTGCTGTCCCTGACCCGGTTCGCGAACTCGTTCATCCACCAGAACGTCTCCGACCAGGCGGTCACGGTGCGGCTCCGGCTGCACCTCGACGGCCGGACGGCCGGCGGCACGACCACGGTCACCGACCGGGCCGCGCTCGCCGAGTTCGTCGAGCGGACCATCGCCGCGGCCAAGCTGTGCCCGCCGGACCCGACCTGGCCGGGGCTGACCGCGCCGACCGTGGCCACCGGGACCGGCAACGTCGACCGGGCCACCGCCGAGGCCGATCCGGCGGTCCGGGCCCGGGCGGTGCGCGCGTTCGTCGACGCGGCCGGCGGCCTGTCCACGGCCGGGTACTGCCGGACGACCGCCAGCACCGCCACCTACGGCAACACCCTCGGCCACATGGTCTCCGGGGTGACCTCCTCGGCGGCGATGGACGGCATCGCCCGCGCGCCGGGCGCCGACGGGGTGGCCCGGTGGAGCGGGGTGTCCCTCGACGGGCTCGACGGCGGCCGGCTCGGGCGGGTCGCGGCGGCCAAGGCGCTCGCGGGCGTGGACGCGGTCGAGCTGCCGCCGGGCCGGTACGAGGTCGTGCTGGAGCGCGGCGCCGTACAGGACCTGCTGCTGTTCCTCGCGTCGTACGCGTTCAACGGCAAGGCCGTCGCGGAGGGCCGGTCCTGCCTGCGGCCGGGCGAGGCCCAGTTCGACCCGGCGTTGACGCTGCTCGAGGACCCGGTCGGGCCCCGGTCGGTGGGCATGCCGTTCGACCTGGAGGGCACGCCGCGCGACACCCGGTGGCTGATCCGGGAGGGGGTCTCCGAGGGTCCGCTGCACGACCGGCGCACCGCCGCGGCGGCCGGCACCGCCACCACCGGCAGCGCCGTCGTGGACGGCGAGCGCTGGGGGCCCCGGCCGACGCACCTGTCCCTGGCGACCGGCGCGGCCCCCGGGGCGCACACGGACGGCCCGGTGTCGGACGACTCCGTCGGTGGCCTGGTCGCCGGTGTGCGCAGGGGTCTGCTGGTCACGGACTTCTGGTACACCCGGGTGCTGGACCCGCGCAGCCTGGTCGTGACGGGTCTGACCCGCAACGGCGTGTGGCTGATCGAGGACGGCGTGATCACCCGTCCGGTGCAGAACCTGCGGTTCACCCAGTCCTACCCGGAGGCTCTCGCGCCGGGTTCGGTGCTGGGCGTCGGGGCGGTCGCCGAGTCCACCCCGGTCAGTTGGTCGTTGGAGACGGTGACCGCGCCGGGACTGCGCCTCGGGTCCTGGAACTTCACCGGCGGCGCGTCCGGGTAACCGCTCCCAGCGGCCACGGCGTAACGTGTGCGGGCGCGGACGACGTGGCGATGATCACTAGTGATGATCACCACGGCGTCCGGGCCGACACACGCCGGAAGCGCTGAATCTCAGGGAGCGCAGGGAATGACGACTACGGCAACGACGCCGCCGCGGCCACGGGCCGCCATCGCGGCCAAGACGTTGCGGACAGACCGCTGGTGGCTGGCGCCACTGTTGACCGTGCTCGGGCTCGGCGCGTGGGTCACCTACGCCACGGTCCGGGTATTCATGCAGAACAACTACTGGGTGGACGAGTACCACTACCTCACCCCGTTCTACTCGCCGTGCGTGTCGAACGGGTGCGTCGAGGCGTCCGCGGAGTTCGGCCGGTTCCTCCCGGACCACCCGCTGCTGCCGTACGCGGCCCTCACCCTGCCGTTCCTGCTGCTCTTCCGGCTGACGTGCTACTACTACCGGAAGGCCTACTACCGCGCCTTCTGGATGTCGCCGCCCGCCTGCGCGGTGCCGGACGGGCACAAGAGCTACAAGGGCGAGACGAAGTTCCCGCTGCTGGGCCAGAACCTGCACCGGTACTTCTTCTACGCGGCCGTGGCCATCTCGCTGATCAACACCTGGGACGCGGTGCTCGCGCACCACTCCCCGACCGGGTTCGGTTTCGGCCTCGGCAACGTGGTGCTCTGGGTCAACGTGATCGCGCTGTGGGCGTACACGGCCTCGTGCCACTCCTGCCGGCACATCATGGGCGGCCGGCTCAAGCACTTCTCCAAGCACCCGGTGCGCTACCGGCTGTGGAGCTGGGTGTCGGCGTTGAACACCCGGCACATGGGCCTGGCCTGGACGACCCTGGCCACGCTGGCGCTCACCGACTTCTACGTGATGGCCGTCGCGGCCAAGTGGATCACCGACTTCAGGTTCGTGGGATAAATGACCAATATTGACAGGTACCAGTACGACGTGGTGGTCATCGGGGCCGGCGGAGCGGGTCTGCGCGCGGCCATCGAAGCCCGACTGGCCGGCAAGAAGACCGCGATCATCTCGAAGTCGCTGTTCGGCAAGGCGCACACCGTCATGGCCGAGGGAGGCGCGGCTGCCTCGATGGGCAACGTGAACTCCAAGGACAACTGGATGGTGCACTTCCGGGACACCATGCGGGGCGGGAAGTTCCTGAACCACTACCGGATGGCCGAGCTGCACGCGAAGGAGGCCCCTGCCCGGATCTGGGAGCTGGAGACCTACGGCGCGCTGTTCGACCGCACCCCGGACGGCAAGATCTCGCAGCGCAACTTCGGCGGGCACGAGTACCCGCGGCTCGCGCACGTCGGCGACCGTACCGGGCTGGAGATGATCCGTACCCTCCAGCAGAAGATCGTGTCCCTCCAGCAGGAGGACTTCGCGGCCACCGGCGACTACGAGTCGCACATCCGGGTGTTCCACGAGACCACGATCACCGAGCTGATGCTGACCGACGGGAAGATCTCGGGCGCCTTCGGGTACGTCCGGGAGTCCGGCGAGTTCCTGCTGTTCGAGACGCCGGCCGTCATCCTGGCCACCGGTGGCATCGGCCGGTCCTACAAGGTCACGTCGAACTCGTGGGAGTACTCCGGCGACGGGCACGCGCTCGCGCTGCGGGCCGGCGGCACGCTGGTCAACATGGAGTTCCTCCAGTTCCACCCGACCGGCATGGTCTGGCCGCCGTCGGTGAAGGGCATCCTGGTCACCGAGTCGGTCCGCGGTGACGGCGGGATCCTGAAGAACTCCGAGGGCAAGCGGTTCATGTTCGACTACGTCCCCGACGTCTTCCGCAAGCAGTACGCGGAGACGCCCGAGGAGGGCGACCGCTGGTACACCGACCCGGACAACAACCGGCGCCCCCCGGAGCTGCTGCCCCGCGACGAGGTGGCCCGCGCCATCAACTCCGAGGTCAAGGCCGGCCGGGGCACGAAGGCCGGCGGGGTCTACCTGGACATCGCGAGCCGGCGGAGCGCGGAGTACATCCGCAAGAAGCTGCCGTCGATGTACCACCAGTTCAAGGAGCTCGCCGACGTCGACATCACCTCCGAGCCGATGGAGGTGGGCCCGACCTGCCACTACGTGATGGGCGGCGTCGAGGTCGACCCGGACAGCACGCAGGCGCGGGTCCCGGGGCTGTTCGCGGCCGGCGAGGTGTCCGGCGGCATGCACGGCTCCAACCGGCTCGGCGGCAACTCGCTGTCCGACCTGCTGGTGTTCGGCAAGCGGGCCGGTGAGCACGCCGCCGCGCACGCCACCGCGCACGGCCCGGCGACCGTGGCGCAGTCCGATGTGGACGCGGCCGTCGCGCACGCCCTGTCGCCGTTCGAGAACGACGGCGAGAGCCCGTACGCCCTCCAGCACGAGCTGCAGGAGGTCATGGGCGACCTGGTCGGCATCATCCGCACCGCCGCCGAACTGGAGTCCGCGATCGAGCGGCTCGCGGTGATCCGGGAGAAGGTCGGACGGGTGAAGGCGACCGGCGGGCGGAAGTACAACCCGGGCTGGCACCTGGCCCTCGACCTGCGCAACATGCTGGTCGTGTCCGAGTGCACCGCCCTCGCGGCCCTCGAACGGCAGGAGAGCCGGGGCGGCCACACCCGCGAGGACTTCGGGAAGATGGACTCCGCCTGGCGCAAGGTCAACCTGATCTGCGGGCTCGACGGCGAGAAGGTCACGCTCAACCCGCAGCCGCTGCCGCCGATGCCGCACGAGCTGCTCAGCCTGTTCGAGAAGTCCGAGCTGAAGAAGTACATGACCGCAGAGGAACTGGAGGGGCTCACCGATGGCAACTAAGCGCCAGTTCCGGGTGTGGCGTGGCGACGACACCGGCGGTCAGCTGGAGGACTTCGAGGTCGAGGTCAAGGAGGGTGAGGTCGTTCTCGACATCATCCACCGCCTCCAGGCCACGGAGACCCCCGACCTCGCGTGCCGGTGGAACTGCAAGGCCGGCAAGTGCGGCTCGTGCTCGATGGAGATCAACGGCATGCCCCGGCTGGGCTGCATGACCCGGATGTCCACGTTCACCGAGGACGAGACGGTCACCATCACGCCGCTGCGGACGTTCCCGGTCATCCGTGACCTGGTCACCGACGTGTCCTTCAACTACGAGAAGGCGCGGGAGACCCCGGCGTTCGCGCCGCCCGCCGGGGTGGCCCCCGGCGAGTACCGGATGCAGCAGATCGATGTCGAGCGGTCCCAGGAGTTCCGCAAGTGCATCGAGTGCTTCCTGTGCCAGAACACCTGTCACGTGGTCCGCGACCACGAGGACAACAAGGAGGCGTTCGCCGGCCCGCGGTACTTCATCCGCGCCGCCGAGCTGGACATGCACCCGCTGGACGCGCGCACCGACCGCAAGGACTACGCGGTCGAGGAGCAGGGTCTGGGCTTCTGCAACATCACGAAGTGCTGCACGGAGGTGTGCCCCGAGCACATCAAGATCACGGACAACGCGATCATTCCGATGAAGGAGCGCGGCGTGGACCGGAAGTACGACCCGCTGGTCTGGCTGGGTAGCAAGATCTTCCGGCGGTCCGAGGCGAACAGCTAGAGGCGTCGTGGTGGTGGCCCGTTCCCGGTGGGGGCGGGCCATCGCCGTGTCCGGCGCCGGACGGCGGGCCGGGCGACGCTCCGAGCCGATGTCGCCCCGGGCCGTGCGACGTGCCGGGGTGGATGTCGCTCCAGGCCGGGCGACGCTCCGGGCCGATGTCGCCCCGGGCCGGGCGACGCGCCGGGGAGGATGTCGCTCCAGGCCGAGCGACGTGCCGAGCCGATGTCGCTCCGTCGGGCGGATCAAGAGCCGGTTCCGAGGGGTACCCGCGCCTCTGGAACCCCCGGCCGCCCTGGCGCGTCTCATCGGTATGCGTCTACTCCTCGCACTCCTGCTGCTGACCGGCCTCACCGGCTGCGCCTCCGGGACCGCCCCGTCCGACTCCCCGAGCGGTTCGGCGGCCGGGGACGAACCGCAGAGCTACGCGATCTCCGACAAGGCACTCCCGGCCTGGGCCGCCTTCCCCGTGGACCGTTCCCCGCGCCCCTTCGTCCGCCTGAACCCGGGCGACCACCCCAGCACGGTCGAGGGCGCCGACCCGACCGGGAACGGGAAAGCCGCCGAGCTGACCAGCAAACTGGTCCTCGCCGCCGGCCTGCCCCGGGGTCCGGTGAGCACCCCGGAGGGCGTGCCGCTGCGCTCGGCCGCCGAAGCCTGGGACGGGCTGCTCGTCGCCCGAGGGGAGCCTGCCGGCGGCGCGACCCCGACGGTCCTGACGGTCACGGCCGTCACTCTCGGCACGGCGAAGGAGCGCACGGACCGGGGCCCGCTCGACCTGCCCGCCTGGATCTTCACCACGGACTCGGTGAGCTTCGCGTTTCCGGCGCTGGCGAAGTCGGAGTTCTGGGCGCCGGAGAGGGGGCTGAACATGGGCGTTTCGGTGGGCGACGACGCGAGGTTCTCGGGCAACACCTTCACCGTGTCGCTGCCGAAGGCGCGGCAGGGCTGCCCGGGGTCGAGGGTCTACCGGTACGAGCCGGAGATCCGCGAGTCCGCCACCTCCGTCGCGGTCGGCCTACGGACCGTGTTCACCGACCAGGTGGTCCCCGGCAAGCCCCCGAGGGGTGGGTGCGCGCAGGACGCGATGCTCGTCGTGGAGAGGTACCAGGTCACGCTGCCCAATCCGTTGGGCGCGCGGGTCCTGGTCGACTACGCGGGCGGGCCGATCGCGGTCCAGTGACCCCGGGCCCGGCGGGGCGACCCGCCAGGCCCGTGCGGCCCGGCGCCCCTCAGGCCGCGTACTTCTGCAGGTCGTCCAGGATCCGGTTCGCCGCGGTGACCCCGATGCCCGTCATCCACGTCTCGTCCGACACCACGTGCGACCGGCCCGCCTTCACGGCCGACAGCCCCTGCCAGAGCGGGCTCACCGCCGTGTCGGCCTGCTTCTGCGCGGACTTCTCGCCGTACGCGGCCACGAACAGCACGTCACCGTCCACCTCGGACACCCGCTCGGAGCTGACCTTGTCGAACCGCTTGTCCTCCCTGGTGGCGAGGAGCTGGCGTTCGGGGCGGCCGTACCCGGCGTCGCGGAGGACGATGCCGGCGAACGAGTCGGGGCCGTAGACCCGGATCTCGGTGGGCATGAAGCGCACGACACTGATCTTCAGCTGCGGCTTGCCGACCCCGCGGGCGCGGGTCTCGTAGTCGGCGAGCAGCTTCCTGGCCTGGGCGCCCTTGCCGAGCGCGTCGCCGTCGAGGAGGAAGTTCTCCTTCCAGGTGACGCCGACCTTCTCGGTGTACACCGTGGGCGCGATCTTGGTCAGCTCGTCGTAGAGCTCGGGCTGGCGGAACTTGGAGCCGAGGATCAGGTCCGGCTTCAGGGCGGCGATCTTCTCCAGGCTGGGGGTCTGGAGGGTGCCGACGAGGGCGGTCTTCTTCGGGTCCAGCTTCAGGTAGCCGGGCAGGGAGTTGGTCTCGGCGGCGGTGGCCGCGCCGACGGGGACGACGCCGAGGGACAACGCCGTGTCGATCTTGTCGGTGTCGAGGACCACGACCCGCTTCGGCTGTACCGGGATCTTCGTCGTGCCCATGGCGTGCACGAGGTCGCGCGTCTCCCCGGCGGAGTCCGCCGAGCCGCCCGAGCACCCGGACAGGGCCAGCAGCCCGACGAGCACCGCCACCACAGTCTTCCGCATCACAAACCCCTTTATTTTGGTACGACCAGCGGAGCGCCGGTCACCGGACAGGGCACGACCACGCAGTCGAGCCCGAAGACGGTCCGCACGAGGTCCGCGTCGAGGATGCTCGGCGGTCCCTGGGCGACCAGCGCTCCGTCGCGCAGGGCGACGAGGTGGTCGGCGTACCGGGCCGCCTGGTTCAGGTCGTGCAGCACGGCGACGACGGTGCGGCCGTCGAGCCGGTCGAGGCGGCGGAGCAGTTCGAGGACCTCGATCTGGTGCGCGAGGTCGAGGTACGTGGTGGGCTCGTCGAGCAGCAGCACGTCGGTGTCCTGGGCGAGCGCCATCGCGATCCAGACCCGTTGCCGCTGCCCGCCGGACAGGGCGTCGACGGGCCGGTCGGCGAGGTCGGCCACGGACGCCATCCGCAGCGCCTCCTCGACGGCCACCGTGTCGCCGGTGGACCACTGGCTCCACCAGCGCTGATAGGGCTGCCGGCCCCGGGCGACCAGGTCCGCGACGGTGACCCCCTCGGGGACCAGCGGGGACTGCGGCAGGACGCCGAGCCGCTGGGCCAGTTCGCGGGTGGGGGTGGCGTGCACGTCGCGGCCGTCGATCAGGGCGACGCCGGCGCGCGGCCTGAGCAGCCGGGCGAGGGTGCGCAGCAGGGTGGACTTGCCGCACGCGTTCGGGCCGACGATCACGGTGAACGCGCCGCCCGGCAGGTCCAGGTCGAGCCCGTCGAGGACGGTCCGGTCGTCGTAGCCCACGGTCAGCCCCCGGGCCGACAGCTCCACGGGTGGCCTCATCGGGCTCTCCTCAGCAGTAGGTACAGCAGGTACGGGCCGCCGATCGCCGCCGTGAACACGCCCGCCGGCACCTGGACGGGGGCGAACGCGACCCGGCCGGCGGTGTCGGCCGCGACCACGAGCGCCGCGCCGACCAGGGCGGCCCCGAGCAGCGGCGGCCGTTCGGAGCGCCAGAGTCGGCGGGCGACCTGCGGGGCGACGAGGGCGACGAAGTCCACGGCCCCGACGTAGCCGACCGCGACGGCGGCCAGCAGCACCCCGACCAGGGCCAGCCCGATCCGGCGCGCCACGGGCCGGACGCCGATCGCGCGGGCCGTGTCGTCGTCGAGGGCCATGGTGTCCAGGGCCCGGCCGGCCCAGAGCAGGGCGGGGAGGGCGAGCAGGAGGGCGAGGGCGATGACCTGGGCCTCGGCGTACCCACGGCCGTTGAGGGAACCGATCAGCCAGATCTGGGCGCGCTGCGCCTCGATGCCGTCCGCGCCGACGATCACGACCTCGATCAGGGCGCGCAGGGCCATGGCGACCGCGACCCCGGCGAGCACGAACCGTTGCGCGGCGAGCCCGTTGCGCGCGCCGACCAGCAGGACGAGCGCGGCGGCGAGCAGCCCGCCGAGGACGGCGAACGGCGCGATCACCTCGTACGCGACCCCGGACGTCAGCGCCACCGTCGCCGTCAGCCCCGCGCCCTGGGTCACGCCGATCACGTCGGGGCTGGCCAGCGGGTTGCGGGTGACGCCCTGCACGAGCGCCCCGGCCAGCCCGAACGCGGCCCCGGCGACGACGGCGAGCACGATCCGGGGCAGCCGGAGCTCCGTGACGACCAGGTCGCCGGTGAGCAGGCCGCGCACCACGTCGGCGGGGCTCAGCACGGTCTCGCCGAGCATCAGGCCGCCGAGGACGACGAGGACCAGCACTGCGAGGAGGGCAGCCGCGACGGGGAGGCTGCGGCGGCGTACCAGGAAGGTGGTCGGTCCGATCTTGACCTGGAGTCTCATGCGGCCACGGTCCTGGCCCGGCGCACCAGCAGGACCAGCAGCGGCGCGCCGATCAGGGCCGTGACGATGCCGGCGGGCACCTCGCCGGGCGGCACGACCACCCGGCCGATCACGTCGGCGGCGAGCAGCAGCGCGGGCCCGAGCAGCAGGGCGGTGGCGAGCACCCAGCGGTGGTCCGCGCCGACCAGCGCGCGGGCGAGGTGCGGCACGGCGAGCCCGATGAACCCGATCGGCCCGGCGACGGCGACGGCGGACCCGGTGAGCAGGACGACGGCGAGCGCGCCGAGCGCCCGGATCCGCCCGGTGCGCTGCCCGAGCCCCCTCGCGACGTCCTCACCGAGCGCGAGGGCGTCGAGCCCCCGGGCGATCCCGGCCGCGATCAGCCCCCCGACCAGCAACAACGGCAGAACCTGAAGAACCATCACCGGGGTACGCCCCGTGAGCCCGCCGACCACCCAGAACCGGTACTCCTCGAAGGTCCGCCCGTCCACCGACAGCACCCCGACCACCACGGCCCCGAACGAGGCGTCGATCGCGGCCCCGGCGAGCGCGAGGGTGACCGGGCTGGCGCCGTCCCGGGCCCGCGCGGACACCCCGTAGACGAGCGTCCCGGCGAGGGTCGCGCCGAGCAGGGCGAACCCCACGTACCCGGGCAGGGTGCCCAGTCCGAAGAGGGTGATCGCGACGATCACGCCGAGTGACGCCCCGCCGCTGATCCCCAGCAGTCGGGGGTCGGCGAGCGGGTTGCGGGTGAGCGCCTGCATGACGACGCCGGCGAGCGCGAGCGCCGCCCCGACGGCCAGTCCGATCAGGGTCCGGGGCACCCGCATCGAGCGCACGATGGTGGCGGCCTCTGAACCGTCGTGCCCGACCAGGGCACGGATGACCTCGCCGGGGGCGAGCGGCCTGCTGCCGATGGCGAGACTGGCGAGGACGACCGCCGCGAGCAGGAGCGCGGCGACCGTGATCACCGCCGCGCGTCGGGTCGGGTGCACTCCGTCAGCGTAGGGTAGGCATCCCTAAGCTTCCAGTCACGGTGAGTCAGCGCACGAGGTACTCCCGCAGCGCCTCGACGATCGGGGCGTCCGCCGGCAGCCAGGCCACACTGTCGAGCTCGTCGACCGCGAGCCAGCGCAGCTCGGCGTGCTCCAGGCACTGCGGCTCGCCGCCGACCAGGGTCGCCAGCCAGATCCGGAGCACCGCCCGGCCGTGCGGGAGCAGCACGTCGGGGCCGACCCGGTCGCCGACCTCCACCTTGACCGCGAGTTCCTCGTCGATCTCCCGGAGCAGGGCGTCGACCTCCAACTCCCCGGGCTCGACCTTGCCACCAGGGAATTCCCACCCACCGGCCAGCTCCGGGGGTTCGGCGCGGGCGCAGGCCAGCACCCGACCATCCCTGACAATTGCCGCACCGACGATCAGCTGAAGCACGGGTTCACTCTGCACGGGGCACAACAGTGCCAGATCGCGCGAAAATTTGTTGTGCACCCGCGTCCGGAACATCCGGACGTGCCGAATTTGTGTCCGTAGACACAGGTGGCCGTGACCTGAAGACTCTAGGCACCGCTGATGTACCTGGGACGTCCCTTGGGTCACGAACCCACAACACCGGAGGTGGACCGTTCACCCGCTCGATCGCGCAGCGTTGCGTGACGCGCTCTCCCAGCTCGACGGCTGGCGGGGGGACGCCGACCACATTCAGCGCACCCTCCCCCTGAACGAAGCCCAGCACGCCGACCTCACCGAACGGGTGAAGGTGTTCGCGGACGCACTCCAGCTCCGCCCCGAGATCCGGCGCGCCGACGGACAGACGCATATCCGACTCCGCAGCCCCGACGGCGCCCTGACGACCTCCGAGGTGGCGCTCGCCGCCCGGATCGACGTCGCCTTCCGCACCGTCACGGAGTGACTTTCCTTCCTGTTCACGCCCCGTATGCCGGGTTGCGCCGGGCCCTGACTCGACCGCCCACAAACCTCGCCACACCCGGCGGGGACGTGCTACCGTTGTGGTGTTACGCAGTCAGTTGTCATGTGATTCATGTGCGCCTGTGGGAAGTGACCACAGGCGTTTTGTTTTCTCAACGGCAACTGTGTGCGTGAGTAACCGGGATCCGCGCAGCGCGGAACCCACATAGATTTAGAGGAAAAACATGGCTTCAGTTCAGGGCACCGTCAAGTGGTTCAACGCGGAGAAGGGCTTCGGCTTCATCTCCCCCGACGACGGCGGCGCCGACGTCTTCGCTCACTTCTCCGCCATCGCGACCAGTGGCTACCGCAGCCTGGACGAGAACCAGCGGGTTGAGTTCGAGATCACCCAGGGCCAGAAGGGCCCGCAGGCGGACAACATCCGCCCGATCTAGGGTTTTCTGAGACTGGCCCGGTTCGCATCACGCGAACCGGGCCAGTTTTGTGTGTGCGGCCGGAAGTCCGCGCGCGGTGCTTCGCTGGGGCCGGGGGCTGGTGTGCGCGCTGGCACCGGTGCCTGGCGGAAGTCAGCGCGGCCTCCGGGCCGCTCGGGGATCGGCGTGGCAGGGGCTGCGGGCGCGGGAGCTCCAGGCCTAGGCTCGCCGGATGACCTTCGAAACCGGACAGACGATCCTGCGGCGGGACGTGCACCGCGACGGCCGGATCGCGTGGGTCCAGACCGCACGGGTCGTCAGCGACGACGACCGCGGCGTCCTGACCTGGACGGCGGCCGGCTCCGAGACGATGGTCCGGACCACGCTCGGCGGTGGCCTGATCCGCAGGATGACCCTGGCCGAACGGTCCGCCGTCCCCACCATGCTGAGCCCCCGGCCGTGGCGGGACACCGGGGTGCTGATCCTGACCCCGCCCGGCGTCGCGCACTCGATCTGGTGGTTCTTCGACCTGGCGGGCACGTTCACCGGCTGGTACGTGAACCTAGAGGCGCCGTCCGTCCGCCGGTCCGGCGGGTTGGACTCCACGGACTTCGCGCTGGACATCTGCGTCGAGCCGGACCGGTCCTGGGCGTGGAAGGACGAGGACGAGTTCGCCGAGCGCACCGGACACCGGGCGTACTGGACCGCGGCGGAGGCCCCCGGGATCAGGGCGGAGGGCGAGCGGCTCGTCGCCCTCGTCGAGGCGGGCGGCTACCCGTTCGACGGGTCCCTGGTCGACTTCCGGCCCGACCCGTCGTGGAAGCCGTCGGTCCTGCCCCCGGACTGGGACGTCACCGCCTGACCAGGCTGGGACGGCACCGCCCGACCGGGCGCGGCAGACCGGCGTCCCGGCAGCGGCGGCGGCAGACCGGCGTCCCGGCAGCGGCGGCGGCAGACCGGCGACCCGGCGGCGGCAGCGGCAGCGGCAGCGGCAGCGGCAGCGGCAGCGGCAGCGGCAGCGTGCCCACCCCGCCGCGAACCCGGATCGGCGGTACGCGGGCCGGCCGTCTCCGGCGGACCCGCGTACCGGACGTGCGCTAGACGTTGAAGCGGAAGTCGACCACGTCGCCGTCCGCCATCACGTACTCCTTGCCCTCGATCCGGACCTTGCCGGCCGCCTTCGCCGCGTTCATCGACCCGGCGGCGATCAGGTCGTCGTACGACACGATCTCGGCCTTGATGAACCCGCGCTGGAAGTCGGTGTGGATCACGCCGGCCGCCTCGGGCGCCGTGGCCCCGATCGGGATGGTCCAGGCACGGACCTCCTTCGGCCCGGCCGTCAGGTACGTCTGCAGGCCCAGGGTGGCGAAGCCGACCCGGATCAGCTGGTGCAGGCCGGGCTCGTGCTGGCCCACGGACTCCAGCAGCTCGCGGGCCTCCTCCTCGGGCAGGTCGATCAGCTCGGACTCGATCTTCGCGTCGAGGAAGATCGCGTCGGCGGGCGCGACCAGGTCCCGGAGCGACTGGAGGAACTCCTCCTGGCCCAGTTCGGCCTCGTCGACGTTGAAGACGTAGAGGAACGGCTTGGCGGTGAGCAGGTGCAGCTCGCGGAGCAGTTCGGTCTCGATGCCCTTGGCCTTCGCGCCCGCGTACAGCGTGGTGCCGTCGTTGAGCAGCTCGGTCGCGGCCTTGGCGGCGGCGACCACCGCGGCCTTGTCCTTCTGCATCCGGGCTTCCTTCTCCAACCGGGGCAGAGCCTTCTCCAGGGTCTGCAGGTCGGCGAGGATCAGCTCGGTGTTGATGGTCTCGATGTCGTCGGCCGGCGAGACCTTGCCGTCGACGTGCACGACGTTGGGGTCGGAGAAGGCGCGGACCACCTGGCAGATCGCGGCGGCGTCGCGGATGTTCGCGAGGAACGCGTTGCCCCGGCCCTGGCCCTTCGACGCGCCCCGGACCAGGCCGGCGATGTCGACGAAGTCCACGGTGGCCGGCAGCAGCTTCTGCGAGTCATGGATCTTGGCCAGCTCCGCCAGCCGGGCGTCCGGCACGCCGACCACGCCGACATTCGGCTCAATCGTGGCAAAAGGGTAGTTCGCGGCGAGGACATTGTTCTTGGTCAACGCGTTGAACAGGGTGCTCTTGCCGACGTTGGGCAGGCCGACGATCCCGATTTGAAGACTCACGGGGACCGAGTCTACGGGGTGCCACGCCCCGCACTACGGCCGTGTATATACGTTCGGAGGAGGTGTCGTCTGTGACGCGACGCGTGTGGGACTTTGACCGGATCACCCCGGAAGCCGGCAGGGAGGCGGTCGCGTTGCTCACCCGGCGCTGGCGACCCGAGGACCTCGCGGCGCTGCCCCGGGCCGACTACCGCTACGAGATCCTGGACGGCGCACTCCTCGTGACCCCGGCGGATTCCGAGGAACACCAGTCCTGGTGCGCGTGGGCGCACGACACACTGAGAGCCTCGGCCCCGCCCGGCTGGCGGGTGCACTGGAACCTGGGCCTCGCCCTCGAGGACGACCGACTCGTCCCGGACCTGCTCGTCCTCTCCCCCGACGCACCCGGAGCACACCGGACCTACAACCCCGTCACCCCGGCGCTGGTCGTCGAGGTCGAGTCCGACCGGACCAGGGGCGTGGACCGGACCGGTAAGCACGAGGCCTACGCGTTCGCCGGGATCCGGGGCTACTGGCGGATCGAGCGCACCGGGGTGCTGCACGTCCACCGGCTCAGGGGTTTCGAGTACACCGCCGAATGTGTTCTGGAACCCGGCGGGTCCGCGGTCCTCGACTGGCCGTATCCGGTCACGGTCACGGTGCCGGAAAAGCCTTGAGGGCCAGGTCGAACGCGGTTGATGGTTACGCCGCGTTTCTGGGCCGGCGCGCATCGGCACTTGGATGGGGAGGCCGGAGGGGAGGCGTGGGAGCGCAGGCTTGGGGCCAGATCACGGGGCACCGGGCAGCGTTGAGCCCCTCACCCGGCGATGCTGTGTCTCCGCTTCATCTGGCGATGAAGTGCAGGATGACGTTGTGGGCGTGCTGGGACTTGTCCGAGCCCCGGAAGTCGATCTCGTAGGTCTGGGTGCCGACGTGCACCGCGATGGACCCGGTCGAGAAGTACGACCCCGCCCAGGACTTGTTGCTGACCACGCTGACGCTGGAGATCTTCGAGTACGGGATCGAGGTGATGGCCACCTTCTTCCCCACGAACGACTTGTCCTGGATGATCACCCGGCGGTTCGTGAGGCCGATGAAGCCGGTGCCGACGCCGATCGCGTCGTACACCGCGATGATCTCCTCACCGGCGAGCAGGCCGCTCTGGATCTGCGCGAGCTGTTCCTTGCGGTCGTACACGATGTTGGCCATGCTCCCAAAATAACCGGTCACGTCCACGTCCGATTCCCGCGAGCCCCGGCCACTGACCGGGCGCATCATGGTCATGTGGAACTGGATTTCGAGCGGTGCTACCGGACGATCGAGACGCGCGACGCGCGCTTCGACGGCTGCTTCATCACCGCGGTGCGCACGACGGGGATCTACTGCCGGCCGAGCTGTCCGGCGGTGAAGCCCAAGCGGCAGAACGTCTCCTTCTTCCCCTCGGCGGCGGCCGCCCAGCGCGGCGGCTACCGGGCCTGCATGCGCTGCCGGCCGGACGCCTCGCCGGGCTCGCCGGACTGGGACGTCCGGGCGGACCTGGTCGGCCGGGCGCTGCGCCTGATCGGCGACGGGGTGGTGGACCGCGACGGGGTGCCGGGGCTGGCCCGCCGGCTCGGGTACACGGAAAGGCATCTGAACCGTCTGCTCACCACGGAACTCGGCGCGGGTCCGCTCGCGTTGGCCCGGGCGCAGCGGGCCCGCACGGCGCGGACCCTGATCGAGAACACCGATCTGGGGCTGGGCGAGATCGCGTTCGCGGCCGGGTTCGGCAGCATCCGGCAGTTCAACGACACGATCCGCGAGGTGTACGCGGTCGCGCCCACCCACCTGCGCCGCAACCAGCGCACCTCGGGCCCGGGCGGCCTCCGCCTGAAGCTGCCGTACCGGGAACCGTTCGACGCGAAGGGCATGTTCGACTTCCTGGCCGGGCACGCCGTCGCCGGAGTGGAGTCCACCGAGGGCGGTTACAGCCGGTCGCTGCGGCTGCCGCACGGCTCGGGCCGGGTGGCACTGGAACCGGCCGACGGCCACGTCCTGGCGACGCTGACCCTGGGTGACCTGCGGGATCTGGCCCCGGCGGTGGCCCGCTGCCGCCGGCTGCTGGATCTGGACGCGGACCCGGCGGCCGTGGACGCGGTGCTGGCCGAGGACCCGGTGCTCGCCGGTTCGGTGCGGGACAACCCGGGCATCCGGATCCCGCGCGCGGTTGACGGCTTCGAGGTCACGGTCCGCGCGATCGTCGGCCAGCAGATCTCGGTCGCCGCCGCGTGCGGGGTGGCCGCGAAGCTGGTCCGCGACGGCCTGTTCCCCGACGCACCGGCCCTGTTGGAACTCCCGGACGAGGCGTTCCCGATGCCCGTGAAGCGCCGCGAGACCCTGCGGGCCCTGGCCCGGGCGGTGGTCGACGGCGACGTGGACCTGGAGCCCGGAGCGGACCGGGACGCCGCCGAACGCGCCCTGCTCGCTCTCCCCGGCATCGGACCGTGGACGGCCGGCTACGTGGCGCTGCGGGCCCTCGGCGCCCCCGACGTACTGCTCGACACCGACCTGGTGATCCGCCGGACCGCGCAACGGCTCGGCATCACCGACCTACCCACCCACGCGGAGCGGTGGCGCCCCTGGCGCTCCTACGCGATGCTGCACCTCTGGAGGTTGTCATGGACTACGCAGTGATCCCGACCCCGGCCGGCCCGTTCACCCTCGTCGTCGACGTCGACGGCGCGGTCCTGGCCAGCGGCTGGACCACGGCCCTGGGCGAGCTCATGCCCCAGGTACACCCGAAGCTCAGACCCACCGAAGACCTCCGCGAACGGGCGGACCTGGGCGAACTCACCCGGACCGTCACCCGCTACTTCGACGGCGAGGTCACCGCGATCGACAAGGTCGAGGTGCGCCAGCGGGGCGGCGAGTTCATCGGCGCGGCCTGGGACGTCCTGCGGACGGTGACCACCCCGGTGACGTACTCGGAATTCGCGGCCCTGTCCGGTCGACCGGCGGCGGTGCGCGCCGCGGCCCAGGCGTGCGCACGCAACGCAGTTGCCCTGTTCGTCCCTTGTCACCGCGTGATCCGGACGGACGGGAGTCTCGGCGGCTTCCGCTGGGGACTGAAAGTGAAGGAACAGCTACTACTCCACGAGGCTTCCATCCGGTAAGAAAGTGTCGTGTCCAGAAGCAGAGTGGCCGCGCTCACACTCGCGGCGTTGATTCTCGCCAGTGCGGTCGTCGTCACCGCAATGCCGAGGGCGCGTGGCGTGACCCGACTGTTCCCGGTGACGTTCGCGGCCGGGGGTGTCGACCAGCGCAGGGTCGCCGAGGCGGACGGCAGGGACTGCCCCGACATCGTGGGGTACACGCCGGGGGCCCCGGTCTCCGAACAGGTCCAGGTGGTGCTGAAGGAGTCGGGCTGCCGGCAGGCGCTCCGCGCGGCGTTCACCAGGGGTGGCGACGGCATCGTCGTCACCCTGGCCGCCGTCCGGCTCGGCGATCCGGCCGCCGCCCAGGCGCTGGCCGAGCGGCTCACCCCGTTGCGGCCGGCGTTGAAGGGGCTGGCACTGGGGCCGAGGCGGCTGGGGCCGGACGCGGACAAGTACAAGATCCAGTATTCGGCGGACGGGGACAATGTCGTGGTACCGCCGCAGGTCGTGGGCGCGTGGCTGGTCCTGACCACGGCGACGTACGGCGACGGGCGGGACGACGGGGTGTCCACCGGGCCGCTGCGGGCCGCCAGTGACGCCATCACCTCCTACTTCACCCTTGCCATCAACCAGAGTTGAGGTTTCACACTCGGGGGCGTGAAAAAGGGTCAGCAGAGCACACCCGCTCGGGACTATGGTCGGCCTGTGCCGACTGATGACGTTACTCCCAGGAAACCAGTCCGCTCCTTACACAGTCTCTGGCGTCTCCGGCAGTATGTCGGGCCGTACATCCCGATCATGTCGCTCATGGTGTTCGCCGCGGTGGTCGCCGTCGGGATCAGCATCATGGTCCCGTTGCTGGTCCGGAAGGTGGTCGACGGCCCGATCCGGCACGGCGACTCCGAGGGCCTGCTCTGGCTGGGGCTGCTGGCCCTGGTGTTCGGCCTCGTCGAGTCCGCGCTGATCCTGATCCGCCGGTGGACCCAGTCCGGCGTGACCCTGCGGATCGAGGCCGCGATCCGCTCGGACCTCTACCGGCACCTGCAACGGCTGCCGGTCTCCTTCCACGACCAGTGGCAGTCGGGGCAGCTGTTGTCCCGGGCGACCAGCGATCTGGGGATCATCCGGCGGTTCCTCGGCTTCGGGATCATCTTCCTCGTGGTCAACACCGTCACGTTCGCGACCGTGGCCGTGCTGCTCCTCCAGTTGTACTGGCCGCTGGGCATCGTCGTCGCCCTGTCGGCGATCCCGCTGTTCCTGACCAGCAAGCGCTTCAGCCGGACGTACATCACGATGTCCCGCAAGGTCCAGGACCAGGGCGGCGACCTGGCCACCCTCGTCGAGGAGTCGGCGGTCGGCATCCGTGCGATCAAGTCCTTCGGCCGGCACGCGTTCATGGCCGACCGGTTCGACAAGGCCTCCGGCACGCTGCGCGACACGGCCATCGACCGGGCCAGGATGCTGTCGCGGTTCTCGCCCACGTTCGACTCGGTGTCCGGGGTGACGCTGGGCGTGGTCCTCGTCGCCGGGGTGTACGCGGTCTCCTCCGGCCAGATCACGATCGGCGCCCTGGTCGCGTTCGTGTCCCTGCAGCTCATGCTGGTGTGGCCGATCGAGACGATGGGCTGGATCATCGCGAACGGCCAGGAGGCGATGACCGCGGCCGACCGGCTCTACGACGTGTTCGACACGGAGGCGACCGTGGTGGACCGCCCCGACGCCCGCGAGACCGACCCCGCCGACGTCACCGGCCACCTGCGCTTCGAGGACGTCCGCTTCGGGTACCCGGGCAGCGAGCAGCAGGTGCTGCGCGGCGTGGACCTCGACGTCCGGCCCGGCGAGACGGTGGCCCTGGTCGGGCTGACCGGCTCGGGCAAGACGACCCTGGTCTCCCTGGTCGCCCGGCTGTACGACGTGTCCGCCGGCCGGATCACCCTCGACGGCACGGACATCCGGGACCTGACGCTGGACTCGCTGCGCCGGTCGGTGTCGATGGCGTTCGAGGAGCCGACCCTGTTCTCGATGAGCGTCCGGGAGAACGTGACGCTGGGCGTGCCCGACGCGACCGACGAGGACGTGGCCGAGGCGCTCCGGGTCGCGCAGGCCGAGTTCGTGTACGACCTGCCCTGGGGCCTGGCGACCCGGGTCGGCGAGCAGGGCCTGTCCCTGTCGGGCGGTCAGCGCCAGCGGCTCGCCCTGGCCCGCGCCGTCCTCGGCCGGCCCCGGGTGCTGGTGCTCGACGACCCGCTGTCGGCCCTGGACGTGCACACCGAGGCGCTGGTCGAGGACGCGCTCCGCCAGGTGCTCACCGGCACGACGGCGCTCCTTGTCGTGCACCGGCCGTCGACCGTGGCCCTCGCGGACCGGGTCGCGCTGCTCGCCGAGGGCCGGATCGTCGCCGTCGGCACCCACTCGGAGCTGCTGGCGACGCTCCCGGAGTACCGGGCCGTGCTGGCCTCCACCGCGGACGAGACGGAGAGTGTGCGATGACGGTCGATGTCACCCAGTGGCGCGGGGTCGCCGCCGAGGAGGACGCGGAACGCACCGCCGCCGAGAGCACCGACCGCGAGTCGGTCCGCAAGCTGCGGGCCCGGAGCAAGGTGCTGCTGCGCTCGCTGATCCGCCCGCACCGCAGGATGATCGGGTTCGCCGTCGTGCTGCTGCTCGTGCAGAACTTCGCGGGCATGGCCGGGCCGTACCTGGTGAAGGTCGGGATCGACAACGGCATCCCGCCGCTGGTCCGGGGCGAGGGACCCCGGGCGGTGGTCATGGTCGGGGTGGCGTTCGCGGTCGCCGTGATCCTGGAGTACGCGACGAAGCGCGGCTTCCTGTTCCTGTCCGGCAAGATCGGCCAGTCGATCGTGTTCGACCTGCGCCGCCGGGTGTACACGCACTTCCAGCGGCTGTCGGTCGGCTTCCACGAGAAGTACACGGCGGGACGGGTCATCGCCCGGTCCACCAGCGACGTCGACTCGATCTCCGAGCTGGTGTCCGGCGGCATCGACGACCTGGTGCTCGCGGTCCTGTCCGTGGTCAGCGTCGCCGGCATCCTGATCTGGATGGACTGGCCGCTGGCCCTGGCCACGCTCGGTTCGTTCCCGTTCCTGGTGCTGCTGTCCGCGTGGTTCCAGCGCCAGTCGGTGAAGGCCTACCGGCGGACCCGGGAGAAGATCGCCCTGGTCATCGTCCACTTCGTGGAGTCGATGGGCGGGATCCGCGCGGTGCAGGCGTTCCGGCGCGAGCCCCGCAACCAGCAGATCTTCGACGTGGTGAACGAGGAGTACCGGGAGACCAGCCAGAAGGCGTTCCGGCTGATCGCGATCTACTCGCCCGGCATCCAGCTGATCGGCAACGTGACCACGGCCGTGGTACTCACCTACGGCGGCTACCGGGTTCTGCACGGCCAGGCCGACGTCGGGGTGCTCGCCGCGTTCCTGCTCTACCTGCGCAGGTTCTTCCAGCCGATGCAGGAACTGGCCCAGTTCTACAACTCGCTGCAGTCGGCGACGGCGGCCCTGGAGAAGCTCTCGGGGGTCCTCGACGAGAAGCCCGGCGTGCCCGACCCCGCCGAGCCGACGCCGCTGCCCGAGGCGCACGGCGCGCTGCGGTTCTCGAAGGTCGAGTTCTCCTACCGCCCCGACCGCCCGGTGCTGCACCGCCTCGAACTGGACATCCCGGCCGGCCAGACCGTGGCCGTGGTGGGCGCGACCGGGGCGGGCAAGACCACGATCGCCAAGCTGGTGTCCCGGTTCTACGACCCGACCAGCGGCACGCTCACCCTCGACGGGGTGGACATGCGCCAGCTCGGCACGGAGGACCTGCGCCGCGCGGTGGTGATGGTGACCCAGGAGAACTTCCTGTTCACCGGGTCGATCGCCGACAACATCGCCTTCGGCAAACCGGACGCGACCCGGGCGGAGATCGAGGCGGCGGCCGCGGCGATCGGCGCGGACGCGTTCATCCGGAACATGCCCGACGGGTACGACACCCAGATCCGCAAGCGGGGCGGCCGGCTGTCGGCGGGGCAGCGGCAGCTCGTCGCGTTCGCGCGCGCGTTCCTCGCCGACCCGGCGGTGCTGATCCTCGACGAGGCGACGAGTTCGCTGGACATCCCCAGCGAGCGGGCCGTGCAGCGGGCGCTGCGCACCATCCTCGCGGACCGCACGGCGATCGTGATCGCGCACCGGCTGTCGACGGTGGAGATCGCCGACCGGGTGCTGGTGCTGGAGGCGGGGCGGATCGTGGAGGACGGGTCGCCGGCGGAGCTGATCTCCGACGGTGGCCGGTACGCGACGCTGCACACCCAGTGGGCGGATTCCCTGGTGTAGGGGTGACGTACGGCGCGAGGCCAGGAGAGACAGCTCTCCTGGCCTCGCGCCATTCCGGTCTCACGCGGGCGTCGCGCCCTCGGGGTGCTTCGTGCCGCTGGGGTGCTTCGTGCCGCTGGGGTGCTTCGTGCCGCTGGGGTCAGAAGTCCCCGCCGCCGCCGAAGTCGCCCCCGCCACCCCAGTCGGAGCCGCCACCGCCCCAGTCACCGCCGCCGCCGGAGTCCGACCACGTGCCGACGTCCTGGCCGCCACCCGCGTCGGAGAAGCCGCCCTGGTCCTGGCCGGCGTCGAGCCCGTCCTGGTAGCCGTCCCCGTAGGCGCTGTAGCCCGGGTCCGCGAACGCGGGGCTGAACAGCGCGTCCATGATCAGGATGGTGCCGAGGGTGCCCGCACCGGCCACGAGGGCCGTCTTCCACCACGGGGTCGAGTACCACCCGCCGGGGGCTGGGCGGCCGTTGACCATGCCGCCCGGGTAGTAGTAGGGGGTCTGCTGGCCGTACTGCGGGCCGGCGCGCAGCTTCTCGCCCGCGACGTCGACCTCGCGCTCCTTGGTGATCACGCCGGTGCGCCGCTGGCTGGAGGGCTGCGGCAGCTCGGGGCCGGGATCGTAGCCCAGGCCGATCCGGGCCGCGCGCACGTACATCAGGCCCTCCAGCGCGGTGTCCCCGGCCAGCTCGAACTGGCGGACCGAGTCGGCCCGGGACAGCTGGCTGCCGGACGCGTTGTAGCGCTCGTTGGCGTCGAGCAGGGCCTGGCGGGTCGGGTCGTCCGTGCCGCTCAGGTTCATGACCTGGCCGCCCAGCCGCTCATACCAGCGCTGGGCCTCCTCGCGGGCGTCCGCGAGCTGCTGTTTCTTCCGCTTCCCGAAGATCCACACGAAGCCCCCCACGATCACCGCGAGCAACACCACCGCAATAAGAAGTCCCACTCCTCGAAGGTACCCGAGACATGGTGCATCCTCGGTGAATGGAGATTGTGCTGCTTCTGCTGGGTCTCGCCATCGGTGTCGCGTTGGGCTGGTTCGCCGCCCGGGCCCGGGCCGCCGCGGAGACCGGCCGGCTCGCCGCGGCCCGGGACGGCGAGGGCCGGCTCGAACAGTCGCTGCGGTCCCTGACGGCCGACGCGGCGCGCGCCCAGCGGGAGAGTTTCGCCCATATCGTCGACCCGCTCCGCGAGAGCCTGGCGCGGTACGAGCAGCGGGTCGCCGAGCTCGAACGCGACCGCCTCGACGCGTACGCGCAGCTGCGCACCCAGGTGGGCCACATGGCCATCGTGTCCGACCAGCTGCGCACCGAGACCAGCCAGCTGGTGGCCGCGCTCCGGGCGCCGCAGGTCCGGGGCCGGTGGGGCGAGCACCAGCTGCGCCGGATCGTGGAGGCGGCCGGGCTGCTGGAGCACTGCGACTTCTCCGAGCAGGTCTCGTCGAGTACCGACGCGCGCGGTGTCCGGCCCGACATGGTGGTCCGGCTCGCCGGGGACAAGCAGGTGATCGTGGACGCGAAGGTGCCGTTCAGCGGGTACCTGTCCGCGATGGAGTCCCGCGACGACGCCGAGCGCGCCGGGCACCTGTCCCAGCACGCCCGCCAGCTCCGCGCGCACGTGGACTCGCTGGCCGCGAAGGAGTACTGGTCGGCGTTCGACAACTCGCCCGAGTTCGTGGTGCTGTTCGTGCCCGCCGACGCGTTCCTGGACGCCGCGTTGCAGTACGACCCGGTGCTGCTGGAGCACGCGTTCGCCCGCAACATCGTGCTGGCCACGCCCGCGACGCTGGTGGCGCTCCTGCGCACGATCGCGTACGCGTGGCGGCAGGAGGCGCTCGCCGCGAACGCGATGCACGTGCACCGGGTGGCCAAGGAGCTCTACAGCCGGCTGGCCACGATGGGCAGCCACCTGGGCAAGCTGGGGGCCTCGCTGGGCGGCGCGGTGACGGCGTACAACAAGGCGGTCGGCTCCCTGGAGTCCCGGGTCCTGGTGAGCGCGCGCAAGCTGGCCGACCTCGGGGTCTCCGGCGATGTCCTGGAGACCCCGGCCCAGGTGGAGTCGACGCCGCGCCAGCTCCAGTCGCCCGAGCTGGTGGCCAGCGAGAGCGAGCACCTGATCCCGCTGGAGCGGCGCGCGGAACGCTGAGCGGCTACACCAGAACCGCCCGCCCCGCCCCCAGCTCCAGCCGCCGGGTCACGCCGACGGCCTCAGCGAAGTACGCGTCGTGCGTGACCAGCACCAACGTCCCCTCGAACGCCCGCAACGCCTCCTCGACCACGTCCAACATGTCGAAGTCGAGGTAGTTCGTCGGCTCGTCGAGCAGCAGCACCCGCCCCGGCGTGTTCACCATGACGGCCAACAGCAGCCGGCGCAGCTCCCCCGCCGACAGGGTCCGCAGCGCCGCCCCCCACTCGTCGGGCCCGAACAGGTACCCGGTGAGCAGTGCCTCCGCCTCGTCCACGTACACCGGCACGTGCGCCCGGAAGTAGTCGAGCACGGTCACGTCGGTCCGCAGCTCGTCGTGCACCTGCGGCAGCAGCATGGCCCGGTCCGACTCCAACTGCCGGAGCAGTGTGGTCTTGCCGGCACCGTTCGGACCGGTGACCAGGAGCCTGTCCCCCGGCTCCAGCACGAGGTCCAGGCCCTCGAACAGACCAGGGGCCGCGAGATCCCGGGCGTGCAGCTCCGGCCGCTCCGACGCGGGGAAGGCCAGGGTCAGCGCCGGCCGGGTCGACGGCTCGGCGATCCACCGGGCCGACGTGAGCTGCCGGGTCAGGCGGCGCTGCCGGACGACGGCCTTGCGGGCCACCATCCGGGCGATCCGCCGCTTGTGCGGGGCCCGGGGGTTGGCGATCTCGTTGGCGAGGGACTTCTCCTTCATCTTCGCGATCTCCTCCTCCAGTTTGACCCGGTACTTCTCCTGCGCCTCGTAGTCGAGCAGCAGCCGCTGCCAGCGCCGGGCCTTCTCGGCGCGGTACGCGGTGTAGCCGCCCTCGTACACCTGGAGTTTCTCGTGGATGCCGTCGAGTTCGTAGACCCGGTTGGCGAACGCGTCGAGGAACGCCCGGTCGTGGCTGATCACGAGCACCCCGCCGCCGAACCCCGCGAGGAAGGTCCCCAGCCACGCCGCCCCGGCCGCGTCGAGATGGTTCGTCGGCTCGTCGAGGACCAGCAGGTCGGGCTCCTGGAGCAGCACGCCGGCCAGCATCAGCCGGGCCTGCTCCCCGCCGCTGACCCGCCCGAGCGGCCGGTCGTCGGGCAGGTGGTCGATGCCGAGCCGCTGGCGGACGTCGGTCAGCCGGGCCTCGAAGCCCCAGCCGTCCAGCGCCTCCCAGCGTTCCAGGGCCTCGCCGTAGCCGGTCATGTCCTGGGCCCGCGCGTGCCGGTCGAGCTCCGCCGCCAGCGCACCGAGGTCGCCGCGCAGAAAGGCGCCGACCGTCAGCCCCGGATCCGGTACCTGCTGGGCGAAGTAGCCGAGCCGCAGCCCCGGCGAGTACTCCACGTGGCCGGTCGTCGGCCGTTCCGCCCCGGTCAGGAGCCGGAGCAGCGTGGACTTCCCCGCGCCGTTCGGGCCGACGACGCCGACCCGGTCGCCCCGGCCGAGGGTGAGGTTCAGATCGGTGAACAGGGGCTCACCGTCGAAGGACTTGCTGAGAGAGATGGCTTTTAACAAGGGGAACCTCCGCGCACCGGTACCAGAAAGGGACAGACGGCATGGATGCGCCAGAGGCTGAGAAAAGAGACCTCTAATCCGACAACGTGGCGAGCAGCAACGGCTCAGCGCATCCGGCGGATTACAGGATCAACGGGCCACTCCGATCGGTCGACAACAGGACCCACGGCAACAGTGCCCGGTACCCGTCGGATCGGCAAGTGATTTTCCGCCTTGCAGTTTCCTGCAAGCTCGCCGGACAAAACGGACCGCATCCTGACTCGGTACCCGTCGGCTGGTGTGCTGTTTCCCGGAAGGCAGCCCGTCGCCGAGTTCAACGGGGGGCGACGGGCGGCCGACCGAAACGGGCATTGCCCACCGGGGCCGCGACCGACAGGATTCTCAGTCATGGGGGATCGGAATCAACTGGTGGTGCCACGGACCGTGGTGCCGTCGCTCACCCGGTGGGGCGTGTCCCCCACCGCGGACCTGGTGTTTCGCACGCTGACGGAATGCGGACCGAGCGGGACCGGCGAACTCGGCAGAGCGCTGGGCCTGCCGGCCCGGCGGGTCCGGACCGCGCTCGACGAACTCAACTCCGTCGGGGCGGCCCGCCCCGAGCGAACCGCGTCGCCCACAGGGCCGGTGCAGTTGTGGCGTGGCCGGCAGCCCGAGGCGGTGGTGGTGTCGCTCCAGGAACGCCAAGTCCAGGCCATTCAGGCAAAGCACCTGTTGCGCCGCAGCCTCAGCGGGCTCGACCTGGCCGACATCATGCATCACCCCGACCTTGCCGCACCCGGCTCGGTGCGGGTGTTGGGCGGAACGGCCCGGGTCCGGGCGAGGCTCGGCGAACTGCTGCCGACCATCCGCCGCGAATCCCTGGGAATCACGCCCGAACCCGCGTTGTCGGAGGAGGCGGTCCGGGCTGGCGGCCACCTGGCCCTCGCACTGGCCCGGCGCGGAGTCACCATGCGCAACGTCGGCGTCCCCTCAGGTGTCGGGGACGCGTCCCGAGCCGTAGGGGTGGAACTGGCCTCCGAGGGCGTGACCTTTCGGGAGCTGCCCCAGCTTCCCGCTCGGATCGTCATCGCCGACCGCGAGACCGTCATCCTGCCCATCGATCCAGCCCAAGCCGGCAAGGGCGCGTTGGAAGTGAACGCGCCGGCTGTGGTGGCCCAGTTTGTCGAACTGTTCCACCGGTACTGGGACAGGTCCAGCCTCCCGGAGCCACCCCTGCACCCTGAGATCGTCCTGGGGCCCCGGGAGCAGGCGATCGTCGCTCTCCTCGCCTCCGGACACACCGACGCCAGCGTTTCGGCTCAGCTGGGACTCAGCGTCCGCACCATCGCCTACACCCTGAGCGACCTGATGACCCGCTACGAAGTCCAGAACCGGTTCCAACTCGGCCTGGTACTCGGCGCCCACGGCACCCGGCCCACCACACCCGGCACCGGGCCCACTGCATGATTCTGCAATCTCGCCCGACAAAACGGACCGCATCCTGACCCCGGCGCTCCCACCTGGTGTGCTGTTCCCCGGAAGGCAGCCCGTCGCCAAGTTATACGGGGGGCGACGGGCAGCCGACCGAAAGGACGTTGCCACCCGGGCGCGCCACCGGCAGGATCCTCAGTCATGGGGGATCGGAATCAGCTGGTGGTGCCACGGGTCGCAGTGCCTCCGTTGACGAGGTGGGGTGTTTCTCCCACCGCCGACCTGGTGTTTCGCACCCTGACCGAATGTGGACCGAGCGTGATCGGAGTACTCAGCAGATCTCTGGGCCTACCGGCCAGAAGGGTCCGGACGGCCCTCGACGAACTCAATTCCGTCGGCGCGGCCCGACCCGAGCGGGCGGCCTCGCCCACCGGCCCGGTCCGGGTCTGGCACGGAGGTCAACCCGACGCGGTGGTGACATCGCTGCGCGAGCGCCAGATCGAGGTGGCCCGGGCCAAGCACGAACTCCGCCTGCGGCTCAGCGGTCTCGATCTGGCCGACATCACCCGCCATCCCGACCTGGACGCGGTGGATGCCATCCGCCCGGTGTACGGCCTGGTCAAGGCCCGGGCCCGGCTCGCCGAACTCAGCACCACCGTGCGCACGGAGCAACTCACGTTCAATCCGGAGCCGACGTTCAGCGAGCCCTCGGTCAAGGCCGGGGCGCCCCTCAGCAGGGCCGTCGCCCAACGCGGGGTGTCGATGTCCACGATCGGCGTGCCCTCCGGCCTGGGGGGCGCGTCACGGACTCTGCACCATGAGATGAGCGCGCTCGGCAGGACGTACCGGGAGCTGCCTCAGCTTCCCACCCGGATCATCCTCGTGGACCGCCGCACCGCGATCCTTCCCATCGACCCGGCGAGACCCCGCAACGGAGTGGTCGAGATCTACGCTCCTGCCGTGGTGGACCAACTGGTCGCGCTCTTCTTTCAGTACTGGAGCAAGGCTCAGGCACCGGAGCGACCCTTGACAGCGGACCTACCCCTCTCGCCGCGCGAACAGGCGATCATCGCGCTGCTGACCGCCGGCCAGACCGATGCGGGCACCGCCGCGGAACTCGGCCTCAGCGTGCGGACCATCGCCTACACGCTGAGCGACCTCATGAGCCGCTTCGGTGTGCAGAACAGATTCCAGCTCGGCCTCGTGCTGGGCGCGCAAGGCGCCCGGTCGAGGGAAATCCAGGAGGAACAACAGTGAACGCAAGACTACGGGGGCTCGCGGCTGTCGCGGCCGGACTTCTGCTCGCCGTGGGCCTGGTCGCCCCGGCGACCGCCGGTACCGGCACCCAACCGCCAGCCGACAACGGCCGGTGGCTGACGTGCCCGGCCGGCACCGCGACCACCGGCACGTTCGGCGGTGTGGTGACCTTCGTCGACATCGGGGGAACGAAACACCACTTCGTCGACGGCTACATCAGGCCGTGCACCACGCCGCAGTACCCCGATTCCTTCGCTGTCGTGACCTACGGCCCCCGTTTCGGCGTCGGAAACGCGTACCCCTTCCCGACCACCGGCACGGCGTTCGGGGGCACCCTGACGTCGGTCCCGAACAACTCCGTCGCCGCCTGCCTGATCGCCGGCCCGCTGAGGAGACTCAGTTGCGTGGAGCTCGTCTGGGACAGCGACGGCCTTCCGCAGACGGGGGCGCCGATCAGCGTCGACGACTACCGGGTGCAGGGTTACGGGTACGCCCAGGGCATCGAGGGCCCGCCGGACCCGACGTGCGAATGGTGCCTCGACTCGGCCAATGACTAGCGACAGGCGCCGCTGACCGACGACCGGCTCAGCGGCCCGCGGCCTTCATGTCCCGCTTGAGCTCCTGCGGCAACGAGAACGTCAGGTGCTCCTCGGCGGTGTCGAACTCGGTGACATCCGCGAAACCACGGTCGGCCAGGAACTTCAGCACGTCCATGACCAGCTCGTCGGGCACGGACGCGCCGGAGGTCAGGCCGACCGTGGTCGCGCCCGCCAGCCATTCCTCGCGGATCTCGTGCGCGTAGTCGACCAGGTATCCGGCGCGGGCACCCGCGTCCACGGCCACCTCGACGAGCCGGACGGAGTTCGACGAGTTGGTCGAGCCGACGACGATCACGACGTCGCACTCGGGGGCCAGTTCCTTGACGGCGAGCTGGCGGTTCTGGGTGGCGTAGCAGATGTCGTCCGACGGCGGGGAGACGAGCAGCGGCAGCTTGGTGCGCAGCTTCGCCACGGTCGCCATGGTCTCGTCCACCGACAGGGTGGTCTGGGACAGCCAGACGACGCGGGCCGGGTCGCGGACCTCGACGGCGTCGACCCCGGACGGGCCGTCGACCAGCTGGATGCTGGCGGGGGCCTCGCCCATGGTGCCGATGACCTCTTCGTGGCCCTCGTGGCCGATGAGCACGATGTCGTACCCCTCGGAGGCGAAGCGCTTGGCCTCGTTGTGCACCTTGGTCACGAGGGGGCAGGTGGCGTCGATGGCGCGGAGGTTGCGCTGCCGGGCCTCCTCGTAGACGACGGGGGCCACGCCGTGGGCGGAGAAGATGACCGTCGCGCCCTCGGGGACCTCCTCGTTCTCCTCGACGAAGATGGCACCCTGGTCCTGCAAGGTCTGCACGACATGTCGGTTGTGTACGATTTCCTTGCGCACGTAGATCGGCGCCCCGTACAGAGCGAGGGCCTCCTTGACGGTCTCCACGGCACGGTCCACCCCGGCGCAGTAACCACGGGGCTTGGCGAGCAGGACACGCTTCACAGGATCGGACACCTCCCCATCGTAGGCTTGCTCCATGACCGGACGCAGCGAGGGCATCGACGGCCGCCCTGCCATCGAGCGTAACGAGACCGCGTGACCACGCCCAGGAGCAGCCCGGAGGAACCCTGGCCGGTCCGGGTGGTCAGCAGCAAGGTCGCGGAGTGGATCGCCCGGTTGGGCGCCGTGTGGGTGGATGGCGAGGTGGCCCAGCTCTCCCGCCGCCCCGGTCAGGGGATGGCGTTCCTCACCCTGCGCGACCCGTCCGCCGACATCAGCCTGCAGGTGACCGTCCGCCGGGCCGTCCTCGACGGGTGTGAGCCACCTCTCACCGAGGGCGCGCGGGTGATCGTGCACGCGAAGCCCAACTTCTACGCCGCCCGGGGCACGTTCTCCCTCGCGGCCGACGAGATGCGCCAGGTCGGGCTGGGTGAGCTGCTGGCCCGGCTGGAGAAGCTGAAGAAGCTGCTGGCGGCCGAGGGCCTGTTCGACCGGGCCCGCAAGCGGCGGCTGCCGTTCCTGCCGAACCGGATCGGCCTGATCACCGGGCGGGCCAGCGCGGCGGAGCGCGACGTGCACATGGTCGCCGAGCGGCGCTGGCCGGCCGTGGAGTTCACCACGATCAACACGCCGGTGCAGGGCGGCAGCGCCGTGCCGGCGATCATCGCGGCGTTGAGGACCCTGGACGACGACCCGACCGTGGACGTGATCATCCTGGCCCGGGGCGGCGGCAGCGTCGAGGACCTGTTGCCGTTCTCCGACGAGGCGCTGTGCCGGGCGGTGTTCGCGTGCCGTACCCCCGTGATCTCCGCGATCGGCCACGAGCCGGACACCCCGCTGGTGGACTTCGTGGCCGACGTGCGCGCGGCGACCCCGACCGACGCGGCGAAGCGGGTGGTCCCGGACCTCACCGAGGAGCTGCGCGGCCTGGCCATCGCCCGCACCCGGCTGGACCGGGGCATCGGCACCATGCTCGAACGCGAGCAGCACCGGATCACGGCGCTGCGGTCCCGGCCGGTCCTGGCCCGGCCCGAGGTGATCGTGGACGCCCGGCAGTCCGACGTCGACGGGCTGCGGAACAGGGCGGCCCGGGTGCTGGCGCACCGGATCGACGGCGCGCGCAACGAGCTGGGCCACACCCTGGCCCGGCTGCGGGCGTTGTCCCCGGCGGCGACCCTGCAACGGGGGTACGCGATCGTCCAGCGCGCCGACGGCCACGTCGTGCGCGCACCCGACGAGGTGGGGGCGGGCGACCGGCTCCGGATCAGACTCAACGAAGGCGAACTGGCCGCGAAGGTGGAGAAATGACAGCGAAGCCCAGCTACGAGGAGGCCCGGGCCGAGCTCGCCCAGGTCGTGGAGCAGTTGGAGGCCGGCGGGGCGAGCCTGGAGGAGTCACTCGCCCTGTGGGAGCGGGGCGAGAAGCTGGCGACGGTGTGCCAGGAGTGGCTGGACGGCGCGCGGGAGCGGCTCGACGCGGCCCGGCGCGCGACGGACTGACTACTTCAGCGAGCTAGCGAACTCGACGAGTACCGCGTCCGGGGCCTGGCCGGCGAGCACGATCGTCCGGCCGGTCTCGGCGAGGGCGAGCGCGCGCACGCCCTTCGTGCCCGTGTACAGGCTCCACGTCCGCCCGTTGATCTCCGCCGTGCCCTGGACGGTCGCGCCGCCGACGGCACCCTTGACGACGCCCTCCGCCGGCGCGCCCGACTCGGTGAGCTGCAGGAACTCCCCGTCCGGCCCGGCGTACCCGATCCGGAGCACCAGGTGCCCGTCCTGCTGGGCGACCTTGGCGGTGGACACGTGCCAGCCGGCCGGCACCGCAGAGGGCGCCCACACCTGGTACGCGGCGCGCGCCCGGGCGTCGGCCACCACCGGGTCCGGATCGACGGTCGTCGGGGACTCCCCGCCCAGGAGCCGCCAGAGTGCCAGCATCAGGACGATGGGGATGAGCAGGGCCAGCATGGAGTACGCCAGGTCCTTGGCGCCGCGCGTCTTGCGGGCCTCCTTGGCCGGCGCGGCCGACTCGCCAGAGAAGATGCTCACGCCAACATCCTCCCCGATGACCCATGTCACGGGCCGACCAGGGCAACATGAAAAGATTCAGGCTGCATCGCTCGGCCGCTCCACCGCCCCGGCTTACCCGCCTGGTGGTGTCGCGGCTGCACCCGTCGACGAGGAGGACACCGATGTCCGGAGCCCGCCGTACCGAGGAGCTTGACCGCAACCTCGCCCTGGACCTGGTCCGCGTGACCGAGGCCGCCGCCATGGCCGCCGGCCGTTGGGTCGGAAGAGGCGACAAGGAGGGCGGCGACGGTGCCGCCGTGGACGCGATGCGGCTGCTGATCAACTCGGTGCCGATGCGCGGGGTCGTGGTGATCGGCGAGGGCGAGAAGGACAACGCCCCGATGCTGTTCAACGGGGAGCACGTCGGCGACGGGACCGGCGCCGAGGTCGACGTCGCCGTGGACCCGGTCGACGGCACCACCCTGATGGCGAAGGGCATGCCCAACTCCATCGCGGTGCTGGCCGTCACCGAGCGGGGCGCGATGTTCGACCCGTCGGCGGTCTTCTACATGGACAAGATCGCGGTGGGCCCGGACGCGGCCGACGTCATCGACATCACCGCGCCCGTCGCGGAGAACCTGCGCCGGATCGCCAAGGCGAAGAAGGGCAGCCTGTCGGACGTCACGGTGTGCATCCTCGACCGCCCCCGGCACGAGAAGCTCGTCGAGGAGGTCCGCGCGACCGGCGCCCGGATCCGGTTCATCTCCGACGGTGACGTGGCCGGCGCGATCAGCGCCGCGCGGGAGGGCAGCGAGGTCGACGTGCTGCTCGGCATCGGCGGCACCCCGGAGGGCATCATCGCGGCCGTCGCGCTCAAGTGCCTCGGCGGCGCGATGCAGGGCATGCTGTGGCCGCGCGACGACGACGAGCGCCAGAAGGCCATCGACGCCGGCCACGACCTGGACCGGGTCCTGAACCTGGACGACCTGGTCAGCGGCGACAACATGTTCTTCTGCGCGACCGGGGTGACGACGGGTGACCTGCTCAAGGGCGTGCGCTACAAGGCCGGCGGGGCCTACACCCAGTCGATCGTGATGCGCTCGAAGTCGGGCACGACCCGCGTGATCGACTCCTACCACCGCCTGGAGAAGCTCCGCTCCTACTCCCTGGTCGACTTCGACGGCTCCTAGTGGGTGGGCCTTCTGGGAGCGGCGATGCGCGCGTTGTCGGCACGCCCGCATACAACGCCGGTATGCGGGCGCACCTCCGCCTCCGCCTCCCCGCTCTCAGAAGGCCAAGGCGTTAGATCAAGAGCGCAGATCAACGGCTTCATGTAGTTACGAGTGGGGCTGCGGCCTGCATGTGAAGGCTGGAGCCCAGCAGGTGGCTCCGTCGTGAACACTGCCGTGGGACCGAGCGCAGGCACCCCCGCCCGGGGTCCTCAGTAGGCCGACACCGAGGCCGGTGCGCGTTCCGTCCGGGACAGCGCCCGCAGCACCGCCACCGGCCCGTTCCGCACCGTCGAGTACCGCAGCAGGCGGTGCAGCACCGCGTCCGTGACGTCCGCCGGGAACTCCGGGGTGGGCACGCCGAGGCTGTGCGCCAGGTCGTCGGTGTGGACGACGACCTCGATGAGCCGGCTGGTCAGCAGGTCGTCCAGGGTGAGCGCGTGGTTCCCGAACAGGTCGACCCAGCGGTGCGGGTCCTCGGCGGGCAGGACCACGGCGAGGCTGTCGAGCGCACCGGCCACTGTGGACGCCAGCACCTCCGGCCCGACGGCCGCCACCTCCTCCGCGCGGGCCCGGATCGCCTGGTGCACGGCCGAGTCCAGCCCCTCGTCGCCCTTGCCCCGCGCGCCCTGGAGGTGCCACTGGTCGAGGCTCATCCGGGGCGTGGCGTCGTCGAGTGGCACGGCGAGGAACCGTTCGACGTTGAGGATCTGGCGGCCGAGGTGCCCGGCGAGTCCGCCGATCCGGAACTCGGCGAGCGCACTGGGCTCGTCCCACCGTTCCGCGAGTTCCGGCGACCCGAGCAGTCCGTGGGCGACCCACCCGGCGGCGACGAACCGATCATGTCCCATCCGGCGACGATAGCCGGTCGCCGGGACGTCGGCCCGCGTCTGCTGTGGCGGCATCAGGTCAGGCGGCGCCCCACGAGGGCGGCGGGCACACCCTGCCGCAGCGGTCATCGCGACGGCGGCGGCTCCGGGGAGTCGCCGCCGTCCCGGGAGCTAGAGGGCCGCCGCGGCCTTCTGGATGGCCGTGCTGAACCGGGAGACCTGGGTGTAGACGCCGGGGAAGCCGGCCCGGGCGCACCCCTCGCCCCAGCTCACGATCCCCACCTGCCGCCACTGCCCGGCCGCGTCCCGGCGCACCAGGGGCCCGCCCGAGTCGCCCTGGCACGAGTCGACCCCGCCCGTGTCCATCCGCCCGGCGCAGATCATGTCCGCGGCGACGAAGCCGTAGCCCGCTTTCCGGTACGCGTCCCCGCACACCGCGTCGGACACGAACGGGACCTGGACCTTGCGCAGCGTGGCCGTCCCCGAGCCGCCCTCCCGGGTGGACCCCCAGCCGACCACGGTGAACGTCCCGGAGTCCGTACCGGCGTCGGTCGCGATCGGCAGGGTCGGCGCGTTGAGCGGACGGGCGAGCCGGACCAGGGCCCAGTCGTTGCCCCGGGTCACGTCGGCGAACCCGTCGGCGCGCCGGACATGGGTGGAGCGGACCCGCTGGGTCGGGTGGTACCGGTCCAGCCCCGTGGTGACCTCGATGGAGGAGTCGGCGCCGCTCCGGCCGACGCAGTGCGCGGCGGTGAGGACCACGGTGGGGCTGTAGAGCGCGCCGCCGCAGCCGACGGACAGGTGCACGGTCCAGGGGAACTCGCCCGCGCGCGCCGCGGTACCCCCCACGATCTCGGGGTCGTCGGCGGACTTGTCGGTGTTCGCCGCAGCCGGGCTGACCGGCAGCGCGAGGCTGGTGGCGAGGACTACCAGGAGCAGGTACCAGCGACGCCGCATGAGAAGCCTCCCTTGCCAGACAATCAGGACAAGGGAAAGTCTATGAACATATTTCGCCCAATGCGGCATTCTAGGAAAGTCGAGTCCCCGACATGACGGGAACACGCCCCGGCCGGCGGGCGGCGGAAGGCTCCGTGCGGGAAGTGGCGTGCCGCGAAAAACCGACCCGGAGGTCTCCCCACCCGCAAGACGAAGGGCCCGCTCGCCATTCGAACGGGCCCCGCGCAATAGACAGTTCTAGTACCAGCCGGTCGCCTTCGAATGCGACCACGCGCCGCACGGGTTGCCGTACCGGCCCTTGATGTAGCCGAGGCCCCAGCGGATCTGCGTTTCCGCGCTGGTCTGCCAGTCGGCGCCGGCCGAGGCCATCTTGCTGCCGGGCAGGGCCTGCGGGATGCCGTACGCGCCGGAGGAGCTGTTCTTCGCGGCCGTGTTCCAGCCGCTCTCCTTCTTCCACAGGCTGGCGAGGCACGGCATCTGGTCGAGCCCGAAGCCGGCGGCCAGCAGCAGGGCGCACCCGGCGGCCTGGTTGCCGGTGTACTCCGAGCACGAGGCCGGGATCGGACCGTCGTACGGCTTCGGCACGCCCGGGGTGGGGGTCGCCGAGGCCTTGGCGGCCTGGGCGTCGGCGTTCTTGGCGGCGTCGGCGATCGCCTTGCCCGCCGCGTCGGCCTTGCCCTTCGCCTCGGTCTCGGCCGCCGCCTTGCGGACGGCGTCGCGGCTGGCCCGGTCGATCTCGCCGGTGCGCTGCCGGTCGTCCTGGAGTTGGGACGTGGCCGCGACGAGGGTGTCGTTGGCCGTCCGCTTGCTCTCGCGCTCACGGTTGGCGAGGCTCATGTAGCCGCCGCCGATGAGGGCCAGAACGAGGACGAGGCTCGCGAGGATTCGGATCGCTCCGCGTTGCACGCGCGAACTTCCTTCCATCGGGGACACACTTGTCAGTGGCTCACTCTGACGCACGCCGGCCGCGGACACCAGTCCGCGGCCGGGTAAATGTGCTCCAGCTCACACTACTTTGAGTTACTCATCTATCACCCGGGCAGGTCCTCCAGCAGGTCAGTGACCACCTCGGCGATCTGCGAGCGCTCGGACCGCGTGAGCGTGACGTGCGCGAACAGCGGATGTCCCTTGAGGGCCTCGATCACGGCGGTGACGCCGTCGTGCCGGCCGACCCGGAGGTTGTCACGCTGAGCCACATCGTGGGTGAGCACGACCTTCGATCCCGTGCCGATCCGCGACAGGACGGTCAGCAGCACGTTGCGCTCCAGGGACTGCGCCTCGTCCACGATCACGAACGCGTCGTGCAGCGAACGGCCCCGGATGTGGGTCAGCGGCAGCACCTCGAGCATGCCCCGCGACATCACCTCGTCGAGCACGTTCTCGTGGCACACGGAGCCGAGGGTGTCGAAGACGGCCTGCGCCCACGGCGACATCTTCTCCGACTCGGAACCGGGGAGGTAGCCCAGTTCCTGGCCACCCACCGCGTACAGCGGGCGGAAGACGATCACCTTCTTGTGGCGGTGCCGCTCCAGGGTCTGCTCCAGACCGGCGCAGAGGGCCAGGGCCGACTTCCCCGTGCCGGCGCGGCCGCCGAGGGACACGATGCCCACCGACTCGTCCAGCAGCAGGTCGAGCGCGACCCGCTGTTCGGCGGACCGGCCGTGCAGGCCGAAGACCTCGCGGTCACCCCGCACCAGGCGCACCGACTTGTCCGGCTGCACCCGGCCGAGCGCGGAGCCCCGGGGCGAGTGCAGAACCAGCCCCGTGTGGCAGGGCAGGCCCTGGGCCTCGGCTATGTCGACGCTCTCGCCGCCGTACAGCTGCTTGACCTCCTCCTCGGACACTTCCAGGTCCGACATGCCCGTCCATGTTGGATCAGAGGCCTGCCCGTGCCTGTACTCGTCCGCCGGCAGACCGACCGCAGCCGCCTTCACCCGCAGCGGCATGTCCTTCGTGACCAGCACGACGTCCTTCTTCTCCGCGAGCAGGCTCAGCGCCACCGCGAGGATCCGGACGTCGTTGCTGTCTGCCCTCAACCCCGGCGGCAGCACCGTGGGATCGGAGTGGTTCAGCTCGACGACCAGCGTGCCACCGACGTCGTTGACCGAGAGGGGCTGGTCAAGCCGCGCATGCTGGATGCGCAGGTCGTCGAGGAACCGCAGGGACTGTCGGGCGAACCAGCCGAGCTCCGGGTGGTGCCGCTTGGCCTCCAGCTCGGAAATCACCACGAGCGGGATGACGACCTCATGCTCGGCGAAGCGCAGGAACGCCGCCGGGTCAGAGAGCAGAACCGAAGTGTCAAGGACGAAAGTGCGTCGTGTGCTCACTCAGGCCTCCTGGATGACCCGGGCGCACCCCGGAGTCACATTATCGACGGTAGCCCCGAAAGTCCCCGACAGCTAGTCACGACGCGGTCAGGATTGAGTCATTCGCCGGCAGAATTGCAGGTCAGCCGCCAAAACGGCGCTGTCGGTCCGCGTAGGACCGCAGGGCCCGCAAAAAGTCCACATGCCGGAAGTCGGGCCAGTTGGCCTCGTGGAAATAAAACTCGGAATAGGCGGACTGCCAGAGAAGAAATCCCGACATGCGCTGTTCACCGCTCGTACGGATGACGAGGTCGGGGTCGGGTTGGCCCTTGGTGTACATGTGCTCGGAGATGTGGTCGACGTCCAGCAGCTCGGCGAGCTCCTCGATGGTCGTACCGGCCTCGGCGTGCTGCTGGAGGAGCGCGCGCACGGCGTCGGCGATCTCCTGGCGCCCGCCGTACCCCACGGCGAGGTTGACCTGCGCGCCCGCGTCCCGGCCGACGGTGCGTTCCTCGGCGGCCTTGAGCGCCTGGGCGAGCTGGGCGGGGAGGATGTCGCGGTTGCCGACGACGCGCAGCCGCCACGGGTTGCCCTCGTCGGCGAGGTCGGTGGCCAGATCCTCGATGATCCGGACCAGCGGGTCGAGCTCGACGGCCGGCCGGTTGAGGTTGTCCGTGGACAGCAGGAACAGGGTGACGACCTCGATGCCGGCCTCGTCGCACCAGCGGATCAGATTCTCGATCTTGGCCGCGCCCACCCGGTGGCCGTCGTTCGGGTCGACGTAGCCCATTTCCCGGGCCCACCGCCGGTTGCCGTCGACCATGACCCCGACATGGCGGGGGTGCGGCTTATTGGCGAGTTTACCGACCAATAGCCGCTCATAGAAGGAATAGACCAGACTCCGTACACCCACGCCCGCAGCCTAAACCCGGAGGACCGGCCCGGGGTAGTCCGGGCCGGAACCTCCACGGTTTCTCCGCTTTCTCCGACAGGCGGCCGCGCGTCTTGCTAGTGCGGCCGCCTCGTCCGACCGATGCGGACCACTCATCCGAACGGCGCGGGCCGAGCATCCGAACGACGCGGACCGTTCGGCGTCAGGCCAGTCCGCGCGCCTGGAACGCGGCCTTCACCGAGTTCGCCGCCGCGGTCCCGTACAGGGCCTGGGCCGCCGCGATGGTCCTGGTCGCCGCCGCCGGCATGGTGGTGGTCGGCGAGATGGTGAAGTGCGCCTCCAGGATCACCCGGTCGGCGGCGGTACGGCCGAGCGCGGTGTTGATGTCCATCAGCGCGCGGGACCAGATCTCGCCGTCGTCGTGCACCTCGCCGGCGAGGTCGGCCGGGTACACCTTGGTGCCGTCGGTGCGGCGCAGGCAGTGCGGGGTGGTCGAGGTGTAGGAGACCGCGTCCCAGTCGGCGATGCACGCCCACGGGGTGGTCGCGGTGTTCGGGCTGACCGGCTGGCCCATGGTGTAGGCCCAGTAGTCGCCGAAGCCCTCGCCGATCGCGCCGCCGTCGTCACTGGAGCCGAAGTTGGGCACCTGCGCGTCCTGGATCGCGTGGCCGTACTCGTGCCAGATCACCTCGGCGTCCTCGGCGTCGTCCACGCCGCCGGTGCCGAACGTGATCTTGTCCTTGGCCGGGTCGTAGAAGGAGTTGTCCGCCGTCAGTCCGGTGGTCTGGTAGTCCTGCGACTCGTTGTTGACGTTCGCGAACCCGAGACTCTGGATGTACTCCTGCGCCGAGGTGATGTGGAAGTAGCCCTGGACCTGGGCGAACCCGGCCTGGGTACGGTCGAAGGAGTAGGTGCCCGAGGTGGACGCCACCGGCTTCTTGCTCACGTTGTTGGCGTACCCGCCGACGAGCTTGTTCTTCGCGTAGAGCCCGGTGAGCGTGACCGTCTTGTAGGTGAACGCGGAGTTCGCGCTGTTGTCCTTCAGGTTCGAGTTCTGCTGGCTGACGACCGGGTTGGGCAGGAACACCTTGCCGGTACCCGTCTCGTGCTTGACCAGGTTCGTCGTGGACAGCACCGCGCCGCTCTCCGCGTCGACCAGGGTGCTGACCGACCCGCCGTCGGGCTCGGTGTGCACCTGCCAGGCCAGCTTGGCGCTGTCGCCGGGCAGCACGACCAGCCGGGAGCGGTAGGCGCCCCCACCGGTCCGCTGGGCCGCCGAGGCGTCCGCCTTGTCCGCGGTGACCTTCGCGCCCCGCAGGCCGCGAGCGAGGCCCCCGACGGCCTTGCGCCCGTCGTCCACGGTGACCGCGCCGCTCGCCCGGTCGACGTGCTTACCGTAGAAGCCGCCGAGGACCGGGTGGCCGTCGAAGGTCTGCTCGTACCAGTAGTGCGTGCCGAGGAGGGACTCCTGCACCGAGACGAGCCGGAGCCCCTCGGCCGCGGGCTCGGACTGGGCGGGCGTGGCGGCGAAGACGGCGACGAGCGCCGCGCTCACCCCCAACGTGCACAAGCGACGGACTGGGATGGCGAAGGACTTCAACGGGCACCTCCGGCTGAATGAGATATGGCCGGAAGGCTAGCCGTCAGTGGCCGGCCGGGGGAAGAGATTCTGTCCCATGAATGCTTAAGGGCAGGAAAAATCTCGCGCACACGGGCTTAAGAACAGGAAAAAGGTGGGGACCCCCGGCCCGGGGTCCCCACCTGTCCTGCGTCGCCTGTGGTCGGTTACTCGACGCCGAGGCGGGCCTTCAGCGTGTCGAGCTCAGCCCCCAGCACCGCCGGCAGCTTGTCGCCGAACTTGTCGAACCACTCCTGGATCTGCGGGATCTCGGCCTTCCACTCCTCGACGTCCACCTTCAGGACGGCCTCGAGGTCGGCGGCGGAGAGGTCCAGACCGGACACGTCGAGCGAGTCCGGGGTCGGCACGTAGCCGATCGGGGTCTCGACCGCCTCGGCCTTGCCCTCCAGGCGCTCCACGACCCACCTGAGGACCCGGGAGTTCTCGCCGAATCCGGGCCACAGGAACTGGCCCTCGTCGCCGCGCCGGAACCAGTTCACGTAGAAGATCTGCGGGAGCTTCGACGCGTCGCCGTCGCTGCCCTTGCCCATCTCGATCCAGTGCCGGAAGTAGTCACCGGCGTTGTAGCCGATGAACGGCAGCATCGCCATCGGGTCGCGCCGGACCACGCCGACCTGGCCGACGGCCGCGGCCGTGGTCTCGCTCGACAGGGTGGCGCCCTGGAACACGCCGTGCGCCCAGTCGCGGGACTGGCTGACCAGCGGGATCGTCGTCTTGCGCCGGCCGCCGAACAGGATCGCGTCGATCGGCACGCCGTTCGGGTTGTCGAACTCCGGCGACAGGATCGGGCACTGCTCGATCGGGGTGCAGAACCGGGAGTTCGGGTGGCTGGACACGCCCTCGGAGTCCGGGGTCCAGTCCTTGCCGTGCCAGTCGGTGAGGTGCGCCGGCGGCTCGCCCATGCCCTCCCACCAGATGTCACCGTCGTCGGTCAGCGCGACGTTGGTGAACAGCGAGTTGCCCTTCGCGATCGTCTTCATCGCGTTCGGGTTGGTGGTGTGGTCGGTGCCGGGGGCCACGCCGAACAGGCCGAACTCCGGGTTCACCGCGTACAGCCGGCCGTCCTCGCCGAACCGCATCCACGCGATGTCGTCGCCCAGCGTCTCGACCTTCCAGCCCGGGATGGTCGGCTCGAGCATCGCGAGGTTGGTCTTGCCGCAGGCGCTCGGGAACGCGCCGGTCACGTGGTAGACCTTGCCCTCCGGCGAGGTCAGCTTGAGGATCAGCATGTGCTCGGCGAGCCAGCCCTCGTCGCGGCCCATGACGGAGCCGATCCGGAGCGAGAAGCACTTCTTGCCGAGCAGGGAGTTGCCGCCGTAGCCGGAGCCGTAGCTCCAGATCAGCCGCTCCTCCGGGAAGTGGGTGATGTACTTCGTCGTGCTGCACGGCCACGCCACGTCGGCCTGGCCGGGCGCCAGCGGGGCGCCGACGGAGTGCAGGGCCGGCACGAAGACCGCGTCGTCGCCCATCGCCTCGAGGACGTGCGCGCCCATCCGGGTCATGATCCGCATGCTGCACACGACGTAGGCGGAGTCGGTGATCTCGACGCCGAACATCGGGTTCTCCGCGGTGAGCGGGCCCATGCAGAACGGGATGACGTAGAGGGTGCGGCCGGTCATGCAGCCCCGGTACAGGTCGGTCATGAGCGACTTCATGTCCGACGGCGCCATCCAGTTGTTGGTGGGGCCGGCGTCGGCCTCGTCCACCGAACAGATGTAGGTGCGCTCCTCGACCCGCGCGACGTCGGTCGGGTCGGTCCGGGTCCAGAACGAGTTCGGCTTGATCTCCGGGTTGAGGCGGACCATGGTGCCCGCCTCGACGAGCTGACCGGTCAGCCGCTCCCACTCCTCGTCGGAGCCGTCAACCCAGACGACCCGGTCGGGGGTGGTGAGCTCGGCGACCTCGCGCACCCACGCAAGGAGCTTCGGGTGCTGCGTGGGGGCTGCGTCGAGCCCCGGAATGGTGGCCGGAGCGCTCATCTGCAAATCTCCTCGTAGACGACAAAGCAGGCGCAAGCCCACTGGGTGGCATGAGCCTAAACCGACTGCTCACAGCGGTCATCCCGATCGCTTGTGAACAACTGCACAAGCCCTCGGCAGGTGCCGCATCCCTGCAGTTTCCTGCATTGTCATGTCCGATTTGCGTCAAGTTTGCGCAGCGGCTGGAGTTTTCACGGCCAAAATTGGCCTACGCCGCCGATTCTTTCTCACGGCTAAACCCGTTATAAAGTGGGTACCGTGCGCCACACCGACTACTCCCGCCTCGGCTGGCTCGGCGGTCCCCTGGCCCTCGACCTGGCCAACACGCTGCCGCTGGCCCGCCCCGACGCGCCCCTCGACCTGATCGGCACCGAGGAACAACTGGGCCTGTGGCTCGCCCACCAGGCGTACCGGCTGCCGGTCCCCCCGCCCGGCCTCGCCCGGTTCCACGGCTTCCGGCGGCTCCGCGACGCCCTGTTCCACGCGTTCGTGGCCACCTCCACCGGGCAGCCCCTGCCCCGCGAGATCATCGGCGCGCTCAACTCGGTCAGCAACCGCACGCCCGCCCAGCCCCGGCTGCTGGCCCTGCCGGACGGACTCCAGGTGGAGTACCGGGGGGCGAACCCCGTCGACATCTCCCTCGCCCTGGTCGCGGCGTCCGGGGTGCGGCTGCTGGGTTCCGGGCTGGGGAATCTGCGGCGGTGCGGGGCACCCGGGTGCGGGCTGTTCTTCCTCGGCACCGCCCGGAAGAAGTGGTGTACGGAGGCGTGCGGGACGCGGGCCCGGGCGGCGCGGCACTACCAGCGGGGGCGCGAGGCGCTGGCCTGGCAGGGCTGAGCTTCCCCTCGACGCGGGGCGCCAGCCGGCAGGCGGAGCGGGCACAGGTGCTGACCTGCGGTTTCGCGAGGACTCGCAGGTGTTGCCGGGGCGCCTTGCGGCGGTCGTTTATCGTCTGCGCCGGAAGGGTAATGGACACGGCTTGCGTTACGGCGCTCTCGATGTAACGCTGTAATCATGCCTGGACCTTACGGATACCCGCGCACCGAAGCGCCACCCACCGACGACGCCATCGGCTGGATCACCGGCCGCCTCCCCGAGGACTGGTTCGTCGGTCTGCAGATCTCGATCGACCGCGACGAGATCCTCATCGTCGGCCAGCTCCCCGAGCCGATCCTCCCCGACGACGCGACCGAGATCGACAAGGCCGCCGCCGAGGCCGGCCGGATCGAGCGGTTCCGCGAGCCGACCCGCGACCACCGGATCAAGCTCGCCCAGCAGATCGAGCACCGCTACCGGCGCAAGTGCAGCTGGGGCGCGACCTGCGGCGACACCCGGGAGCTGTTCACCACGCTGTCCGCACCCGTGATGAGCCGGCTCAAGCAGAAGGACCGCCTCGTCCTCGACACCCTGGTCAACGCCGGGGTGGCGCGGTCGCGCTCCGAGGCGCTCGCGTGGTGCGTGCGGCTCGTGGGCGAGCACGCCAACGAGTGGCTCAGCGACCTGCGCGGCGCGATGGAATCGGTCGACGAGCTCCGCCGCAAGGGCCCCGACCTGTAGGTCGCCCCACCGCTCGACCGCACGGTCCGGCATCCGCCGGGGCCCGACGACCACGTGTCGTCGGGCCCCGGCGTCACTGTCCCCCTAGCGGCGGGCTCCGGACGGTACCCCTCGACGGGTTTTGTCCTTTTTGGCGGGTCGGGAGGTCGGCGGCAGCGCCACGATCGCCAGCGGGGTCAGCTCCCGGGCCGAGCCCAGCGGGTCGTCACCGAGCACCTCCGCCGGGAACTCCCCCTGCCCCGCCCAGCCCAGCACCTGCGGCCCCGCGACGATCGCGCACCCACCCAGGGTCGCGTAGGCGTCGGCCGGCAGGCCCGTGCGCAGGGCGCCCAGCAGCGCGGCGCACACCGCGTCGGGGTCGTCCGGCGGGGCGATCACCGCGACGTCGGCGGGGAACACCGCGTCCTCCCGGGGCGTGGCCACCGCCCGCAACGCCGGACCGCCCACCTTGTACGCGAGCGCGCGCAGCCCCATCACCCGCAGCCCGCCCGCGCACACCACCCGGCCCAGGCCGGTCGCCTCGATCGCGAGCTGGGTCCGCCACGGCCCGCGGCGCACCCCGTCGCCGCGCGCGGTCAGCACCCGGGCCGGCAGCCCCGGCACGATCTCCCACAGGAACCGGGCCCGGCCCTGCGCGACGGCCACCGGCTTCGCGGCGAGCACCACGAACCACGGCGTGGTCAGCGCCTTGCGGTAGTTCCTGTCGGCGGCCAGGTGGCCGACGAACTCGGTGACGTAGTACCGGACGTTGTCGGCGAGCCGGTCACCGGCGCAGATCACGGGGGTCCGCACCGGGAACCGCAGCCAGCCGCCCGACTCCAGCAGGTGACCCGGGTTGGGTTCCAGCGGCCCGCGCAGGGTCGACGCCGGGGCCGGGGCCTCCAGGAGCCGCAACCAGCGCTCCACCAGGTACAGCCGCCAGAAGTGGTCCGCGTCCCCCCGCCGGCCGGCCAGCAGCGCCCCGAACCCGGCGAGCGCCGTGCGCTGGTCCGCCCACGGCCGGTTCGCGAACCGCTCCGACAGCAGCAGCGCGTAGATCCGGCCCCGGGAGGCGGTCAGCAGTTCGCGGGTCGGGGCCGGGTGCCGGAGCTGGTCGGCGCCCGTCAGCTCGGCGGCCCGGGCCAGCCCGGCGAGCTCCTTGCGCAGGGTGTCCCCGGAACCGACGGCCTCCGCGTACGGGGTCCGCACCGCCACCCCGAACCGGACCGCGCACCGGTCGGCGACCCGGGCCAGGTACGCCGTCGCCGCGTGCCGGTGCGCGTTCGCCGGCATCCGGTCCCCGGCCGCGAGCAGCAGGTTCGCGCCCGCCGGGTCGATCAGCGCGTCGACCTCGCCGGCCGCCGAGCGGACCGCCGCCCAGACCAGGAAGCCGGTCGGGTCGGGGACCGGTTCGCCCAGGTCGGCGAGGAACGCGTCCAGGTCCCGTTCGAACTGTTCGGGGCCGACGGCGACGACCCGGTGGGTGGTGCGCTCGTCGGCTCCGGTGAGCCGGGTGGCGTAGGCCTCCTCGCCGGTGTCGAGGGGCGAGAAGGTCGCGGAATAGACGGGTACCGGGTCGCCGTCGGTCGCGCCCAGGGCCACCGCGAGGGCCGCCGCGCCCGCCACGCCCTCCGCGAGCCGGACCCCGGTCCGGCCGGACCCGGTGGCGGCGGTCAGCGTGGCGGTGGCCGGCGCGACGGCGCGCATCGGCGCGGGCCGGACCATGACCGGCTCGACCCCTTCGCGGGTGACCGTGATGACCTGGCCGGGGAGTACCCGTCGGATGGCCGTGAAGAACGTCGCCTCGGTGTCGTCGCAGGCCCCGGTCGCGAGAAACCGCGCGATCGTCGCCGGGTCCGGGGTGGACGGGACGCCGGCGGCGAGCAGGGCGGCGGGCTCGGAGGCGACGAGGACCGTGTCGCGCCGGCCCCCTTCCAACGGTGCGCGGAGCACCGTCGTGTCCCGGTCGCCGGCCCGGTTGCGCAGCGGCGCGGCCGTGGTGGGCTCGCGGAGGACGGCGTAGTAGAGGGGCGGGCCGTCGCCGTTGCGGGCGAGGACCAGGACGCCGCGCGCCGGGTCGGCGAGGGCCATCGCGTACGGGTCGGTGCCGAGGAGCAGGGCGCGGGGGCCGTGCTCGGCGTACCGGCCCAGCAGGGTGGTCGCCTCCGCGATCCCGTCGAGCACGATCGCCGCACCCGCGCGGGTCTTGATCTCCGGTACCCCCGCGCGCAGCCCGAGCCCGAGGGCCGGCCGGCCGGGGGCGTGCCACGCGTTCGGGTCGCCGCCCCGGGGCGCGAGTGCGTGGGTCAGGGCGTCGAGGACAGCGGGCACTGACCCGAAATACGCGGCAATTCCAGCCATGTCGGTCATCTCCTGCGGGCGGGATGACCGATCTTAGCGCTTCCTCCAATATGTGCGATAAGCGGGCTATTTGCCGGTTAGTCGCTGGATCAGCTCGGCGGCGTCGGTCACCGGCCGGTCACAGACGAAACCCTTGCACGTGTACGCCGTCGCCGCCCCGCCCATCGCCGGCCGGTCCGAGAGCAACGGCACGCCCTCCTGGTCCGGCGCGCCGGCCACGATCACCGACCCGCCGGGCGCGTGCCGCCACGCCGTCCACAGGAGCTCCTCGACGTCCGTGCCGGACACCGCCACCTCCCACGGCCCCACCAGGTGCGACTCGGCCACGGCGGCGGCCCAGCCCGCGAACCGGGGATACTTCGCGATCAGCGGCGCGGTGGTCGCCAACGCCCCCTCGGCGGCCTCCCGGTACCGGGTCTCCCCCGTCAGCGCCGCGTACGCCGTCAACGCCCCGCACAGCGCCGTCACCCCGGACGGGCTCGCGTTGTCCGAGGGGTCGCGCGGCCGGACGACCAGTGCCTCCCCGTCGGCGGCCGTGTCGTAGAAGCCGCCCTCACCGTCCGTGAACTGCTCCAGCGCCACGTCGAGGAGCTGGCCGGCCAGGGTGAGCCAGCGGGCCTCGCCGGTGAGCTGGTGCAGGGTGCAGAAGGCCTCGGCGACGCAGCCGTAGTCCTCCAGGACGCCCGCCGGCGCGCCGACGACCCCGTCCCGCGACACCCGCCGCAGCCGACCGTCCCTCAGGTGCGCATCCGCGAGGAACCTCCCGGCGCGCACCGCGTGGTTGTAGGCGGCCTCCGCGATACTCTCCTGCTCCTGCGAGTCGCCGTCGGGGCCGGCCGGCCCGAAGGTGTCCACGAACCCGCTGAACTCCATCAGCGCCGTGATCGCCAACCCGTTCCACGCCGCCACGACCTTGTCGTCCCTGGCCGGCTGGGGCCTTTCCCGCCGGGCCCGCAGCAGCGTCCCCACGATCCGGCTCCACCGCGCGACGACCTCGGGCGCGGCGTCCTGGACGTCGCGGGACAGTTGCAGCACGCTCGTGCCGTGCTCGAAGGTGCCCGCCTCCGTCACCTCGAACAGGTCGGCGGCCCAGGCCCCGTCGTCCTCGCCGAGCACCTCGACCAGCTGGGCCGGCGTCCACGCGTAGGTCAGGCCCTCGACTCCGTCGGTGTCCGCGTCGAGAGCCGCGGCGAAGCCACCATTGGCCGGCTCGATGCCACCCTCGTGCGCCACGAACAGGTCGTCGACCAGGAACCACGCCGTGTCCAGCGCCACCCGGCGGGCCAACCTGTCCCCGGTCAACCGCCACAGCTGGGTGTACGCCCGCAGCAGCAGCGCGTTGTCGTACAACATCTTCTCGAAGTGGGGGACGGTCCACTCCGCGTCGACCGAGTACCGGGCGAACCCGCCGGCCAGCTGGTCGTACATCCCGCCCCGGGCCATCTGCTCGCACGTGTGCCGGACCATCTCCAGCGCCTCGGCCGAACCGGTGCGCTCATGGTGCCGGAGCAGGAACAACAGCACCATGGACGGCGGGAACTTCGGGGCGCCGCCGAAGCCGCCGTTCAGATTGTCGTACCCCTTGAGGAGCTGACCCACAGCCGAGTCGAGCAGGCCCGCGGTGATCTCGCCCCGCCCGGAGGACGCCGGGGCCAGCACGTCCACGATCGCCCGGCCCTGGGCGAGGATGTCCTCGCGCTGGGTGGCCCAGGCGGTGCCGACGGCCTCGACGACGGCGACGAAGTGGTCGCGCGGGAAGTACGTGCCGCAGTAGAACGGCTCGCCGTCGGGGGTCGCGAACACCGTCATCGGCCAGCCGCCCTGGCCGGTCGTCGCCTGGGTCGCGGCCATGTACACGGCGTCGACGTCGGGGCGCTCCTCCCGGTCCACCTTGATCGGGACGGTGTGCTCGTTGACGACGGCCGCCACGGCCGGATCCTCGAACGACTGGTGGGCCATCACGTGGCACCAGTGGCAGGCGGAGTAGCCGACGCTGATCAGGACCGGCACGTCGCGGCGCTTCGCCTCGGCGAACGCCTCCGGCCCCCACTCCCACCAGTCGACCGGGTTCTCCGCGTGCTGGAGCAGATACGGCGAGGTGGCGGAGCCGAGCCTGTTCATCCGGCCACTCTCCCACACCCCCCGATTCCGGGCGCCGGGAGCTGCGGAATCCGTCCGTTACCTGATTGCCGGGCTTGACGGGTCGCCTTATCCTCGGCATTGATCCGCATGGATCACGGGGATGAACGGGGAAGCAATGTCCATATCGGCTAGATCGCTGCCCGCGCGCGGGTTCGCTGTCGCGTTGGCGGCCACTCTGGGGTTCACCGGTCTGACGGTGCTCGGCACCGGCGGGGCAGCCTCGGCCGCGCCGCACTACGAGTACGCGCCCGTCACCGTCAGCGGGTACACCGACTCCAAGGATCCGCAGGCGACCTTCGACGGGGACTCGCAGGGCATGCGGATCGGCGGCTGGGCCGATGCCGCCGGCACGGTGCACAAGTCCCGGGCGTACGTCACGTTCGACCTGGCGTCGTTCGGGAACCGGACGGTCAGCGGGGCGACGCTCTACTTCCGGGAGCTGCAGCCCGCCGACTGCACCAAGCGCGCGATCGAGGTCTGGCAGACCAAGCCGATCGACACCAACCCCAGCTGGTTCCGCTCGCCGGTCTCGCTGAGCAAGCTCGACGAGTCGCTGACGCCGGAGTACTGCCCGGCGCAGTTCTCCACCGACATGTCCGCCGTGGTCAACGCGGCGCTGGCCAGCCGGCAGAAGAAGATCACCATCAAGTTCAAGGTGCCGGACAACCTCGAGGGCGACGTCAGCTACGGGCGGCGGATCTCGTACACGATCCTGTCGGTGAAGTACAACTCGCTGCCGACCGTGGACGGGACGCACCTGTTCAACGGCGGCCGGCCGTGTGCCGACAAGGCGCCGTTCCCGGTGCTCGGGGGCTTCGCCGGGATGTTGCAGGCCGTCGGGAAGGACGCCGACGCGCAGGACTACCTGCGCCACGAGTTCGCCGTCTGGCCGGCCGACGACCCGGCCGCCCGGACCGTGGCCACCGCGGACTACGGCCGTTCGGGGTGGGTGAACACCGTCAACCTCGCCGAAGGTGTGCTGGTCAGCGGCAGGACCTACTCCTGGCAGGTCCGGGTCGGCGACGGGCAGGACACCTCCGCGTGGTCGAGGACGTGCACGTTCGCCTTTGACAACGTCGCTCCGCCCGCGCCCACCCTCACGTCGAGCTACCCGACCGGTGGCGAGGAGGGACCGCCCCCGGGCGTGCCCGGCGTGTTCACGTTCTCCGGCGGGGGCAACCCGGACGTGGCCGGTTTCGAGTACACCTGGGGATCGGTCTTCAGCGTGCCGGGCTGCTCCGTGAGCGGCGACGCCGGCCAGCTCGAATGCGCCGCCGACCCGCTCGCGGGACACCAGATCGTGCGCGCCACCACGCCCGGCGGCACCGCGGCGGTCACGCTGAGCCCACCCGACTCCGGCCCGCAGCGGCTGATGGTGCGCTCCGTGGACCGCGCGGGCAACCGGTCGTCCGAGCACGCGACGTTCGAGGTGTGGATGCCGTGGACGGACCCGCAGGTCACGGCGACGGGTACGCCGGAGTGGGGCGAGCAGGTGACGCTGCGGTTCGCGCCCGGCGCCGGGGTCACCGGGGTCACCTCCTACGAGTACCAGATCAACTCGGGTGAGTCCCGGCAGGCGACCGCGGGCGCGGACGGCACGGCGACGATCACCTTCCTCGCGGAGAACAGCAACGGGTACTCCGTCCGGGTGCGTTCCCACAGCTCCAACGGGTTCGTGTCCACCGAGGCCAACTGGTCGCACTACTTCTACCCGTGGCCGGGCGTGCGCTCGGACATCTACGGGCAGTGGGAGCCGGCCGGCGGCGTCGGCGTGGCCGGCACGTTCACCTTCTCCCGGCCGCCGGGCTGGACCACGGTGCACGAGTACCGGTACTCGTTCAACGGCGGCCCGGAGCTGACCGTCGCGGCCGGGCCGGACGGGAGGGCCAGCGTCACCTGGACGCCGACGGAGAGCGGCGGCGCCTACCTCGACGTGTACGCCTTCCGGCCCGACGGCTCCCAGAGCGACTACGGCAACTTCTACGAGTTCACGGTCGCCTGACCTGGGCGGGGCCCCGGCGTACCCGTCGGGGCCCTCCGCTCTGCAGTGACCCCGGTCACAACTGTCACAAACTCCCGGATGGGTTCGTCAGTGCTGTGTCGAACAGAAACCCTCCCCGAGGAGACAGTCATGCAGGCACGGATGTCCAACCCCGCCATGGTCCTCACCGACGCCGGTAAGGCGATCAACGCGCTCTACAAGGTCAGCCACTCCGGCGGCGTCCCCCAGACGACGCTGGAGCTGGTGCACCTGCGCGCCAGCCAGATCAACGGGTGCAGCGCCTGTGTGGACTCCGGCGCGCGCACCGCCAAGAAGAACGGCGAGACCGACGAGCGACTGTTCGCGGTGGCCGCGTGGCGGGAGACCCCGTACTTCACCGACGCCGAGCGCGCCGCCCTCGACCTCGCCGAACACGCCACCCGGCTCGCCGACAAGACCGACCCGGTGCCGGACGCGATCTGGGAGGCGGCCGCCGCGCACTACACCGAGGAGCAGCTCGCCTCCCTCGTGATGTGGATCGCGACGACCAACTTCTTCAACCGGCTCAACGCCACGACCCGGCAGCCGGCGGGGCAGAACTGGGGCTGAGTGGGGCCGGAGCCGTCAGGGGGACTGTCGCCACAGCCCTCCTGACGGCTCCGTTTCCGTTCGGATCGCGGGTTCCACCTTCCGCTGCGCGCGGCCGGCTCCGCTCTCCTCAGCGACCCACTTCCGCCGCCCGATGGCCGCGCATACTCCGACGGGTCCCGCGCGGGGTCGAGCGTGACCTCCCCGCTCGCGGGCGGCGCTCCGTCACCCCTCCTCGCAGCCGATGCCGTCGTTGTCCCCGTCGAGTCCGTAGACGTCGGTGCCGATGACGGCCACCGGGCCCTGCACGTACGCCGGCCCGTTCCCGGGGCCGCCCGCGCAGTCGACGTCCGTCGCGACGGGCACGCAGCCGCCGTAGTTGGAGTCGCAGGGAGCTGAGGCCTGTGGGCCCAGCCCGGGTTCCACCGGGCCCAGCCCTGGCTCCACCGGGGCCGTCCCCTGGCCGAGAACCGGGCCGTCAGCGGGAGCCTCCCCCGAGGCCCCGGCCCCGGCCGCCGCGCTGGCACCCGCCGGGGCGGGCACCACATCCGAGGCGAGCGCGGCCGCCGGCCAGAGGCTGAGTACGAGAAACGCCGCGAACGCCGCCGCGCGTGTTGTGATCATGGGCCCTCCCCCGTGCCTGGCCCCGGCCGGCCGCCTGAGAGAACGCGGGCGACTCTCCACACCGGACGAGACTCCGGACAAACCCCTGCGCCACCCCGCCGGGCTCACCGTCGACCCGTCGGGCTCACCTCGACGCTACGCCTGACCGGGCGCCCGGCGGCGGATCAAGTCCAGGTTCGCATCGGTGCCCCGGGGCTTTCCACGGCGAATGTGCCGACTACGCCGTTCCCGTCGGTTCATGCTGATCGACCCGTGCTCCGCGCACCACACCGAAGCCTCCCCGGCGGCTCCGATTCCGCCCTACTCGCAACCGACCCCGTCGTCGTCCCCGTCGAGGTCGTAGATATCCGTGCCGATGACGTAGACCGGGCCCCGGACATAAGCTGGCCCGTTGCCCTTGCCGCCCGCGCAGTCCACGTCACTCGCGATCGGGACGCACGGCCCGCTGTAGTTGGGGTCGCACGTCGGCGCGGACCTCGTACCCACCGACGTCACCTCCGTGACCGGGGCCGTCGTCACCACGTCCCGCAGCAGCTTCCGCCCCAGCTCCTTGCCGTCCTCGACGGTCACCTCGAAGGTGAGGGTCCGTTTGCCAGGCACGCCGTACGTCGTCACGGCGGTGGTGCCCTCGGTGCGCGACGGGTCGTTCACCGTTCGCCTCTCGAAGGGGATGTCCTTCGTCTCGGTGACGATCCGCCTCTCCACCACGGGAGCGGGCACGGCGGTCGTCGGGACGACGCTGGGAGCGGCCGGCGTCGCACGGCTGGCTGGCGTGGCACTGACGACCTCAGGGCTGGGCGGAGCGGACCCGCCGGGCTCCGCCGGGCTGCACGCCACCGAGGCCGAGAACACGAGTACGGCGACCGCCAGCGGCGCGGCGAACTGCCGTGCCACAACTGAGATATCCATCGAGGGCCTCCCCTCGAGCCTAGTCCCGCCCGAGGTCCGCGCCCGTTCCCTTACCGACCCCGGGCACAGGATCCCCTGCCCAGACCGGCCCGCTCGGACAGGTCCGGGCCCAGACCACCGACAGCATCCGCCGGTCCACCCGGGAATCCGGTGTCGGCCGACCTCGAACCCCGATTTTCGGGTACCGGTCAGGCCGTTCCGGCCGGCTCCATCCGGATCGACCCGTCCTCCTGCAGCTCCACCCGCAGCAACGTCCCCGGCACCACCTCACGCAGGATGTCCGGCGGCAGGTGCACGGCCCCGTCCCGCGCCACGACGGCGAAGTCCTGCCCGTGCCGGCCCTCGGCCCCGACCCGGCCGTCGCGGATGGTCACGGTCCGGCCGAGGATGGCGCCGACGTCGGGGTCGTGGGTGACGGCGATGACCGTGGTGCCGGCCCGGTTGACGGCCGTGAACGCGGCCAGCACCTCGTCGCGGGCGTCGTGGTCGAGCTGGCTGGTGGGCTCGTCGGCGAGCAGCAGGCCCGGGTTGGTGGCCATCGCGACGGCCACGGCGAGGCGCTGGCGTTCGCCGGGGGCCAGGTCGGCGGGCTTGGAGCGGGCGATCCGGGCGTCGTCGAGGCCGACGAGGGCGAGGACGTCGACGGGGGCGAGCAGTTCGGAGCGCCGGCTCCGGGGTACGTCACTCTGCGCGAACGCGATGTTCTTCTCGGCGGTCAGGTACGGCAGCAGGTTGCGGGACGCGCCCTGGAGCACGACGCCCACGTCCAGCCCGCGCATCCGCTGCAACTCGGCGTCGCTGGCCTTGGCCACGTCGTGGTCGCCCACGGCGAGCCGGCCGGCGGACGGCTGGAGCAGGCCCGCCATCAGGGACAACAGGGTGGACTTGCCGGAGCCGGACGGTCCGACGAGCGCGACGGCCTCGCCGGGCTCGATGTCGAGGTCGACGCCGGACAGGGCCACGACGTCATAGCCCTCGAGCCGGTAGATGTAGACCAGGCCCCGGCAGGTGACCCTGATCCCCTTGCTCTCCGTCACGACGTTCCTTCCCGTAGACGTTGCGCGTCGCCGCGCCGCATCGTGGTTCGCATGGCGGTGACGGCGACGAGGCCGTACACCAGGATGATCAGGGCCAGGGCGGTGCCCCACCGCTCCGGGCCGGGCCAGTAGTCGATCGGCACGGTGGCCAGTTGGCCGGTGGCGGGCAGCAGGTGCGGCAGGGTGAGGACGCCGGTCGCGACGCCGGCCACGCCGCCGACCCCGACCGCGATGACGAGCAGCAGGGTGTACTCCCGGAGCACGGCGCGGCGCACCTGCCGCCGCGACAGTCCGGCGACCCGGAGCGCGGCGGCCTCGTACGCGCGGTCCTGGGAGCCCGGTCGGGCGGTGAGCGGGACGCCGAGGACGCCGAGGAGCAGCGCGCCCAGGGCGGCGATGACGTAGAGCCGCAGGGCCACGGCGGAACCCTGCTCGTCGAGGGCGGCCTGGCGGTCCCCGAGCCGGGTGACACCGGTGACGGTCAGCCCGGCGGCGGTGAGCTTCGCGGCCAGGTCGGCGGGGGCGTCGGCGCGGGCCCAGACCATCGGCGTGGTGTCGGCGTCGAAGGCGTAGGTGGGTGCGGAGCGGTCGCCGTACGCGAGGTCGACGAGGATGCCCTGACCGACGCCCGGGAGGACCGGGGCGGTGCCGACGGCGCGGTAGGGCTGCTCGACGCCGTACAGGCCGGCGGCGCGGAAGTCGTCCTTCGTGAAGTGCGGGTCGGACACCATGGCGGGCAGCGGGTACGGCGCGTCGACGTGCAGCACCGACAGGTCCTCCCGCCCCGGGGCGGTGAACGTGATCCGGAGCCCGTCCGCGCCGGCCAGGACGGTGGCGACGGGCTGGTCGTCCATCGTGGGCTCGGCGCCCCGCCAGGCGGTCGGCTCGCGCAACCGGTCGGTCAGGTCCCCGGCGGCGTCGCGGACGGCCGTGACCAGCAGGTCGCCCTGGAGGGTCGCGGAGCCGGCGGGGCCGCCGCCCCGGTACCCGTTGAAGCCGATCAGCCGGCAACCGGCCTCGCAGCCCGGGACCTCGGCGGTGAACCGGTTGGGACCGGCCGTGATCCTCGTGAGGGCCACGGCGCGCCGCCCGGCCGGGGTGTCCAGCAGCACGCCGAACGTCACCGAGCCGGCCGGCTCCATGACGTGCGCGGTCAGGTCGATCTCGATCCGGGGGCCGCGCAGCACGATCGGCGCGTCGGCGGGCGGACGCAGCCGGTCGGCGACGTCGGACACGCTGCCGCCGGTGGTGGCCGGGTTCCAGTAGCCGACGGCGGCCAGCCTGCCGGCGTCGACGCCGACGATGTGGGTGGTGGTGTCGCCGACCCCGATCACGGTGTCCACGGCGGCCATCGCGTACCGGCCCTGCGGGTCGACCTTCGCCACCGCCGCGAGCAGCTTCTCCGCGGACACCGACTCGAGCTTGTAGACGACGGGCGCGCCGGTCACGATGCCGGCCCGGACCTCGCGGTTGTGCGCGGCCATGCCCCAGGAGAACAGCCCGTACCCGGTGAGGGCCGTCGCGACCACCACCAGGGCGACCAGCCGCGGCCCGCCCTGCCGGCGACCGACGGCCGACCACGCGAGCAGCGGCACCGGCCGGCCCCGGCGGATGGCGGCCGGTCCGCGCCGCCGGGCCAGCAGGGCGATCACCCGGCCGGCGAGCCCGCCCGCCGCCAGCGCCGCGAGACTGCCCGCGACGAGGGCGACGTCACTGTCCCCGGACCGGGTGACCAGCGCCCACACGGCGAAGCCGGCGACGATGAGCAGCAGCGCGTCGAGGAAGCCGAACCGGCGGCGCACGCCGCTGGAGACCCGGCGGAGCAGGCCGAGTACGGGGCGGCGCAGCGGGCTGGCGCTGGCGAGCAGGGCCACGAGCAGCGCGCCCAGGAAGACGCCGAGCCCGGTGAGGAGCATCGGGGTCCGGTACTCGGGCCGCACGTTCAGTTCGCGCAGTTGCGCCCAGATCCCGCCCCGGACGGCCGCCCAGCCCAGCAGCGCGCCGACCGGCCCGGCGACGGCCACGAGCAGCGCCGACTCGACGAGGCCGAAGCGCAGTACCCGGGCGGCCCGGAAGCCGCGCAGCTTGGCCACGGCGAGTTCGGTCGAGCGGCTCTCGGCGAGGTTGGCCAGCACGAGGTAGACGACGAGCCAGCACAGGACGATGAGCTGGACGGCGACGAACATGACCGACCGGACGGCGACGGCCCGCTGCGCCTTGACCTCGAGGAGCACGTTGGACAGGTTGGTCTTCGCGGTCAGGGCCAACAGCCGCGTCTGGCGGTCGCACTCGGCCTGCTCCGCCGGGGCGCGGGGCGGATCGCCGATCAGGAGCCGCGGACACGCCGTGAACCCCAGCCCGATCGGGATCTTCAGGCTCCTGGTCAGGGCGTCGATCGTGGTGAGGTCGACCTTGCCGGGCAGGATCGGGTAGTCGAGGATGGTCTCGTTCTGGGCCCGGACGTTCGACTTCGGGTCGACCGCCGCGGTGCTCACGGTCTCCTCGGTCGCGAACAGGGTGCCGAAGAAGTCGGAGCTGCCGAACTGCGCGTCGACGGCGTCGAAGTACTCCCGGGGGCCCCAGAACCCCGCGTCCTTCTTGTAGAGCCCGACGACCGTGCCCGTCGGCTGGAGCCGTCCGGCGTCGAGGGTGACCTTCGTGCCCAGGGCGAGCCCGGAACTGGCGGGCGCGGCGAACTCCCCGACGGCGCCCGGGCACCGGCCGGTGGTGAACACCAGGCGGTCACACTGGCCGTCGCGGGCCACGATCCGGCCGGGGACCCGGTCCCCGTCGAAGCGGACCGCGCCTTCGAGCCGGCGTTCGCGGACGGGCGTGCCGTAGTACCCGTCGATGGGGTAGAACGCCCGGGCCGCCCGGTCGATCTCGCCCGGGTCGAGGGACGCGTCGTAGTACTGCGAGGACGTGATGGTCAGGGTGGTCAGGGCGGGCGGGGCCGTGCGCAGCCCGTCCCGCAGCGACCACTGTTCGACGGCCCTGCTGTAGGCGGGCGCGAACACCGCCGCCGCGACGGAGACGCTGACCAGGAGCACCACGAGCAGCGAACTGGCCCGCCGGTGCCAGATCCCGGCGAGCGCCAGCCGCAGTGTCCCCACTACTGGCCGCCGGAACGCAGCAGTCGCGGGTCGGCCCGCCGGACCAGGCCGAGGACGAGCCAGACGACCCCGGCGAAACCGAGCAACGTGAGGGTACCGGCGGTGCCCAGCTCGTACGGGCCGAGCTTGTAGACCGGGGTCAGCGCGTCCTTGGCGGCGCTGACCAGCGGGATCGCGGACACCATCAACCCGGCGGACAGCAGCCCGACGGTCCCGCCGACCACGAACGGCACCCCGAGCAGCGTCGCGTACTCCCGGCGCACCCCGGCGCGCAACGTCTTCGCGGGCAGGCCGGCGATCCGCAGCGCGGCCAGCTCGTACTGCCGGGCCCGCACCCCGATGTAGGCGTTGAGCAGCACCGCGCCGACGGCGAGCAGCACGGCGAGCACCCCGGCGGCCAGGTACAGCCACAGGGCCAGCGCCGGTGCCGCCCGCCCGAGCCGGTCCAGGCGCGCCGCCCGGGACTGCACCTCGACGACCTGCACCCCGGCGGCTCCGAGCGCGGCGCGCAGGGTGGCCGGCGCGTCGGGTGCCACCCAGACCTCGTAGGAGACGCTGTTGGACGCGCTCAGGTTGGCGTCCACGGCGGCGGACCACACCTCGGCCCGGACGTCGAGCAGGATGCCGTGTTCGCCGACCCGGGGCGCGAGCCCGGCCCGCTGGACGACGTCGAACTGCTGCGGGTTGGCCCCGAGCGCCAGGATCGAGAACGCGTCGGCCTTCCGGTCGCCGTCGGGGGTGTCCCCGGCGAGGACGGTGGGCAGCCGGTCGGGCAGGTCGGCGTACCGGATCCGGTAGTCCTCCGAGCCGGTGCCCTGCACGGACACCTTCAGCCCGGGGGCGACGGTGCCCGTGGTCCGGTCGGCCGGCTTGACCTCGCGCCACGCGTCGGCGAGGTCGAGGCGGGTGTCGAGCGCGTGCCCGCCGTCGAGCAGCCGCGTGACGGTCAGGTCCACCGCGTACGGCGTGGACCGGCCCGGGAACCGCTGGATGACCAGGCCGACGAGCCGGCAGCCGGTACCGCAGTCGGGCACGGCGGCCTTGTAGGTGGCGGTGCCGACCTTCAGCTCGCCGAGCGGTACCTCGCGCGGGCCCCGGCCGGGGGTGGTGACCCAGGCGGCCAGTTGCAGCGGGCCGGCGCTGTCGAGTTTGGCGACCGTGACCTCGGCGGCGAACTCCGGACCCTTGACCGTGATCGCCCGGGACTGGTCCACGGCGACCTTGTCGGCCACGTCCCGGGCGGTGCCGGGCTCGCCCTGCGGCCACACCGCCACGTTCGCGAACCGGGTCGGGTCGATGCCGACGATGGTGAGGTTGTCCCCGTCGTAGAACTGGGAGATCCGCACGGCGGCCATCGCGTGCCTCCCGGTCGGGTCGGCCTGCGCCACCCCGTCGAGGAGGGCCTGCGGGTCGGTGGCGAGCACCCGGTAGACGGTGGACGCGCCCGCGTACCCGTCGGCGGTCCTGACCCGGTTGTAGTCGGCCACGCCCCAGATGGCCGTGGAGAACCCGAGCAGCGACAACGCGACCGTGAGCACCATGCTCAGCCGGACCGTGGACTGCCGCCGGCCCAGTTGCGCGCTGGCGAGCATCGCGGGGACCCGGCCGGCGCGCAACGCCCGGCCGACCCGGCGGCGGCTCCACATCGCCAGCCCGCGGGCCACGCCGAGGCCGGCGAGCAGGGCCAGCAGCGGGGCGGCGAGCAGCGCCAGCGAGGAGGTCTTGTCGCCGGCCGCGAGCACCTGGTAGAGCGCGACGGCGGTGAGCGCGACGACGATCCCCTCGCCGACGGCGGCCTTGAACCGGGCGCGCGGCGGCACCCGGCGGAGCAGCGCCAGGGCCGGGGTGTTCAACGTGCGGCGGGACGCCAGCCACACGGTGCCCATGCCCGCGGCGACGGCGACGAGGGAGGCGGCGAGCAGTTCCCAGCGCAGTTCGACCCGCACCCCGTCGGCGAGGATCGCGCCGGCCGCCAGCCAGGTGAAGCCGAGCCCGAGCAGCAGGCCGAGCGGGGTGGCGAGCGCGACGAGCACCAGGGCCTCGCCGAGCCCGAACCGCACGGTCCTGCCGGTGCCGAACCCGCGCAGCTTGGCCAGGGCGATCTCCGGGCCGCGCTCCTCGGTGACGGAGGCGACCGCGAGGTACAGCACGAACAGGCAGAGCAGCAGCAGCGGGAGCGCGACCAGCGGGATGCTGCCGGTCAGCGCGTTCTGCTCGGCCCGGATGTCGTTGAGCAGCCCGGGCAGCAGCGAGCCGGTCTCCGCACCGGCCGGCCCGGCGAGATCCTTGATGTCGGCGCCGAGCTGTGCGGCCTCGGAAAGACCGACGGAACCATCCTTCAGGGGGTACTCGACGGTCACGCGCCGGTCCGCCGCCGTCACCTCGGTCGGGTTGCCCGTGAGCACGGGCGCGTCGAGCTGGTCCGCGGCGGGGCTGCCGGCGCCCCCGAAGTAGTTGTTCCGGCCCCAGTACCCGTCGAGGGTGTCCTTCGGGGTGTAGAGCCCGGCCACGGTGCCCGTCCGCGGGGTCGCCGTGCCGTTGACCATCACGTGGTACACCAGCGGCTGGCCGACCTGCGCGTCGATCAGCGCGGCGGCCTTGACTCCGAGCAGGATCTCCCCGGGCCTGGTCGGATCGGTGCACGCGCCCGCGGTGATCGTGACGTGGTCGCAGATGTCCTGCCGGTAGACGTGCAGGGCCAGCGCGCGCTGGGGGCCGATCACGATCCGCTCGGCCGCGCCGTCCACCCCGGGCCCGAAGTGCCGTCCGACGGCCGGCCGTCCCGCGAGCACCTGGTCGGCGGCGGTGTGCAGGGCCTTCGGGTCGCCGCCCTGCTGGGAGGCCGCGTCGAACCACAGCTCCGTCTGCCAGGACGCCGAGTCGCTCAGCCCGTCCCGGAGCACCGATTCCTGGGCCGCCCGGGTGTACGCCGGGACGAGTACCGCAGCGGCGGCCGCGAACACCGCGAGCACCAGGACGACCACGGAGAGTCCTCGCCGGTACCGAATGCCCTGCAGCGTGACGGAACTGGCCACGAATTGTCCCCTCGCGAGCGTCACTGGATTCCCCAGCCCCCAGACGCTACTGATCACGAAGTCAATGAACAGGCACCGAGAGGTTGCGGTTACATCTCAGCAGGGCGCAGGGAGCGTCGGTGCGGGGCGGGCCTCGGCGCAGGCCGGGGTGGGTGCGGCCCCGGTCCGGGGCGGGTCGCGACGGGTCGGCCTACATCTCCGCGGCGCGGGCCAGCCCGACGAGGGCGGCGTTGGCCTTGTCGGGGAACAGCGGCGGGGAGAAGTGGTAGCCCTGCGCGGCCGTGCAGCCCATCCCGATCAGGGTCGCCCGCTGCTCGGCGGTCTCGACGCCCTCCGCGACCACCCGGAGCCCGAGCGCGCGCCCCAGGTCCACAGTGGTCTTCACGATCGCCATCGCCTCGGGGGAATGCCCCATCTTCGACACAAAAGCCCGGTCGACCTTGACCTCGTCCACCTGGAACCGGGTCAGCAGGGTCAGCGAGGAGTAGCCGGTGCCGAAGTCGTCCACCGCGATCCGCACCCCGAGCCTGCGCAGGCCGATCAGCACCTCCTCGATCACCGGCGACTCGTCCATCATCACCGTCTCGGTGATCTCCAGAACCAGCCGGTCGGCCGGCACCCCGTACCGGGCCAGGGCCGCAGCGACCATCTGCGGCAGCTCCGGTTCGAGCAGGTTGCGGGCGGACAGGTTCACCGCGACCGGCATGATCAGCCCGCCGCGCGCCCAGTCGGACACGATCCGCAGGGCCAGGTCCAGGATGTACCGGGTGAACGGCCCCACCAGGTCGCTGTGCTCGACGACCTCGATGAACGCGTCCGGCGCGAGCAGGCCCCGGCTCGGGTGGTGCCAGCGGACCAGCGCCTCCGCGCCGATCGGGGCGCCCGTCGACAGCTCCACGGCCGGCTGCATCGCCAGGACCAGCTGGTCCTCGACCAGGAGCGCCTCGCGCAGCTCCGCCAGCAGGATCAGCCGCTCCGGGCCCACCGGACCCTTGCGCGCGCCGGTCGGGTCGCCCTGGTGCAGCACGTCGATCAGTTCGCGCATCCGGCGGTGGGCGGCCACGTTGAGCAGGGCGGCGCCGAGCGTGCCCGCGTACGCAGACAGGGCCAGGTCCTCGCGCTCCGACATCGGGCCCGGGGTCCGCAGCCACAGCCGCAGCTCGCCGATCCGGTGCGCCCCGACCCGCAGCGGGCGGGCCACTCCCCTGCCGCGCGGGCCGGACGGACCGCTCGCGTACACCCGCTCGGCGCCGTCGCCCGAGCGGATCGCGATCTCGACCCGCTCGGGGGCGAACAGCCTGCCCAGCCCGTGCAGCGCCGCGTCGACGACCTCGCGCTCGTCGAGCCGGAGCAGCCGGTGCGGGGCGGTGGCCAGTTCGCGCCAGATCCGGCGCTCCTCGAGGATCCGCAGCCAGTACCGGTAGGCCTGGTAGGCGAGCCACAGCGCGGGCGCGACGGCCAGCACGAGCCGCCACCAGGCCGGCCAGGCCGCGAGGGCCAGGCCGAGCACAGCGGCGGGTGCGGCGAAGCCGGTGAGCAACCAGCGACGACCCAACACCCGACCCCCCTCGCACAGCGAGCAGGGGACGCCCGTTGGCGGCCCCCTGAAGGCAAGGTTATGGGACATACCCAGGCCGCAACAGCCCTAAATGTGCGCTAGGTGCTCTACAACCGGTAGTCGAGAATTTCAAAAGCCGCGAAAACTACCGAGCGTTATCGTGCGGGGCCGGGGGAAAACGGTCGGGAAGCTTGCGGAGGTGGCGATTCATGCTCCGGTACAGGAAAAAGGTCGCCACGCCCAGCAACACGATGAGCAGCAACGCGAGCGGGCCGGCGAGGCCGGGTCCGCGGGTGTCGCCGAAGTTGTTCTCCGCGAGGTACTGAAGCATGCCTCTACCGTACGCCAGCGAAGAGGTCACTCTCCGGCAGCGTGGTCGGCACGTTCGCCCGGACCAACTGGAAGTCCTCCGTGGGCCAGATCCGCAACTGGATCTCCATCGGGATGCCGAACCAGAAGCCGTCCGGGTCCACCTGGGTCGCGTGCGCCCGCAGCGCGTCGTCGCGCACCCCGAAGAACTCGCCCGCGTCGACCGACGTGGTGACCCGGTCGCCCTTGTCCTTCATCCAGTCGCGGTCGCTGTCGATCCAGTCCGCGAAGGGCGACTCGAGGCCCTCGGCGAGCATCGCCTCGTGCAGCGCGACCAGACGCTTCTTGAAGAAGCCCATGTTGTAGTAGAGCTTCGCCGGGGTCCACGGCTCGCCGGCCTCCGGGTAGCGCGCGGGGTCGCCGGCCGCGTCGAACGCCACCATGGAGATCTTGTGGGTCATGATGTGGTCCGGGTGCGGGTAGCCGCCGTCCTCGTCGTAGGTCGTGACGACGTGCGGGCGGAACTCGCGGATCAGCTTGACCAGCCGCTCGGCCGCGACCTCCGGGTCCACCCTGCCGAAGCTGTCCTCGGGCAGCTCGGGGCGGTCGGCCTCGGCGGCCTCCAGGTAACCGTCGGGCAGGCCGGAGTCGACGAATCCGAGCCACTGCTGGCGGATGCCCAGGATCTCGCGGGCGGTGTCCATCTCCTGCCGGCGGATCTCGGTGATGTTCTCCCAGACCTCGGGACGGTCGAGCTTGGGGTTCAGGACGCTGCCGCGCTCGCCGCCCGTACAGGTGACGACGAGGACGTCCACGCCCTCTTTCACATATTTCGCCATCACGGCGGCACCCTTGCTCGACTCGTCGTCGGGGTGTGCGTGTACCGCCATCATTCGGAGCCGCTCGGCCACCGTGACACTCCTCGTTCGGGTCCGGGATAATCGAATTCTTGCTGATGCCTATGACAAGAACACCGGAGCCCGACCGATCGTGACCGAGACCCACGCCACAATTTTTCCGCCGGACCGCTACGGCCGGCGTCGACAGCCACGTCGTGCGCGACGATGGCTACCCTACGTGTTGGCCGTGGCACTCGGACTGGGCGTAACGGGCATCGCGGTCAAGCTCTATCTGGCGTACGGCGTGACGGACTATGCGGTGAACCTCACCTCATACCGTGACATCACAGACAATCAGGTAGTGCTCCAGTTCACAGTGACGAAACCCGAGAAGTCCCCGGCCGTGTGCGTCGTCCGGGCCCGGAACCGGGCCGGCGCGGAGGTCGGCAGGGCCGAGGTGCTGGTCCCCGACGCGCGGAGCCGGGTCGACGTCAGTTACACACTGTCAACAACAGGGCTCCCCGTGAGCGGCGAGACCGTAGGTTGCCGGGCCCAGCGCTGATATTCTCGGAGTTTCGCTTTTCTTAACCCTTGACCCCCCGTCTGAAGGAGTCGCCGTGCCCAACACCGACAGCAAGGCCGCGTGGCTGTCCCAGGACGCGTTCGACCGCCTGCAGGCCGAGCTCGACAAGGCCATCGCCGACCGGCCCGCCGTGGCGGCCGAGATCAACGCCCGCCGCGAGGAGGGCGACCTCAAGGAGAACGGCGGGTACCACGCCGCCCGCGAGGAGCAGGGCAAGGCGGAGGCCCGGATCCGGTACCTCCAGGAGTTCCTCCGCACCGCCCGCGTCGGCGAGGCCCCCGCGAGCACGGTCGTGGCCCCCGGCATGGTCGTCACCATCCAGTTCGACGACGACCCGGACGACACCGAGACCTTCCTGCTCGGCTCGCGCGAGATCGCCGCGACCACGGACTACACGGTGTACAGCCCCGAGTCGGCGCTGGGCACCGCGATCCTGGGCTCCGAGGCCGGCAAGACCGTGAGCTACTCCGCCCCGACCGGCGCCGAGATCACCGTCACCGTCGTCAAGTTCGAGCCCTTCTCGGGCTGATCCGGCGGTCCGGGCCGTCCCGCTTGGACCGAGCCCCGGCCGGGGCGGTCCGCCGCCCGACCGGCCACGTCGTCCGCACGACCCGGGCCACCCGGGTCGGGCGTTTCGCGTCCCGGGCACCGCACGGTCGGGCCGGGCCACGTGGTCGGTCCCGCCGCTCCATGCCCGTGTTGGGCGGCCCCGTGCCAGGCCCGGGCGGGTGCCCGCGGGTCGCGGTCAGTCGAAGGTGACCGTGTGGCCGGCGGCGCGCAGGGCGGCGACCATCCGTTCGGCGTGGTCCTTGCCCCGGGTCTCCACCGAGAACGCCACCACCACCTCGCCCAGCGACAGACCCGCGTCGTACCGCTCGTGCGCCACGTCCAGCACGTTCGCGCCGTTCTCCGCGATCAGGGCGAGCAGCCGGACCAGCTGGCCCGGGCGGTCGGCGCACCGGACCGTGAACCGCTGGTACCGGCCGGCCGCCGCGAGCCCGTGCTCCAGTACCCGGAGCAGGAGCAGTGGATCGATGTTTCCGCCGGACAGCACCGCCACGGCCGGGGTCTCCACCCGCACGACCTCGGCCATCAGGGCGGCCACCCCGACGGCCCCGGCGGGCTCGGCGAGCAGCTTGTTGCGTTCCAGGAGGGCCAGCAGCGCGCGGGAGATGTCCTCGTCGGTGACCGTGACGACCTCGTCGACGAGCTTCACGATGTGCTGGAAGGTGATCTCGCCGGGGATGCCGACCCGGATGCCGTCGGCGATCGTGGCCGTCTCGGCGAGCCGGACCGGGTGCCCGGCCAGCAGCGACGGCGGCACCGCGGCGGCACCCGCGGCCTGCACCCCGATGATCCGGATGTCGGGGCGCAGCGCCCTGGCCGCGACGGCGAGCCCGGAGATCAGTCCGCCGCCGCCGATCCCGGCGATGATCGTCCGCACGTCGGGGCACTGTTCGAGGATCTCCAGCGCCACGGTGCCCTGGCCGGCGATCACGTCCGGGTGGTCGAAGGGGTGGATGAACACGGCACCGGTGCGCTCGGCGAACTCCCGCGCCGCGACCAGCGCCTCCTCGACCGTGGCCCCGACGAGTTCGACGTCGGCCCCGTAACCGCGGGTGGCCGCGACCTTCGGCAGCGGCGCGCCGGTGGGCATGAACACGGTCGACCGGGCACCCAGCGAGGTGGCCGCGAGCGCCACGCCCTGCGCGTGGTTCCCGGCGCTGGCGGCGACGACCCCGCGGGCGCGCTCGGCCCCGGACAGCCGGGCGATCCGGACATAGGCCCCGCGCACCTTGTACGCGCCGGCCCGTTGCAGGTTCTCGCACTTCAGCCACACCGGGCCGCCGAGTTGGGCGGTCAGCGTGCGCGAGGGCTCCAGCGGCGTCTCGCGCACCACACCCGCGAGCAGCTCACGGGCGGCGCGGACGTCGTCGAGCGTGACCAGTGCCGTCATGCCCCGATCGTGCCACCCGGGGTACCGGCCCTGGCGGGCGCCGCGCACGTCTCCCACCAGGAAAGACGAGACGTTCGTGAGACCCGGGGGCGCGCCCGGGATGACAGGGTCATGCCTGCCCCGTCCGAGTGTCATCCGGCCGTGGCATCTGTCCGCACATCGCTTGTCCGGATCGAAGGAGTGAATTATGCGCAACGTATCCCGACTGTTCGTCGCGGCTGCCGCCGTGGCCATGGCCACGCTCGGCATGGTGCCCGCGGCCCAGGCGGCCAGCCCCAATAACACGTTCTCCGTCAACGGCGGTTTCGCTGACGAGTACACGAGGTCCTGTCAGGCCGTCGCGCCGTTCGCGTGCACGTTCGGCGCGACGTCCATGCCCGTCACGGTCAGCATCTCCTCGCCCAAGAACTACCCGGTGACCGTCGGCTACCAGCTCGAGTCGATGACGGCCACCAACGGGGTCGACTACACCGCGACCACGGGCACCGTCACGATCCCGGCCGGCGCCTTCTGGGGCCGGGTGCAGATCCCGATCGTGCACGACGGCATCGTCGAGGGCACCGAGCAGTTCCGGATCCGGTTGACCAGCTCCAGCATCGGCGGCAACTTCTCCGCCACGGGCACCGCTTCGATCTTCGACGAGGGCAACATCCCCTTCGACTGTTCGCTGTCGAAGTCCGACCTGGCGACGACCACGATCTCGTGCACGAACCGCCCGGCCACCCAGCCGTGGCAGACCGTCGTGTACTGCGAGGACTTCGTCATGGGCTACACGGAGGCCAAGGGCGTGGCGATCACCGGCAACGGAACCTCGACCGCGGTGTGCAACCCGGCCGCGTTCGTGAGCGTCCACTTCGACGACCTGACCCCGTCCCCGTGGCCGTTGCCGTAACGAGTACGCGGTTGTAGAGCCTGCCCCGAGGGCCGGTCGGTGCGGAGCGCCGGCCGGCCCTCGGCGCTGCCGTCAGGTGGCCGGCCCCGGGCCGCGGCCCGTTGCGGGGAGCCCGCAGACCCGGGGGCGGCAGGCCCGACCTGGCTACCTGGGCATCTGGCTCCCCCGGGGACCCGTGGTCACTAGTCTGGACATATGAGGACGTTTCTACTGCTCCTGCACGTACTGTCCGCGATCCTGATCATCGGGCCACTCGCGGTGGCCCCGTTCTACGGACTGCGCAGCCTCCGCGTGCACGACCACGACGCCGTGCAGCAGGCCGCGCAGTGGACGGGCCGGTTCGCCCTCGGCTCCCTGATCACGGCGGCGCTCGGCGCGGCGGCGGTGGCGGCCACGGCGAAGGAGAAGTACGACTTCGGGACGCCGTGGGTGGTCATCTCCCTGACCCTGTACCTCGTGATGCTGCTCGTCGCCCTGTTCTGGGCCCGCCCGGCACTCCGCAGGGGCCTGAAACTGCTGGAGACGGGTACGCCCGAGCCGCCGGTCATGCCCGAGACCCCCGAGGGCGAGGAGCCCCCGCACGAGGCGCTCGCGGCCGCCGGGGCGTTCCTCACCACCAAGGGGAAGATCGACAACGCGGTGGGGCGGGTCGGGGCGGCGGCCGGCGTGACGCTGCTGCTGATCTGCCTGATCGTGGTGCTGATGGTGACCAGGCCGTTCGGAAGCTGACCCGGCGCGAGCGCCCGGACCCGGCCCGGTCGGGGGTCGCCGGACGCCAGGCGGGGTGCCCGGAACCGACCGCTCCCCCGCCAGTACCCGTCGCGAAGGGTCTAGGACCTTTTCGGGGCCCTCGGCCAGCTCGGCGCGTGCCGGCGCCACGGGGCCGCCAGCTCCAACAGCCCCGCCACGGCCAGCAGCATCAGCTCCGAACCGGGCGGCCCCACCAGCTGCACCGCCGCCGGCAACCCGTCCCCGCGCACCCCCGACGGCACCACGATCGCGGGCAGGCCGGCGACGTTCCACGGGGCCGAATAGGGCGCGTACCGCATGTTGGCCACCAGGTTCGCCCGCCACGGCCGCCGCGACCACTCGGCCGCCTCCAGCGGCGCGCTGGCCAGGGCCGGCGTGACCAGCAGGTCGTAGTCGCCGAGCCAGTTCAGCGCCTGGCCGCGCCACCGGGTGCGCTGACCGGAGGTGACCTCGGCGGTGCGCACGGCCTGCTCGCCGAGCGCGACATGCCGCCGGGTCCGGCGCTGCAGCTCCGAATAGTCAAGATCACGGGAGTCCAGGTAGGACGAGGCCGTCCAGGTGGCGAGGATGACCGCCCCCAGCCTCTTCGGGTACGGCACCTCCGCGCGGATCGCCGAATGCCCCGCCCCCACCAGCGAACGGACCGCCCGACTCACCGCCGCCCGGTTGTCCGCGTCGGGGCTGACCCCCGGGATCGGGCTGTGCAGGGACACCGCCACCCGCAGCCGCCCCGGCTCCGTCAACTTGTGCGTCCGGCGCCCGGCCAGCACCGCGAACCCGACCGCCGCGTCCGCGACCGTGGTGGCGAGGATGCCGTTCTCCGCCAGCCCGTACCACGCGTTGGCCCCGATCCCCGCCGGCACCACGCCCCGGCCCGGCTTCAGCCCCACCAGCCCACAGCACGCGGCCGGGATCCGGATCGAACCCAGCCCGTCGTTCCCGTGCGCGATCGGCACCAGCCCCGCCGACACCGCCGCAGCCGAACCCCCCGAAGAACCACCGGGCGTCTTGTCCAGCCGCCACGGATTACGGGTCACGATCTCCTTGTCGTCGCACGTACCCCACAGGCCCAGCTCCGGCATGCGCGACGTACCGACCACGATGGCCCCCGCCCCGCGCAGCCTGCGGACCACCTCGTGGTCGGCGTCGGCGACATGCGGCCAGTCCGCCCCGGACCGCTCACCGGCGACGGCCACGTTCTCCTTCACCGCGACCGGGACCCCGGCCAGCGGCAGGTTCGTCAGCTCCGGCAGCGCGTCCACCGCCTCGGCCTCCGCGAGCGCCCGGGGGCCGCGCAGAGCCCGGAACGCGCCCAGGTGCCGGTCCGTGGACCTGATGTAGTCCAGGTGGTCGGCCACCACCTCGGTCGCTGACGCATCGCCGCGCCGCACCGCCCGAGCGATCTCCCGCGCGGTTGCACCGACCCAGGCCATGACCGACCTCCTTCGTAAGTCGTTTGCCGGCCCCGGGCCCGCGGCACACGCCGGACCCGGAGGGCGAGATGCTAGCCGACGCCCCACGGATGGCGGGGCATCGGCGCGCGCGTCCTCGTACCGCCGCCCGGAAGGGGTTTCCCCGAACCGGGCGGACCTAATCTGACCTGGTTGCGCCGGTCCTGCCGAGTGCCAGGAGACGCGTGCCCCGGGGCTGCCCGACCCCGCCGGGCGCGTCCTTCCGCCCGGGCGCCGACCGGAACAGTCCCGCCCACGGGCCGGCCGTGCACCCGGGCCGGGCACCACCCGGAGCCGTACACCCAGGTGCGTGCCCCGCCCCGGGCGCCGCCGGAACGACCTAACCGAGCGCTTCGGCGAGATCCGCGAGCAGGTCGTCCACCGTCTCGATACCGACGGACAGCCGCACCAGATCGGCCGGCACCTCCAGCGACGTCCCCGCCACCGAGGCGTGGGTCATCCGGCCCGGATGCTCGATCAACGACTCGACCCCGCCCAGAGACTCGCCCAGGGTGAACAGCTTGGTCCGGTCGCAGATGTCCACGGCCTCCTGCTCACCGCCCTGAACCCGGAAACTGACCATGCCACCGAACCGGAGCATCTGCTTCACGGCGATCTCGTGGCCCTGGTGCTCGGGGAGACCCGGGTAGTACACCTGGGTGACCTTGGGGTGGTCCACCAGGAACGCCGCGATCTTCTCCGCGTTGTCCGAGTGCCGCTCCATCCGCACCGCGAGCGTCTTGATCCCGCGCAGCGTCAGCCACGCGTCGAACGGCCCGGCCACCGCGCCCATCGCGTTCTGGTGGTACGCCAGCTCGTCGCCCAGCCCGGCGTCGCCCGCGATCAGCGCGCCCCCGACCACGTCGGAGTGCCCGCCCACGTACTTCGTCGTCGAGTGCACCACCACGTCCGCGCCGTGCGACAACGGCTGCTGGAGATAAGGGGAGGCGAACGTGTTGTCCACCACCAGCAGGGCCCCCGCCTCGTGCGCCACCCCGGCCAGCGCCGCGATGTCGGCGATCCCCAGCAGCGGGTTCGTCGGCGTCTCCACCCAGACCAGCTTCGTCTCCGGCCGGACCGCCGCCCGGACCGCCGCCACGTCCGACAGCTTCGCCGACGTCCAGCTGATCCCCCACCGCTCCGCGACCTTCGCGAACAGCCGGAACGTGCCCCCGTACGCGTCGTCGGGGATCACCACGTGGTCACCCGGCTTGCAGACGGTCCTGATCAGGGCGTCCTCGGCGGCCAGCCCACTGGCGAACGCGAGACCCCGGCGCCCACCCTCCAGCGCCTGGAGGCACTCCTCCAGCGCGGTGCGGGTCGGGTTGGCCGAGCGGGAGTACTCATACCCCTCACGCAGGCCGCCCACGCCGTCCTGCTTGTACGTGGACGTCTGGTAAATGGGGACCACCACCGCGCCGGTGCGGGGGTCAGGCTCCTGACCGGCGTGAATGGCGAGCGTATCGAAGCCGTGTGTCATGACTCTGAGCGTAACCGTTGGCTCCGACAGACCGGCGGTAAGCACGTCGTAATGGGCAGCCGGCCGGCGACTGCGGCATGCTGGTGTCATGCGCAGACCACGTGATCTCGACATCCCCACCGCTGACCAGGCCCTCCCCGGCCGCGCGGAGGCCGTTCCGGTCGCGGCCCGGCACACCGTCCTCGGCACCCCGCTCGTCGGCCCGTGGCCCGACGGCTTCGAGGTGGCCATCCTCGGCCTCGGCTGCTTCTGGGGCGCGGAACGGATCTTCTGGCGCCTTCCGGGCGTCTACTCCACCTCCGCCGGGTACGCGGGGGGCTCCACCCCGAACCCGACATACGAGGAGGTCTGCTCGGGGGGTACCGGGCACGCCGAGGTCGTCCAGGTCGTCTTCGACCCGTCGGTGATCTCGTACGAGACGGTGCTGAAGGAGTTCTGGGAGAACCACGATCCGACCCAGGGGATGCGGCAGGGGAACGACCTGGGGACGCAGTACCGGTCGGTGATCCTGACGACGACCGCCGAGCAGCTGGTGGTGGCGGAGGCTTCGCGGGCGGCGTTCGCGCCGGTGGTGGCGGGGGCCGGCCTCGGGGAGATCACGACCCGGATCGAGCCGGCCCGGGCGTACTACTACGCGGAGGACTACCACCAGCAGTACCTGGACAAGAACCCCGGCGGGTACTGCAACCACGGCCCCAACGGCCTGAGCTGCCCGATCGGCGTAGCCAAGGCCGGCTGACCCACGGGCCTGACGCACCGGAGAGCGGCGGAACCACCACGGGTCGGTGTTTCCGCCGCTCTTCGCGTTCGGGGCCTGGCACCCAGCCATGTTTCCCGGGGCGTTATCCGGTGTCGTGAGCCGTGACGGGCTGACACGATCACACGATGAACACCGCCACCTCGGACGCCGCCCGCTACTCCCTGCGCGGCCTGGCACTCGGCGACTCGTTCGGAGAGACCTGGTTCTTCCGCCCGGTAGCCGACCTCGACCGGCAGCTACGCGAGCGGGTGCTCGCCCCGGCACCGTGGCCGTGGACGGACGACACGGCGATGGCTGTCGAGGTGCACGGCATTCTGGTGAGCCACGGCGAGATCGTCCCGGACCTGCTCGCGACGAGGTTCGCTGACCGGTACCGGGCCGACCCGCACCGCAACTACGGCGCGGGAATGCACGACGTCCTCGCGGCGATCGCCGACGGCGAGCCGTGGGCGGCGGTGACCGGACGGCAGTTCGACGGCCAGGGATCGTGGGGCAACGGCGCAGCGATGCGGGTCGCACCGCTCGGCGCCTGGTTCGCCGACGATCTCGACCGGGTCGCCGAGCAGGCCCGGCTGTCCGCGACAGTCACCCACGCGCACCCGGAAGCCGTCGCCGGTGCCGTCGCGGTGGCGATCGCGGCTGCGCTGGCCACCCGGGGCGTCGACGCCGACGAGCTGATCGCCGCCACCGTCGCGCGCACACCCGCCAGCGAGGTGGCCACCCGGCTCCGCTGCGTCGGCGAGCTGCCGTTCAGCGCCGGACCGCGATCGGTCGCTGCCGAGGTCGGCTGCGGCGCCCGGATTTCCGCACCCGACACGGTGCCGTACGCGATCTGGTGCGCCGCCCGACATCTCGACGACCTGCCGGAGGCGCTGTGGGCCACCATCTCTGCCGGCGGCGACATCGACACCACCTGCGCGATCGTCGGTGGGGTCGTCGCCGCCAGGGTCGGACTGGGCCAGGTTCCCGAGGCGTGGCTGACGGCCGCCGAGCCATTGCCACCACGAGACCCGACGGCCTGAGCTGCCCGATCGACGCCGCGCAGTCGGATTGATCTTTATTCCCGAACATCGCCCGGGTGTCGGATATCCGAAGATCACATCGGGTGGGGTAGCGCACCCGGCCTCAGGCGGGGTAGAGCCATAGCCAGTGGTTCTCTCCGACGGATCGAGGCGAAGTTCTGTGGTGGGTCTGGAGCTGGTGGCAGGCGCGGCAGTGGCATATCTGTTGGCGAAGTGGCGCCGGGTCTCCGGACGGGCCGACGGCGAGGTCGACCGCGCGTTGGACGTCGGGATGGACCGGTTGCACGACATGATCGGCGCCAAGCTCGGCGACGACACCGCGCTGGCCAAGCTGGAAGCCGAGGCGGTGCTCGGTCCGGAGAAGCCGAGGACACGGCAGTGGCTGGAGACGGTCATCATCGACGCCGCGGAGACGGACGACGCCTTCGCGGAGAACCTCCGCCAGGAGGTGCAGGCCCTGCAGCGCCAGGACGTCCGGGGAACAGTGTCGTCGGGTGACCACAGCGTGAACGCCGGCGGGAACGTCAGCATCTCCAGTTCCGGGTCCGGGGTCGCCGCCGGCGTGATCCACGGATCGGTGACGCCGGGAAACCCTACCCAGCCGGGTCCGGCACAGGCCTGACCGCACCCGGGAACCGCCGGGCCGAGGCGTCCATCTCCGCACGGGAGTCGACCTACGCCACCGGCAGCGGCACGGCCATCGGGCAGGCCGAAAACGTCTACCTGACCCCTCCGACCCGGGAGGTCATCGCCCGGCCGGTCCACCTGGCCGCGGCTCCGCAGTGGTTGGAAGGCCGGGGCGAACTGCTCGCCGACATCAGGGGCCGCCTGACCGCGCCGGGCGGCCCCCAGTCCCGCATGGTCGTCCTGCACGGCCTGGGCGGTGTCGGAAAGACCAGCGTCGCCCTGCACTACGCCCACACCCGCCAGGGCGACTACGGGCTGATCTGGCAGCTTCCGGCCGAGGACATCACGACGTTGTCCGCCGCGCTCGGCGAACTGGCCGTTCAGCTCGGGGTTCGGGACCTGGGGGACGGCGTCGACCCGGTCCGGCAACTGCACGCCGTCCTGGCCGCACGGAGCGACCGGTGGCTACTGCTGTTCGACAACGCGACCGACCCGGCCTCGGTGCAGAGCATGGTGCCGCTGATCGGCAACGGTCACGTCCTGATCACCACCCGGAACGGGCACTGGCCCGCCGCGAACAGCCTGCTGGTACCGCCCCTGGACCCCGCCGACGCCACCGCGTTCCTCCTCCGTCGCACCGGGGAGTCAGAGGCGGAGAGCGCGTCCCGGCTCGCCGCCGACCTGGGCTGTCTACCCCTCGCCCTGGAACAGGCCGCCGCCTACGTGGGCTCCACCGGTCGGAGCCTGGCCGAGTACGCGCGGCGGTTCCACACCCAGAAGCAGGTACTCCTGAGCAAGGGTCAGCCCCTGGACTACGGGGCGACGGTCGCCACCACCTGGAGCCTCGCGTTCGCACAGCTCCAGGCGACCGCACCCGGCGCGATCAACATGCTGCGCTTCCTCGCCTGCTTCGGGCCGGACAGGATCCCCTACGAGTTGTTGCTGACGCAGGGCGACATCGGGACCGATTCAGGCGACGTCGCGCAGCTCCTCGAAGTCCTGCCCCGAACCGAGGTCGCCATCGACGACGCGGTGGCGGAACTGTTGGCTCTCTCCCTGATCAGCAGACCCAACCGGGGCGTCACCACGGTGCACCGGCTCGTCCAGGCCGCTACGCGGGACCTGAGCATCGGTGCCGACGCCGACGTGTGGCACGACCTCGCCACACGGCTTCTGCGGTCCGTTCTCCCCACAGATCCGACGCAACCGTCAACGTGGCCGCAGTACGCGCTACTGCTTCCCCACGCCCAGCACATCCTCAGCGCGGACCTGCCAGCAATGCGGGAGCTAGCACGATACGTCGGGCTCAGCGGAGACCCCCGCACCGCGATTCTTCTTATGACAGCGATCCTCGACGCGGATCTGGAGACCATCGGCGAGGAAGCCGTCGACACGTTGACAGACCGACACAGTCTGATTCGATGGACTGCGGAAGCCGGCGACATGGCCGGCGCTCAAGACCTGTTCGCCGCTCTGCTCACGCTGCGGGAACAAGTCCTCGGACCAGAACACCCGGACACACTGTCCAATTTGCACGACTTCGCGAGCTGCACAGACGGGGCCGGCGACTCGCGCACCGCACGTGACCTGTTCGCCAAGCTGCTACCAGTACGTCAGCAGGTTCTGGGTCCAGAACACCGCGACACACTCAACACCCGAAACAGTCTCGCCGGCTGTATAGGGAGGGCAGGTGAACCTGCGAAAGCCCGTGACATGTTCGCAGCGCTCCTTCCGATCCGTGAACGCGTCTTGGGCCCCGAACACCCGGGCACCCTCACCACGCGAAGCAACCTCGCGAGCTGGACCGGTGACGCCGGCGAACCGGCAAAAGCCCGCGACATGCTCTCAGTACTACTGCCCGTGATGGAACGCGTCCTGGGCCCCGAACACCCCGACACCCTCACCACGCTCAACAACTTCGCCAGCAGGACCGGAGAAGCCGGGGACCCAACGAAAGCCCGCAACATGCTCGCCGCACTTCTCCCCATCCGTGAACGCGTCCTGGGCCCCGAACACCCCGACACCCTCACCACGCACAACAACCTCGCGAACTGGACGGGGGACGCCGGCGAACCGGGAAGAGCCCGCGACATGCTCTCGGCACTGCTGCCCGTGGTGGAACGGGTCCTGGGCCCCGAACACCCCTACACCCTCACCACGCTCAACAACCTCGCCAGCAGGACCGGAATTGCCGGAGAACCGGCCAAAGCCCGCGACATGTACGCCGCACTAGTTCCCGTCGTCGAACGCGTCTTCGGCCCCGAACACCCGAACACCCGCAAGACCCGAGACAATTTGGCATTCTGGTGTCTGGGGCGGGCCGAGAGACGCCGTCAGACGCGGAGGCCCAGTCGACGATAGGGAAGCACCACCCGTACCCGGCGAATGGTTTGGCTTGTCCCGAGTTCGACGGATCGCCTGCCCCAGGCCCGCCCACCTGGTCACCGGCGGGGTCGACACCATGAGTTCCGGGCCCGAGAATGCGGGGACACACTCTCACCATTCACGGGGACCACCCAGTGCGCAGACACCACCTCCTCGGCCTCGCCATGGCCACCCTCACCACGGCCACCAGCCTCGTCACCACCGCCCCGGCCCACGCCGCCGTGGACCACACCTACATCTACGTCAACAACACCAACGAGTACTACCGGTGCTCCGACACCGGGACCGGGGACGTCGACCACCCCCTGTGCACCCTGACCGCCGGCATGGCCGCCACCGCGAACGGCGGGCATCTCACCGTCACCGGCACCTTCGAGGAGAACGTCACGGTGTCCCGGTCGGGCACCCCGGAGAACCCGTTCCGGGTGTCCACCTCGGGCACCGCGCAGATCCGCGGCGGGATCACCATCGCGGGCAGGCACGACGTCAGCATCAGTTTCTTCCACGTGTCCCCCTACGACACCCGCGCCGCGGTCACGGTCAGCGACTCGACCCGGATCCGGATGGACTACCTCCGGGTGAAGCCGGTGTACGGAACCGGTCTGCGGATGACCGGCGTCACCGATTCGGCGGTGAACAACCTGGAGGTCGGCAGCTACGCGGATCCCGGGATCGACATGGACGCCACGACGAGCGGCGTCACGGTCACCTCGGCGCAGGTCTTCACCGACTCCGCGGGCAACGACGTCGGGATCCGGGTGCTCGGTGCGGGCAACACGGTCACCCGTAGTCAGGTGATCGGGGCCAGGAGGTCGGCCATCCTCCTGGGGGCGGGGGCTTCGAACACGGTCGTGTCGTCGAACCTGGTCACCGGCACGGTCCGGGACAGTGTGGCGGTCGACAACGCCGGCGCGACGGGCACGGCGATCACGAACAACACCGTGACGGGTACGTGCGCGGCGGGTGTCCGGGTGTCCGGCGCCTCGTCGGGGGTGTCGGTGCAGAACAACGTGGTCTCCGTCCGGTCCGCGTCCGGGTGTGACCCGGCGAAGGCGGCGGGCATCGGGGTGTACGACGCCGCCGTGTCCGGCACCACGGTCGACCACAACACGGTCACGGCGGCCGCCGGGGCGAAGCCGTACGCGTGGACGAACCCGGTCGCCACCCTGGCGGCGTTCCGGACGGTCTCGGGGCAGGGCGCGCACGACTCCGACTCGACGGGGCCGTCGGTGAACGTGGACTCGGCGAACTCGGCCGCCCCGGGCTTCCCCGCCCGCGACTACTGGAACCAGGCCCGCCAGGACAACCCGGGCGTGCCCAACTCGGGTGTCGGTCCGGTCGGCTACGGCGACCGGGGCGCGCTCGAGGACGTGCGGGGACCGGAGGCCCGGCTCGTGCTGTCGTCCCCGGACGGTGGTGACACGGTCACGGCGGACGCCAGCGGTACGACGGCGGGTTGGGCGGCGACCGCGTCGTACAGGTTCGTGTTCGACGACGGCTACGAGGTCACCCAGGCCGGTCCGATCGTGTCGCACCCGTACCCGGGGCGCCCTCGTCGCCTGACGGTGCGGGTCGTCGTGACGGACGTGAACGGGATGTCGTCGCAGGAGACCCAGGAGTTCCAGCCGGGTGACGGCTTCACGCCGGTCGACCCGGTGCGGGTGCTCGACACCCGGGAGCGGATCGGCGTCGGCACCACCACCCCGGTCGCCCCGGGCGGCGTGGCGAGGATCCAGGTCAACGGGCGCAACGGCCTGCCGGCGACGGGGGTGACCGCCGTGACCATGAACGTCACGGTCACCGCCCCGACGGCTCCGGGTTTCCTCATGGTGGAGCCCGCGGGCGGCTGGACGTTCAACTCGAGTTCCAACCTGAACTGGGTCGCCGGTCAGACCGTGCCGAACCTGGTCGTGGTGGCGGTCATCGACGGCTTCGTGGACTTCCGCAACCGGAGCGCGGGCACCGTGCACGTGGTGGCCGACCTGGTCGGGTTCCACTCGCCGACGAAGGCCAGCCGTTACACCGCGACCAGCCCGGTGCGGGTGCTCGACACCCGGGAGCGGATCGGCGTCGGCACCACCACCCCGGTCGCCCCGGGTGGCACGGTGACCCTGCCGGTGGCGGGGGTCGGGGGCGTGCCGACGGGCATCACGGCGGTCACCCTGAACGTGACGGCCACGGAGCCGGCGGGCCACGGCTTCCTCACGGTGTACCCGGACGGGCGGCCCCGCCCCAACGCGTCCAACCTGAACTGGACCCCGGGGCTGACGGTCCCGAACCTGGTCGTCGTACCGGTCGTCAACGGCAGGGTCGCGTTCCGCAACACCAGTCCGGGCACGGTGCACGTGGTCGCCGATCTGGTCGGTTACCACACGTCGGGGGTCGGCAGCGCCTTCCACACCTCGGAGCCGCGCCGGCTGCTGGACACCCGGGCGGCCGTCGGTCACGCCGGCACGACGCCGGTCGCTCCGTACAGCTGGGTGGATCTGGATCTCTATCCGCTGATCCCCGAGTTCGGCCGGCTCAGCGGCGTGGTGCTCAACGTGACGGTCACGGAGCCGACGGCGAACGGGTTCCTGACGGTCTACCCGGGCACCGAACCGGCCCGGCCGAACGCGTCCAACCTGAACTGGCGGCCGGGGCAGACGGTGCCGAACCTGGTGATCGTGCCGAGCGGCGCGCACACGGTCCGGTTGTTCAACAGCAGCCCGGGCACGGTGCACGTGGTCGCCGACCTGTACGGCTACTACACGGGCTGACCGGGTCTCTCCGGGGCGGGTGCGCGCCCGCCCCGGAGCCGCCTACCGGGCTGAATGATTCAGACCCTGTATGTTTAGTTTTATGAAGAATGTCCAAATGGACAGCACGGTCGCGTTCCGGCTCAGCTCCCTCGCCGCCGTCGTCACCGACCAGTTCGCCGCCCGGATCGAGGTCCTCGGCCTCAAGCCCCGGCACGCCGACCTGATGGCGGCCGTGGCCGGCGGCGCGCCCCGCTCCCAACAGGACCTGGCCAGGACCCTCGGCGTCGCCCCGAGCCTGATCGTGGCGCTCGCCGACCACCTGGAAACCCTGAAGGCCCTGCAACGGGTACGCGACCCGCGCGACCGCCGCCGCCAGGTCCTGACCCTGACCCGCAGGGGCCGCACCCTGCTGGCCGCCTGTACGGCGCACGCCCGGGCCGTGGACGCCGACCTGACGGCGCGCCTCGTACCGCTGGAGCGCGACATGCTGCACCACGTCCTCGGCACCCTCGCACCGGGGCGGGCGGACACCTAGAGCACGCTGACCAGCCGGAACCGCTGGGCCACCATCAGGGTGTCGTCGGTGACCGTGAAGTCCGGGTCGCCGAGCGCGTCGCGCACCTCGGCGCTGTGCCAGAAGGTCTCGTGGTCCGTCCGCCACTGGGCGACCGTCTCGAAGCCCTCCCCCTCGTCGATCGCGTGCCGCAGGTCGCAGTCGCCGACCCGGATGATCCGGACCTCGGTCAGCTCGATCACCGCGACGGGCCGGGCGTCGGAGTCGATGACCACGGAGCGCTCGCCCGGCTCGGGCAGCGGGTCACCCTCGGTCTCGTAGTCGATGACCAGCCCGCTGGTGGTGGTCTTGGCTCCGGACAGGACCGCCGCGACGAGCTGGTCGCGGAGCGGGCCGGGGAAGGCGAACTCGAAGGTCGGCAGGTCCTCGTGGGTCATGCCCCGAACGCTAGACCAGCGGCGCTGCGATAACGATCCGAATTCGCTGGGCACCGGGGTCACCCGCCGGGTGTCGATGTCTGTACACATCGACGAAGGAGGTACCTGTGATCAGGTACGTCATCAAAAGGCTGCTCGCCGCGGTGCTCACCTTGTTCGCGATCTCGGTGACCACGTTCGCGTTCTTCTTTCTCGGTCCGGCCAATCCCGCCGCCGGCATGTGCGGGGCGCGGGTGTGCCCGCCGGAGCGGATCGCCGTCATCAACCACTGGTTGGAGCTCGACCAGCCGGTGCTGACCCAGTACTCGCACTACATGTCGGGGCTGTTCGTCGGCCGGACCGTGGGCACGGGTCCCGACGCGATCCGGTGCGACGCGCCGTGCTTCGGGCTCAACTTCCGCAGCAACGAGCCCGTGTCGGCCACCCTGGCCCGTGGCCTGCCGATCACCGTGAGCCTGGCGGCGGGGACCGCGGTGGTCTCCGTCCTGATCGGCGTCGGGCTCGGGGTGGTGTCGGCGCTGCGCCAGGGCGGCTGGATCGACAAGTTCTCGATCGGCTTCACCCTGGTCGGCGCGTCCACGCAGAGCTTCTTCCTGGGCCTGCTCCTCCAGGGCGTGTTCGTGTACCAGCTCGGCTGGCTGCCCCGCGCCGAGTACGTCAGCCCCATGGTCAGCCCGGGCCGCTGGTTCGCCGGGATGTTCCTGCCGTGGCTCACCCTGGGCCTGCTCAACGCGGCCATCTTCGCCCGGCTGGCCCGCAGCGAGATGGTCGAACTCCTGCCCGAGGACTTCGTCCGCACCGCCCGGGCCAAGGGGGTGAAGTCCAGGAGGATCAGTGTGCGGCACGTGTTGCGCGCGGGCCTCAGTCCGATCCTGACCCTGCTGGGCATCCAGTTGGGGGGCACGCTCGGCGGTTTCGTCATCGCGGAGGCCGTGTTCGGGATGAACGGGCTCGGCCGGCTGGCGGTGACCGCCGCCGACCAGCAGAACCTGCCGGTCATCATGGCCGTCGTACTCATCGGAGCGGTGTTCGTGGTTCTGGTGAACCTGGCGACCGACCTGGTCTACTCCGTCCTCGATCCCCGGGTGCGCACCGGCTGACCGGGGTGGCACGAAGTGTGGATACGCGGTCTTGCCGCGGCCTTCTACAGTGTTGATCACACGGACAGACGGAGGAAAGATGAGCACGGAGTTCTACGAGGCGGATGTCGACGGCGACGGCCACGCGGACAACGTCCAGTACGACCAGCACGCGGACGGCACCAGCGACGTCCTCATCGACACCAACCACGACGGCGTCGCCGACTACGAGGCCTCCGACACCGACGGCGACGGCCAGTTCGACTATGTCGCGGCCGACACGGACCACGACGGCACGCACGACGTCGAAGCGTGGGACAAGAACAGCGACGGCACCTTCGACCAGGCCAACGTGGACACGAACTCCGACGGCGTGGCCGACTACTCGGGCAACCCGTGGGGTGCCGCGTAACAGGGAACTGCTGGCTGGGGCCCGGAGACTGACGTCTCCGGGCCCCAGCTCTCTCTACCCTGCTCGCCGTGGGAGTCGCCACGAGGTCGGGGGGAGACGCGCCGCGCTCGGGTGAGCGACTGGGCGAACCGACGGGTCGGGCGTCGCGCGCGGTTCGGGGAGCGATGCTGCGCGATCGGCGTCACAGGGTGGTCTGGGTCAGAAGCGTGGACTCGGCCGGCGGTCCCTGCCGGTGAACGTGTCCCGCCTGTTGGTACCGCTACTGGTGATCACTCCGGTCACAGCTGGCAGGTGCCCCCTCTCCTCAGCCGGCTCCTCGCTCCGCCACTCGGGCAGGGCGCGCATGCCGGCGATGTCGTGCCGGGCCGTCCAGGCCTCGCGCCACGGCTTACGGGCAGCCGCAGCCGCACGTTCCGCGAGGCGGCGCGGGGCGCAGGACCAGGCTCGGCCGCACCATACGCACAGTCCGCGCTCGTCGGGCCGCGAGTGCCGCCGGAGCATGAACTGAGCGTCGCGCCATAACAGAGGGTCCGTGACGTCCGCCGGAGTTTCCTCGGCCAGATCGACGGTGACCATCTTCTAACTCCCCCCATCGGGTGGTGACCCTCTGGAAGAACCTCCGGACACAACGTTATTTCTCCATGCCTCGCTGTCATCGGACAAGCTGTGCGATTTTCAAATTGGTCCGGGGTTGACGTTGCTAAGGTGCTTAGCTAAGCTCCTTAGTTATGACGACGACGAAGTTCCTCGACCTGCCCGACGGCCGCCTCTCCTACGATGACCAGGGCGAAGGCCCCCTCGTCGTGTGCGTGCCGGCCATGATCGGGCTGCGCTCGGAGTTCCGGCACACCACCCCGCTCCTGGTCGCCGCCGGATTCCGGGTCGTCACCGTCGACATCCGCGGCATGGGCGAGGCGAGCGTGACCTGGCCGGCCTACGGCAGCGGGCCCACCGGACACGACGTCCTCGCCCTGGTCCGGCACCTCGACGCGGGCCCGGCGCTGGTCGTCGGCTGCTCCTCCGGGGCCGGCTCGGCCGTGGTCGCGGCGGCCACCGCCCCGGAGCTGGTCTCCGGGATCGTGCTGCTCAGCCCGTTCGTCCGCGACGCGAAGGGCGGCCTGGCGATGACGCTCGTCAGGGCCGCGGCCCGGATCCCGGGCGTGGCGGGTGCACTGTGGAAGAGCCACTACGTCCAGATGTACCCCGGGGTGAAGCCCGCCGACTTCGACCAGGAGCGCGCCCGGCTCGCCGCGAACCTGGCCCAGCCCGGCCGGGGCGCGGTGGCCAAGGCCTACATTTGCGACATGACGCACGCCGAGGCCGAGAGCCTCCTCCCCCGGGTCACCGCGCCGACCACGGTCGTGATGGGCACCGCCGACCCCGACTTCCCGGACCCGGCCGCCGAGGCCGCCTGGGTGGCCGAAACCCTGGGCGGGCGGCTCGTCATGGTCGAGGGCGCCGGCCACCACCCGCACGCCCAGGCGCCCGGGCAGGTCGTCGCCGCGATCCGGGAGCTGGCCGGTGTCTGAGCCCACGACCCCCCCGGTGTCCGAGTCGCGGCTCGGGCGCAAGGCCGGCCTGACCACCGCGAGCGTCATCGCCGCCGCCGCCGACCTCGCCGACGAGATCGGGCTGCACAACCTGACCCTCGCCGTCCTCGCCGACCGGCTCGGGGTCCGCTCCCCCTCGCTGTACCGGCACGTCAACGGCCTGCCGGAGCTGCAGTTCCAAATCGCACTCCGGGGGGTACTGGACCTGGCCGACGCCCTGTCCGGCGCCACCGACCTGGCCACCATCGCCCACGCCTACCGGAGGTACGCCGTGGCACACCCCGGCCGGTACGCCGCCAGCCTGCGCGCCGACCCCCGGCTCGACGAGGCGGGCGGGCGCGCCCTGGCCCCGATGTTCGCCCTGCTCGCCACGTACGGGGTGCCCGACACGGACCGGGTGCACGCCGCCCGGATCGTCCGCAGCATGCTGCACGGGTTCGTGTCGCTGGAGCTGGCCGGGGGCTTCGGCCTGCCCGACAGCCTCGACGAGACCTACGAGCGCCTCGTCGCGGCCGTGGAGGCGGGACTCAGGCGCTGAACGGGCTCTCGTAGGGCACGCCCATGTCGGCGAACAGCTCGGCGGCGCCCCGGGACAGCTCGCGGGCCTCGCCGTCCCTGCCGAGCGCCAACTGGGTCCGACCGAGGCCGTCGAGGGCCCTGGCCAGCATGAACCGGTTGCCCGCCTCCTCGGCGAGGTCGTGGGCCCGCTGGTGGCTGTCGAGGGCGTCGGCGTATCGGCCCTCGGCCAGGGCCACCTCGCCCAGCCCGTGCCGCACCTCGACCTCCATCTCCGCGTCCTGGAGGACCCCGTTGAGCTCCTCGGCCTTCAGATTGCAGGCCAGCGCGGCGGCCAGATCACCGGAGCGCAGTTCGACCATGCCCAGGCCGACCTGGGCGCTCACCTCCCCCAGCCGGTGGCCGGACTCGGTGCACCGTTCCTGCGCGCCGGCGAAGTAGAACCGGGCCTCCTCGAACCGGCCAGCCTGCTCGTGCGCGGTGCCCAGGTTCATGTAGGCGTTCAACTCACCGGTGCGGTTGCCGAGTTCCTCCTGGATCGCGAGCCCCTCCAGGTACAGCCGCACGGCGGTGTCGACATTGCCCAGTCGCTGCTCGACGGTGCCGAGCCCCATCAACGCGTACGCCTCGACGGTGCGGTTGCCCAGTTCGCGACCGTGCTCCATGGCTTCCCGGTGCTGCTGGGCGGCCTCCCGGTACCGGCCGAGCTGCCAGTACAGGTTGGCCAGGTTGATCAGGGAGGTGCCCTCGCCGGTCCGGTCACCGGTCGCGCGCTGGTGCTCCAGAGCCTGCAGGTAGCACTCGGCGGCCTGCCCGTACCGGGCGAACTGCCAGTCGATGATGCCCAGGTTGATCAGCGCCCGGCCCGCCCCGGCCCGGTCCCCGATGGCCAGGTGGTGGCCGAGCGCCTCGCGGGCGTGCTCGGCGGCCCGGTCGAACTGGCCCAGGCGCCAGTAGACGACGCCCTGGTTGCGGAGGCCGTCGGCGAGCCCGGCCACGTCGTCGTGTTCCCCGCTGATCCGGATCGCGTGGCCGTGCAGCACCGAGGCGTCGGCGTAGTGGGCCTGCTCGTCCAGGTAGCGGTACAGGATCGTGGAGAGCTGGCTCGCGAGGTGCGGGCCGCCCCCGGGCAGGCCGGCCAGTACCACCAGGTTCAGTCGCTCGGCGTCCAGCCAGGCCGTCGCGTGTTCCCGGTCGCGGAACGGGGCGACCGGGGTACCGGGCACGCCCAGCCGGGGTCGGCGGTCGGCCTCGTGCGGCACGAGCACGTCCATGGCCGCGGCGGCGGTGTGCAGGTAGTGGTCGGCGAGCCGGCGGTACGCGGTCGACCGGTCCGCCGCCGGGTCCGTGGCCTCGGTCAGCGCCCGGGCATGGTCGCGGAGCAGGTCGTGGAAGGCGTACCGGCCCGGCTCCGCCACCTCGATCAGGTGCGCGGCGGCCAACCGGTCGAGCAACAGCGCGGCGTGCACCGCGGTGGTGCCGACGAGGCTCGCGGTCGCCGCCGCCTCGAAGTCCGTGCCCGGGACGAGCGCGAGCAGCCGGAACAGCCGACGCTGGTCCGCGGTGAGCTGGTCGTAGGACTGGTTGAACGTGGCCCGGACGGACGCCTGCTCGTCATCGGCGACCTGGAGCCCGGCGAGCCGGCCGCCGTCCCGCAACGCGGCGGCGTGCTCGGCGATGGTCCGCCCCGGCCGGTCGGCGAGCAGCGCGGCGCTGATCCGGACCGCGAGCGGCAGGTGCCCGCACAGGGCGGCCCACTCGGCGGCGGCGTCCGGCTCGGCGGCGATCCGGTCGGCGCCGACGATCCGGGCGAGCAGCGCGACGGCCTCCGCCGGGGCGAGCACACCCAGGGTGAGCCGGTGCCCGTCCGCTTCCGTCAGGGCGGCCAGCCGGTCCCGGCTGGTGATCACCGCGAGGCTGCCGGGGTCGGCGGGCAGCAGCGGGCGGACCTGCTCGGCATGGTTGGCGTTGTCCAGGATGATCAGCATCCGCCGGTCGGCCAGCGCCGCCTGGTACTGCGCGGTCGCCTCCGCCAGTTCCGGGGAGATCTGCTCGGCGGGCACCCCCAGGGCGCGCAGGAACCGGGCGAGCGCCTCGATCGGCTGGACGGGCACCGCCGCCGAGTAGCCGTGCAGGTTGACGTACAGCTGGCCGTCGGGGAACCGGTCGCGGACCCGGTGCGCCCAGTGCACGGCCAGGGCCGTCTTGCCGATCCCGCCGAAGCCCGCGATGGTGGAGATCACCACGGACGACCGCGGCGCGCCGTCCGGACCCGGGGCCATCCCGTCCAGCCGTTCGAGTTCGGCGTCCCGGCCGACGAAGTCCCCGATCACCGGCGGCAGTTGCGCGGGTCCGGGCTTGCGCGGGGCGGCGTACACCAGGGTCGGATCGTCCCGCAGGATCCGGTCGCGCAACGCGGCCAGTTCGGGCCTGGGGTCGAGCCCGAGCTCGTCCTCCAGCAGCGCGCGGGCCGCCTCCGCGACGGCCAGGGCCTCGTCCCGCCGGCCGGACCGGTGCAGGGCCAGCATCCGCGCCTCGACCAGGGCCTCCCGACGGGGGTACCGGGCGCACAGCGCGGCCAGTTCGTCCAGCACCCCGGCGTGCAGGCCCAGTGCCAGCTTCGCCTCGATCCGCGCCCCCGACACGGACGCGTGCAGCTCCTCGAACAGCGCCCCGCTGGTCTCACGGATCCGGTCGGTCGCGTCGGCGCCGAACAAGGGCCCCTGCCACAGGGCGAGCGCGCGGTCCAGCAGCTCCACCTTCGCGGCGGGATCGGCGGTCGCGTTGGCCTCGTCGGACAGCGCCCGGAACCGGTGGATGTCCACCAGGTCGGGGTCCCCCTCCAGCACGTACCCCGGCGCCCGGGTCAGCAGCCGGAACCCGTGCCGGTCGGCGCCGGCCCCGGCCAGCCGGCCACGCAGCCGGGAGACGTGCACGTGCACCGCGCCCCGGCCGGGCCCCGGGTCCCCGTCCTCCGACAACTGGTCGGCCAGCCGCTCCACACTCAGCACCGTGCCGAGGTCCAGCAGGAGCAGCCCCAGCAGCCGACGCTCGCCACGCCGCCCCAGAGGAACCGCCTGACCAGCGACAACAACCTCAACCGCACCCAAAGCCCTGAACATCATGTCGAGAGGCTAACTCGGCGCCCACCCGCCGGGAGCGGCACAGTCGCCGTCCAGGTCGGCCCCCCTGTGCCGCCCCCGCTTCCGAGCCCACGTGGCTGCGGCTACCGGAAGCCGGCCAGGAACGCCGGCGCGCGCGCGAACGCCGGGCGGGTAACGCGGCGTACCCATCTGAAGAACTTGATCTAGCTATTCAACTCTTGATCGAAGGCGAAGTGGCCCGGTGTGGGCGAGGCTGGCAAGCATCGTCCACACCGGGTCCAAACGGCCCCTAGTCGGTGAGGTGGGCCAGGAGGTCCTGGCGGGTGACGACGCCGCGCGGCTTGCCGTCGATCAGGACCAGCGCCGCATCGGCCTTCGCCAGCAGGCTCACGGCCTCCCCGACCGGCTCGCCGCCGCCGATCATCGGCAGCGGGGCCGACATGTGCTGCTCGATCGAGTCGTGCAGGCTCGCCCGGCCGCTGAACACGGCGTCGAGCAGGTCGCGCTCCACCACGGAACCGACGACCTCGGCCGTGACGACCGGCGGCTCGGCCTTGACGACCGGCATCTGCGAGATGTGGTACTCCCGGAGGATGTCGATCGCGTCGCGCACCGTCTCGGTCGGGTGGGTGTGCACCATCTCCGGCATCGCGCCGCCCTTGCCGGCCAGCACGTCGGCCACCGTCATCGTGGCGTCGCCGGTGCGCAGGAAGCCGTAGTGCGCCATCCACTTGTCGTTGAAGATCTTCGACAGGTAGCCCCGGCCGTTGTCGGGCAGCAGCACCACGACGACGTCGTCGGGGCCGGCGTTGCGGGCGACCTCGAGCGCGGCCACCACGGCCATGCCGCACGAGCCGCCGACGAGCAGGCCCTCCTCGCGGGCGAGCCGGCGGGTGATGTCGAACGAGTCGCTGTCGGACACCGCGATGATCTCGTCGCAGACGTTCTGGTCGTAGGCGGTCGGCCAGAAGTCCTCACCGACACCCTCCACCAGGTACGGCCGGCCGGTGCCGCCCGAGTAGACCGAGCCCTCCGGGTCCGCGCCGATCACCCTGACGCCCGGGTTCTGCTCCTTCAGGTAGCGCCCGGTGCCCGAGATCGTGCCGCCGGTACCGACGCCGGCGACGAAGTGCGTGATCCGCCCCTCGGTCTGGGTCCACAGCTCCGGACCGGTCGTCTCGTAGTGCGAGCGCGGGTTGTTCTCGTTCGAGTACTGGTCCGGCTTCCACGCGCCCGGGATCTCCGTGGCGAGGCGGTTGGACACGTTGTAGTACGAGCGCGGGTCCTCCGGGGCCACGGCGGTCGGGCACACCACGACCTCCGCCCCGTACGCGCGCAGCACGTTGATCTTGTCCTCGGAGACCTTGTCCGGGCAGACGAACACGCACTTGTAACCCTTGGTCTGCGCGACCAGGGCCAGGCCCACACCGGTGTTGCCCGAGGTCGGCTCCACGATCGTGCCACCCGGCTTCAGCAGCCCGTCCCGCTCGGCAGCCTCGATCATGCGGCTGGCGATGCGGTCCTTGACGCTGCCGCCCGGGTTGAAGTACTCCACCTTGGCGAGCACCGTCGCCTGGATCCCGGCGGTCACGCTGTTCAACTTGACCAGCGGAGTGTTGCCTATCAGATCAACAACATTGTTGTAGTACTGCACGTCACGTGCCTTCCTGACTTGGGCGGTAGTCGTTACCCCGAGCGTACCGGTGGCCCCAGGTCAGGGTCCGCGATGCCGGTTACCCGACGCCGCCCGATATCGGCCCGGAAATGTCGCCTGGGCGCGATAACCTCACCCCATGAACCGGTTCGCGAAGGCGGCCGCATACGGCGGCGGTGGGCTCGGCCTGGCGAGCGCCCTCCTCACGGGCGTGCTGTTCGGGCAGGTCCAGTGGGCCAAACGTGTCATCCCGCTCCCGGACGCCCCGCCGCCCGACGGCAGCGGCCACTATCCCGGCGACGGCCCCACCCTCCGGATGGTCATGCTCGGCGACTCCTCCGCCGCCGGCCTGGGCGCCGACCACCCGGCCCAGACCCCGGGCGCGATGATCGCGGCGGCCCTCGGCCAGCCCGTCGACTACCGCTGCCTGGCCGTCGTGGGCGCCGACAGCCGGCACCTCGCGCCCCAGGTAGAGGCCGCGCTCACCGAGCCGGTCGACCTCGCGGTCATGATCATCGGGGGGAACGACGTCACCCACGGCGTCCGGCCCGGCACCGCCGTCTCGCTGCTCACCGCCGCCGTGAAGGCGCTCCGCGAGCACGGCGCGCAGGTCGTCGTCGGCACCTGCCCCGACCTGGGCACCATCCAGCCGATCCAGCCCCCGCTGCGCTGGGTCGCCCGCACGCTCAGCCGCCAGCTCGCCGCCGCGCAGACCACGGCCATCGAGGGGGCCGGCGGACACGCGGTGCAGCTCGGGGCCCTGTTGGGGCCGGAGTTCCTGGCCGCGCCGGAGGAGATGTTCAGCGCGGACAGATACCACCCCTCCGCCGCGGGGTACGCGGCCGCGGCCAACGCCCTGCTGCCGGCCGTGCGGGTGACACTGACCCGGGAAGCCGCGTGACCCCTCCGATGACCACCCCCAGCCCCCAGGAGCCGTCGTGACCGCCAGGACCAAGCTCGGATCGCTCGGCAGGGGCGTCGGCCTCGCGGCGGCCGGCCTCGTCGGCCTCGTCGCGGTGGAGGCGGCCATCGCCCGCAGCAGGAGGTACGCGCGCCCCCAGCTCAGCCTCGCCCTCCGCAGCAGCGTCGGCCGCTCCGGTGCCCCCCTGCGCCTCGTGCTGCTCGGCGACTCCACGGCGGCCGGCGTCGGCGTCGAACGGTTCGGCGACACCGTCGGCGGCCAGCTCGCCCAGCTCCTCGCCGACGACGGCCGCCGGGTGGAACTGTCCAGCGTCGCCGTCGCCGGAGCCCGCTCCACCGAACTGGCCACCCAGGTCGCCCGCGCCCTCCTCGGCCCGCAACCCGACATCGCCGTCGTCCTGGTCGGCTCGCACGACGCCGTCCGGCCCGGCAGGATCGACAGCGCGGCCGCCCAGCTCGGCGGTGCCGTCCGCCGGCTCCGGCGCGCCGACGTGCCCGTGGTCGTCGGCACGTGTCCGGACCTCGGCGCGGCCCGGGCCATCGCCCAGCCGCTGCGCGCCCTGGTCAGTCAGCGGGGGCGGCGGTTGGCCCGGGCGCAGGACGAGGCGGTGCGGGAGGCCGGCGGGGTGACCGTGGACCTGGCGGCGGAGACCGGGGTGCTGTTCCGGACGGACCCGGGCACGCTGTGCTGGGACGGGTACCACCCCTCGGCGGACGGCTACCGGTTGTGGGCGCACGTGCTGGCCCCGGCCGTGGCCGCGGCCCTCGGCGAGCGCTCACCCCGGGCCTGACGCCGGCACAGGATCCGCGCGACGGCACGACGGGGCGCGATCATTCAAGAGTCGTGGGCCGACGCTGACGGTCGCGCGCTGGCGCGGCCAGCCGTGCCCCCTCCACGTCGAGTGCCCGTCACCCCGGCGACCCCACCTGCCCGGCTTCACCGCCCGAGCCCTCCACGTCGGGGCGCGCCGTGCCCAGGTGGGATCTCGCGCGCGACCAGCACTGCTCGAACTCGTCGCCCCCGACCGGCTCCCAGTCCAGCCGGTCCGTCGGGGACAACGCCACCTCGGCCAGTACCCCGAACCGCCGGTGGTAGGCGCCGATTCTGCCGGCGTCCAGCTCCGCGAACCACTCCCGCATCGAGGCGGCGACCCTCGGCGTCAGATCCGGCCCGGACAACTCGACGTGCCGGGTCACCCAGCCCTCGTCGTCCAGCTCGAAGAGGAACCACACGTCCTCGTCCGCCCAGTGCCTTCGTACCCGTCGAAGCATTGGTTGATCTCAGCACCTGACCGGCCCATGGAAAAGGGCGGCCGATGGGAATCCCCACCGACCGCCCCCGAGAGTTCTAGGAGAGCCGCTCCAGGACGAGCGCCATGCCCTGGCCGCCGCCCACGCACATCGTCTCCACGCCGATGGACTTGTCGTGCCAGTTCAGCGAGTTGAGCAGGGTGCCGGTGATCCGCGCCCCGGTCATGCCGAACGGGTGCCCGACCGCGATGGCCCCGCCCTGCACGTTGAGCTTCTCGATCGGGATGCCGAGATCGCGGTACGAGGGGATGACCTGGGCCGCGAAGGCCTCGTTGATCTCGAACAGGTCGACGTCGGACACGGTCATGCCGGCCCGCGCGAGGGCCTGCCGGGTGGCCTCGACCGGCCCGAGGCCCATGATCTCCGGGGACAGCCCGGTGACGCCGGTGGACACGATCCGGGCGAGCGGCGTGAGCCCCAGCTCCCGGGCCCGGACGTCGCTCATGACGACCACGGCCGCCGCGCCGTCGTTCAGCGGGCAGCAGTTGCCGGCGGTGATCAGGCCGTCGGGGCGGAAGACGGGCTTGAGCCCCTCGACGGCCTCCATGGTGACGCCGGCGCGCGGGCCGTCGTCGGTGCTGACCACGGTGCCGTCGGCGAGGGTCACCGGGGTGATCTCGCGGGCCCAGAAGCCGTTCTTGATGGCTTCCTCGGCGAGGTTCTGGCTGCGGACGCCGAACTCGTCCATGTCCCGCCGGGTGACGCCCTTGAGCTGGGCGAGGTTCTCGGCGGTCTGGCCCATCGACAGGTAGATGTCGGGGAGTTCGCCGTCGGCGCGCGGGTCGTGCCAGGTCTGGCCACCGGCGGCGGCGAGGTCGGAGCGCTCCTTGGCGCGCGCGAACGCCGGGTTCTGCCAGCCGCCGCCGACGGCCGCGGACGCCGCGTCGGGGAGCCAGTCGGAGTTGCCGCGCGCGTAGCGGGAGACGGCCTCGACGCCGGCGGAGATGAACACGTCGCCCTCGCCGGCCCGGATCGCGTGCAGCGCCATCCGGGTGGTCTGCAACGACGAGGCGCAGTACCGGGTGAGGGTGGCGGCGGGCAGGTTGTCGTACCCGAGGAGGATCGAGACGACGCGTCCCATGTTGAAGCCGGCCTCGCCGCCGGGCAGGCCGCAGCCGAGGTACAGGTCGTCGATGGTGTTCGGGTCGAGCTCCGGCACCTTGTCGAGGGCGGCCCGGATCGCGGTGGCGGCGAGTTCGTCGGGGCGGACGTCCTTCAGCGAGCCCTTGTGGGCGCGGCCGATCGGCGTACGGGCGGTGGCGACGATGACAGCTTCAGGCATGGCGACAGGTTACCCCTTAGTAACAAAGGGCGGGCCGTGACTCAGGTCACGGCCCGCCATCACTCTGTGCAGGCTATCTACGCAGGTAGCTGATCAGCCGGAGAACTTCCAGGTACAGGAAGATCAGGCCGACGAGCAGGCCGAAGCCCATCGCCCAGGCGAACTTCTCCGGCATGCCGTGCCGGATGCCCTGCTCGATCATGTCGAAGTCGAGGACGAGGCTGAGCGCCCCGACCACGATCACGGCGATGCTGAACACGATCGGCAGCCAGCCGACCTCGCCGGTCAAGTTGGCCCGGATGCCGATGCCGGTGCCGTTGCCCGAGACCAGGCGCACGACGAGGTCCACCAGCATCAGGGCGACGGCCCCGATCAGCGCGCCGACGACGATCTTGGTCAGCTTCGGGCTGTTCCGGATGACCTTGAACTTGTAGAGCATGGCCATGCCGAAGAAGATGCCGAACGTGGCGACCACGGCCTGGATCACGATGCCGTTGTAGACCGATTCGAACGCCCGACTGAACACGCCCAGGAAGACGCCCTGGAGCACCGCGTAGGCGCTGATCACGATCGGGTTGGTGACCTGCTTGAACGAGATCACCAGGCCGACCACGAGACCGATCAGCGCGGCGCCGGCGGCCACCGGCCAGCCGATGGAGTCCGGCAGGAGCAGCCAGCTGGCCGCGCCGGACACGCCCGTGATGGCGAGGAGGATCACCGTGCGGACGACGACGTCGTCCATGGTCATCGTGCGGACCTCGGGGGCGCCGTAGCCCGGCGCGCCGTACGGAGCCGGGTAGCCCGGCTGGGTGTAACTGTTGCGATCCTGGACCGCGCCAGCGACGACGCGGCCCAACGCACCGTTGGAACTCTTCAACTCTGGCCTCATAACCTCTAAGGGTAGCCGGATGTACCCAAGGGTAGCTGGGCTTGGCCTGGGAGTGTGCCCGGAGCGGGGGTCGAACCCGCACGCCTTGCGGCAGCCGATTTTAAGTCGGCCGTGTCTGCCATTCCACCACCCGGGCGCGAGAGCGCCCGTCAGGTCGCTCCGTTAGGGGCCACGGTAGCCCGAACTGGCCCCTCCTTGGTACCCGCTTACTCCGTTAACGTGCTCTACGTGACACGCAGATGGCCGCTGGATGTGGCGGCAGGGATGGGATATTTGGCGATTGCCGCTTTTCTGACTGCGGGGTTGTGGTCAGATCCCAGTACCCGGGCGTTGGCGGTGAACCCCGCCGACCAGACCCTGATCGAATGGTTCCTCGCCCAGGGCTCGCGGATCTGGCTCGGGGACCTGTCGCTGGTCACCGACCGGATGAACAGCCCCGACGGGATCAACCTGCTGACCAACGCGACGAACCTGCTGGCGGGGGCGCTGCTGGCCCCGGTGACGTTCGCGTTCGGGGCGCCGGTGTCGTTCGCGGTGCTGGTCGCGGGGAACCTGGCGGGCACCGCCTTCGGCTGGTATCTGCTGTTCGCCCGGGGCTTCGGGCTGCACCGCGCGGCGGCGGCCGCGGCCGGGGGGCTGTGCGGGTTCGCCCCGGCGATGATGTCGCAGTCCAACAGCCATACCCATATCACAATGCAATGGCTCTTACCCCCCATTGTGTACTGTCTGTTGCGGCTCACCCGGGCCCAGACCCCCGTGCGTACCGGGATCGCGCTCGGTCTGATGATCGTGGCCCAGTTCTTCGGCGGCCAGGAGGTGCTGTTCTTCGCGGCGCTGACCCTGGCCCTCTTCACGGCCGCCTACGCGCTGTTCGACCGGGCCCTGGCCAGGCGGGCGTGGCGACCCCTGCTCGTCGGGCTGGGCGTGGCGGCGGGCCTGGGGGTGGCCGTCCTCGCCTACCCGCTGTGGGTCGAGTTCAGCGGCCCCCAGTCCGTGCCGAACGGCCCGTTCTCCCCGGACTTCTTCTCCGCCGACCTGTCCAGCTACGCCAGGTTCTCCCCACTGTCCTGGGCCGGCCGCGGCGGGGACGGCGGCAGCTTCGCCCCGAACCCGACGGAGATGAACACCTTCCTCGGCGTCCCACTGCTGATCATGCTGGCCGCCTCGGTGGCCTTCCTGTGGCGGCATCCCGTGGTGCGCTCCGCCGTCGTCGTGGGGCTCGTGATGGCCTGGCTGTCCCTCGGCCCGACCGTCATCGTGGCCGGCGAGGCGACCGGCTTCCCGGCGCTGTACAAGCTGCTGCACGGCCTGCCCGTGATCGACGGGGCGCTGCCGAGCCGGTTCGCGCTGAACCTGCTGCCCCTGATCGCGGCGGTGCTGGCCCTGACCCTCGACGCGGCGCTGCGGACGGAGGGCGTCGCCCGGTACGTGATGCCGGCCGCCGCCGCGGTCGCCCTGGTGCCGATCGTGCCGCTCCCCCTGGAGACGGTGCGCCGGCCGGCGGTGCCCGTGTTCTTCACCGCCGGGCACTGGCGGACGTGCGTGCCGACCGGCGGGGTGCTCGTCCCGGTGCCGCTGCCGACGCCGACCGACCCGGAGTCGCTGCGCTGGGCGGCGGCGGCCGACGCGGCGTTCGGGGTGCCGGAGGGCTTCTTCATCGGCCCGTACGGCGGGAACGGCAACGCCAGCATCGGGGTGTACTCGCAGCCCACCGCCGGCCTGCTCGCCGAGGTGCGCAAGTCCGGCACCGTGCCGGAGATCACCGAGGAGGGGCGCCGGCAGGCCCGGGCCGACGTTGGGCATTGGAATGCATCATGTATTACTCTCGGGCCAACAGTGCATCGCGACGAGCTGAAGGCGACACTGGACCTGCTGTACGGCCCCGGTGAGCGCGTCGCCGATGTCTGGGTGTGGAGGGTACAACCGTGAGTGATTTCGTCACCGGTAGTCACGACTGGCCGGTAACCGAGGCCCTGACCGAGTTCATGAAGATCGGCTGGGCGGACACCGAACGCTCGCCGGAGCCCGACGAGCAGGCACCCTGGGCCCAGGCCCGGCGCAAGCGGCTCGCGGCGGCCTTCCCCGGCGAGCGGGTGATCGTGCCGGCCGGCCGGATGATCGCCCGCTCCAACGACCAGGACTACCGGTTCCGCCCGCACTCGGCGTACGTGTGGCTGACCGGCGACCAGACCTCCGACGGCGTCTACGTCCTCGAACCGTCCGGCGAGGGCACCCTCTACCTGCGCCCGCGCTCCAACCGCTCCGACGGCGAGTTCTTCACCGACCGCCGCTACGGCGAGCTGTGGGCCGGCCGCCGCCCCACCCTGCGCGAGTCCGCCACCACCCTCGGCGTCGACACCCGGCACATCGACGAGCTGGTCCTCACCGGCCCGGCCCGGGTCCTGCGCGGCGTCGACCACACCATCGACCGCCTGGTGCCCGCGATCGGCGACGGCACCCGCGACCTCGAACTCGCGGCCGTCCTCGCCGAACTCCGCCTGGTCAAGGACGAATGGGAGATCGCCGAGCTGCGCCGCGCCTGCGAGTCCACGGCCCGGGGCTTCGAGGACGTGGTACGCGCCCTGGAGTTCGCCAAGTCCGGCGGCGGCGAACGCTACCTGGAGGGCACCTTCTGGCGGCGGGCCCGCACCGAGGGCAACGACGTCGGCTACCAGTCGATCGTGGCCGCCGGCTCGCACGCCACCACCCTGCACTGGATCGAGAACAACGGCCCGATCCTCGACGGCGAGCTGCTGCTCCTCGACGCCGGGGTGGAGCTGCGCTCGCTGTACACCGCCGACGTGACCCGGGTCTTCCCGATCTCCGGCCGCTTCACCCCCCTCCAGCGCGACGTGTACGAACTGTCCCGCCGCGCCAACGACGCCGCCCTCGGCGAACTCCGCCCCGGCGCCGACTACCGCGACTTCCACCGGGCCGCCATGAAGGTGATGGCACACGGCCTGGAGGACCTGGGCGTGCTCCCGGTGTCCGCCGAGCAGGCCCTCGACCCCGAGTCCACGATCTACCGCCGCTGGACGCTGTGCGGCTCGGGTCACATGCTCGGCCTCGACGTGCACGACTGCGCCCGTTCCCGGGCGTCGAAGTACCTGGACGGGAAGCTGGAGGTGGGCCACGTGCTCACCGTCGAGCCGGGGATCTACTTCCAGCCCGACGACCTGCTGATCCCGGCCGAGCTGCGCGGCATGGGCTTCCGGATCGAAGAAGACCTGGCGATCACCCCCGACGGGTACGAGATGCTGTCCGACCAGCTGCCGCGTACCGCGTCCGATGTGGAGGCTTGGATGGCCGACCTGGTGCGTTGACACACCAGGGCGGCCGGGTAGCGCGGGGTCTCGGGCTTGGTGTCGTACCCCGGCGCTATCGTGCCGGGCATGTCCTCACGCCCAGACCTGCCGGCGCTGCTCGCCGGCTCCGGCAGTACCACCCACGACGGCGCCACCTTCACCCTGCGCGCCGAGCACGTGGGGGAACTGGTGATGCCCTCCGGCGAGCTGGTCGCCGGCGATCCGTTCATGCTCGACTACGCCGACGGCTTCACCGTCACCGTCCCGCCGGGCAGCTACCCGGTCCGGGCGGTCGTCGCCGACCTGGTGAACCCGCGCGGCCCACAGTCCCGGACCGCGGCGCTGTGCCTCGTGGTCCGCTCGGAGGAGGTCACCTCCTGGGAACCGGCGACCTGGGCCGACGACACCGACCCGGGCTCCGACGCGGCCGGCAGCTTCCTGGTCGACGCCGGTTCGGGCTGCCTGCTGGACCGGGTCGCGGCCGAGCACTACCTCGAGGTGGGCTACGACGCGTTCGACGAGGTGCTGTCCAACCCGCGACAGGAACCGGTGCCGGGGCTGGTGGTCACGCCCGTCGAGCCGGAGTCGGGCGCCAACCTGGTCGCCGTCGAGTCGGGCTGGGGCGACGGCCGGTACCGGACCTGGATCGGGCGGACGGCGGCCGGCGAGGTCGCGGCGTTCGTCACCGACTTCGGGATCTGGCCGGAGCCGGAAGGGACCTGAGCCGCCGGCCGGCCTCCCCACCAGGCCCTAGGGCTGGGCCCACAGTTCGCTGCCGGCGGACGAGTCCAGGCAGTAGAACGCCGACCAAGCCGCTGAGACCAGAGCTGCGCGCACCGACCAGGCGGGGACATGGAAGGGCCCCGGCCGTCACCCGACGACCGGGGCCCACCAGTACCCGGAAAACGGGTTCAGAAGGAGTCCTCGCGCCACTCGTGCTTCGGCGCCTGGAGCTGGCCGAGCGCGATGACCTCACGCTTGAGGAACAGCGCCAGGGTCCAGTCCGCGACCACCCGGACCTTGCGGTTCAGGCTCGGGATCCGGCTCATGTGGTAGGTCCGGTGCACCCACCAGGCCGCCACCCCACGGATCTTGAAGCCGAACAGGAACGCGACACCCTTGTGCAGCCCGAGGCTGGCGACGGAGCCGGCGTACTTGTGCCGGTACTCCTTCGGCTCGCGTCCCCGCACGACCGCCGTGATGTTGTCTGCCAGCTGGGTGGCCTGCCGGACCGCGTGCTGGGCGTTCGGCGCGCAGGTCGCGCCCGGCTCGGTCTCGGCCATCGACAGGTCGGGTACGCGGGCGCAGTCGCCGGCGCTCCACACCCCGTCGAGGGGGATGTCCCCGTCGACCACCCGCAGGTACGCGTCGCAGGTGACCCGCTTGCGGTCGTCGCGGGGCAGGTCGGTGGAGTCGAGCATCGGGTGCGGCTTGACGCCGGCCGTCCACACGATCGTGTCGGACTCGAAGGTCTCGCCGTCGGAGAGCACGACCTTGCCGTCGACGCAGGACTCCAGCCGGGTCGAGAGGCGGACGTCCATGCCGCGCTCGACGAGCTGCACGGCGGTGTACGCGCCGAGTTCCAGGCCGACCTCGGGGAGGATCTTCTCGGAGGCCTCGACGAGTACCCAACGGAGGTCCTTGCGCTCCAGCTCCGGGTAGTAGCGCAGGCCGTCGTCGACCATGTCGGCCATCTCGGCGAGGGCCTCGATGCCGGCGAAGCCGCCGCCGACGAAGACGAAGGTGAGCGCGCGTCGCCGGGTGGCGAGGTCCGCGGTGCTGGCCGCGATGTCGAGCTGGGCGAGGACCTGGTTGCGCAGGTAGATCGCCTCACCGATCGTCTTGAAGCCGATCGCGTTCTCTTTCAGGCCCGGGATCGGCAGGGTCCGGGACACCGAACCGGGGGCCACGATGATGTGGTCGAACCCGGTCTCCCATTCCGGCCCGACGAGGGGCTGGATGGTGAGGGTCTTGGTCTTGTGGGACACGGAGGTCACCAGGCCGGTGATCACGTGGCACTTGTTGCGGAGGATGCGGCGCAGCGGCACGACGGCGTGCCGGGGCGAGATGTTGCCGGCTGCCGCCTCGGGCAGGAACGGCTGGTAGGTCATGTGCGGCTGGGGATCGATGACAATGATCTCCGCCTCGCGGGACTTGAGTTTGCGCGACAGCCTCAGAGCTGCATAAAGGCCGACGTGGCCGGCCCCGACTACGACAATCCGCTTCGCCATGTCCTCATGATGCGCCGCGTCGGGGGGTCCGTAGCGCCAGGTACGCCAATATTGCCGCCGCCAAGATCGCGCCGGCCACGCCGAGCAGCGGAAACACCAGTGAGGAGCTGGGGCTGACACCACTGGAGAGCGTGACCACGACCACCCCGAGAACGGCCGTGATCAACATCACCCCGACCGTTCGGGCAAACCACCGCAAAAGCACTGCGGGCAGAACCACGGCGTCGAGGGGTACGGCGGCCGCCAGCGCGCACGCCGAATGCTGGAGATACAGGGCACACGCGACGGCCACCAGCGCCGCCGTGGACCGGCCCCCGCCGTCCATGGCCGTACCGATGAACCACAGCGCCGCCGTGCTCAACTGCACCATGGTCACGAACGGGCCGCCCGGCGCGAGCGCGACGACCGCCGCGAGCACCGAACCGGCCATCATCACCGGGCCGGTCAGCAAGGTGCCCGGCAGCGCGATCCCGAAGGCGCTCACCCCGGTCGCGAACACGATCGCCCGCAGCAGGAGCGGGCCGGGCGCGATCCGGCTGATCGTCTTGGCCAGCGTGGTCAGGTTGTTCATCGCGCCGCCCTCTTCGCAGTCGCCTTCGGCGCGGTGGTCACCGTGGGCCCGCCGCCCGGGGTGCCGGCCGTCACCGGAGCCCCGCCGCCCGCGGCGCCGCCGCCAGCTGGGACATGTCCCGCAGCACCTGGTCCAGGCTGCCGGCGCCCGCCCAGGGCACCACCGGCACGCCGTGCTCCAGCAGCTGGCCGATCGTGTTCTCCCGCTCCAGCCGCCAGATCCGGTACCCGACGTCGCCCCACTCGCTCGACGAGGCCGGCCGCAGCATCGCCGGCAGGGTGTCCACCGCCACCACCGAGCGCCCCGCCCGGGCCAGCCGGGCCAGCAGGCCGGCGCTGCGGACCTCCAGCAGCGGCGTCAGCACCACGAACAGCGCGTTGCTGGACCTCAGGTGCCGGCTGAACATGCCCTCCAGCGGGTCGTACTCCGTGCCGCCCGGGTGCACGTCCAGCAGCCACTCCAGCGCCGCCAGGTGGTGCCGGCGACCGCTGCCGGGCCGCAGCCAGCGGGTCCGCGCGCCGTACTCCAGCATCGACACCCGGTCGCCGCACGACAGGTAGTGCTGGGCGATGCCCGCCGCCGCGCGGACCGTGGTGTCGAGCACCGAGGCCCTCGTACCCGGCTCGCCGCTCCTGCGGGGTCTGGTCGTCGCCTCCGCCTCGTGCAGCACGTCGAGGACCAGCACCACCTCGGCGTCGCGGTCCGACAGGGTGTGCGCGACGTGCAGTTCCCGGGTGCGCAGCGAGGTGCGCCAGTCGATCCGGCGCAGCCGGTCCCCGGGGGAGAACTGCCGGATGCCGGCCAGCTCGCCGCCGTCGCCGTACCGCCGGGACCGGTGCGCGCCCACCAGACCGGCGGCCCGGGGCATCGCGTCGTCGGCCTTGAACGGCTCCGTCTTCGGGAACACCCGCAGCAGCAGCGGCTCGGCCACGATCGGCCGGCTCTGCAACATCGCGTCGCAGGCCACGGCGTGCACCTCCAGCGGCCCGACCGGCAGCCGGCCCCACCGCTCGGCGGTCCCGACCAGGTCCAGGTCGACCACGCCGAACGCCGGCACCGGGGTCAGGAACGGCCGGTCGCCGTTGGCCACCCGCAGCCACGGGGACAGTTCGGTGCGGATCACGGCCAGGTCGTACGGCGCGTGGTCGGGGTTGGCGACGCTGACCCGCACCTCGGCCTGCCCGCCCTCCGACAGGTACGGCGCGCTCGTGCCCACCACCGCGTCCGGCAACTGGCGCGGCCGGTTGCGCAGCGACACCGCCGCCCCGATCGCGAACGGCGCCGCCAGGATGATCAGGTCCCACCGGCTGGTCAGCGCGGCGACGACCAGCAGCACCGTGGTCATGGTGACGGCCCGGCGGAGCGCCCGGGTAGGCACCCAGTCCGAGTCGTCGGAGAGCCGGGCTACTGCCATTGCCGGGCCTCGCCGACCGGCACCTCCTCGGTGGCGTACCCGTACGTCGGCAACGCGCCGCTCGCCGGGGTGGGCACCGACTCGACCACCTCGCGGACCACGGTCTCCGGGTCCACCCGGCGCAACCACATCTCGGGGCGCAGGGTGATCCGGTGCGACAGGGCGGCCACGGCCACGCCCTTGACGTCCTCGGGCACCACGTAGTCGCGGCCGGCGAGCACCGCGCGGGCCCGGGCGAGCAGCAGCAGGGCCAGGGAGCCACGCGGCGACGCGCCGACCAGCACCCGGGTGTCGGAGCGGGTCGCGCCGACCAGCTCGACGACGTAGCGGGAGATGGACTCCTCGACGGTCACGTACTCGATGGACTCCTGCATCGCCAGCAGCGTCGGCGCGTCCACCACCGGCTCGACCACGGCCTCCTCGCGGTGCCGGACCATGCGGCGGTTCAGCACGTCCAGCTCCTCCTCGGCGGTCGGGTAGCCGAAGGACACCCGGAGCATGAACCGGTCGAGCTGGGCCTCCGGGAGCGGGTACGTGCCCTCGTGCTCGATCGGGTTGGCCGTGGCGAGGACGTGGAACGGGGCCGCCAGCCGGTACGTGGTGCCCTCGACGGACACCTGCTTCTCCTGCATGGCCTCCAGCAGCGCCGCCTGGGTCTTCGGGGGCGTCCGGTTGATCTCGTCGGCGAGCAGCAGGTTCGTGAACACCGGGCCGGGGCGGAACGTGAAGTCGTGGGTCCGCTGGTCGTACAGGAAGGAGCCCGTCACGTCGGCGGGCAGCAGGTCCGGGGTGAACTGGAGCCGGCGGAACTCGATGCCCAGCGCCTGCGCCATCGTCCGGGCCGTGAGCGTCTTGCCCAGCCCCGGCAGGTCCTCCAGCAGCACGTGCCCGCCGGCCAGGATGCCGGCCAGCACCAGCTCCAGCGAGTCGCGCTTGCCGACGACCACCGTGCCGACCCGGTCCAGGACAGCCTTGGCCAGCCGGCTGACCTCGTGCGGGGGCAGGTTCATAGCTCCTCCAACAGTTTCACCAGCTCCGACAGCTGAGCGTGGCCCGGTGCCCGCCGCTTCGGGGAGTCCAGGAAGTCGACTAGTCGCGGACCGAGCAGTTCGTCGGCCCGCGCCGGGTGGGTGGCCCGGGTGATGCCGTGCCGCAGCCGCAGCCGCTCGTCGGCCAGCGCTGCGAACGCCGGCAGCAGGGCCCGGTTGAACTGTTCGCCGTCGCCGCGCACCCAGTCCAGGCGGTCCACCCAGCGCTTGGCGTCGGCGAACGGCTTGTCCACGGTCCGGAAGCCCGACTCGCCGTGCGGCGTCGGCCGGTACTTCGGGAACGGGGCCGGGCGCAGCGCCCCGCCCAGCCGCCAGCTGATCACGATGGCCAGGAAGAACACGAACAGCAGCGGGTACGGCAGCGTGAAGCCCGTCGAGGCGATCACCAGCCACGCGAACCCCGAGAGGACCGCCGTGATGAGTACGACCCGCAGCGCGGCCCCCACCGGGGTCAGGCGCGCCTTCCGGCGCCGGGGCGGCGCGGGCTCCGGTTCCGAGCTGAACAGGTCGTCGATGCCGACGCTCACGCCGCCACCTCCCGGCTCAGCTCGTCGTGCAGCTGGGCGAGGGCGGCCCGGGCGCGCAGCCGCATGTCCTCGTCGACGACGTGCGGGGCGTAGCGGGCCAGCCGGTACAGCTCGACGAAGTCGCCCAGCACGCCGCCGGTCACGTGGTGCTCGGCGAGCAGCCGGCCCACCAGTTCCGTGGGGGTGTCCCCGGTCTGCCGGATCGTGCCCACCTCGGCGGCGGCGGCCTCCAGGCCCAGCCAGCAGGCGATCACGGCGCGGCGCGGGTCGCCCAGGTCGTCGAGCGCGTCCAGCCCGGCCTGCACCGCCGCCCGGACCTCCTCGGCCCGCGCCTCGGGCGTGGCGGTGGCCGGGTTCAGCGCCGTGTACGGCCGGACCCGGATCCGGATGTTGTCCTTCACGACCGTCCACAGCACGGCGATGACGACCGAGACGAGGATGGCGGCGATCAGGCCCAGGACGGTCATCCACACCCAGTCCGGCAGGCCGCCGGCGGTGTCCCCGCCCGAGCCCGCCCCGTTGCCCTTGGGCGGCAGGGTGCCCTCGTCGACCGGGGTGTGGGGTGGGCGGGACGACGGTCGGGTCAACGGGGGCAGCTTCGTCGCCTGCACGCCCGTACGGGCCGCTGCCGCCGCCACCGCGCCGAGCAACGCGACCACGACCACCAGCGGCCCCCAGCGCCAGAGCCACCGCGCGATGTCCACGTGGTCACCCTAAGCCCACCCCGCCAGGAGAGTGAGGCACGGCGCCGTAACAAGTTGTGCTCTGTACTGTCTCGTGTCGTGGAGATCGAACTGGCGCGGGCCCTGCTGGCGGCCGGGGCGCTGATCCGCGACGCCGACGGCCGGGTGCTGCTCGTGAAGCCCACGTACAAGAGCGGGTGGGACCTGCCCGGCGGGTACGTGGACGAGGGCGAGAGCCCGTTGGAGGGCTGCGTGCGCGAGGTCCGGGAGGAGCTCGGGCTGGACGTGCCGCTGCGGGGCCCGCTCGTGGTCGACTGGTCGCCGAAGCGCCGGACCGGCAACCGGGTCATGTTCGTGTTCGACGGCGGGGAACTGCCGCCCGACGCGCGGCTCCGGCTCCAGCCCGAGGAGCTGGCGGAGCACCGCTACATCGCGCGGGACGACCTCGACGGGTACCTGGGCCGCAGGCTGCTGCCCCGGGTACTCGCGGCGCTGGACGCCCGGGCGGCGGGCACCACGGTGTACCTGGAGCACGGCAGGCCCCTGACGGGCTGAGCCGCCCGTCAGGCCATCGACCACACGATGCCGTCGAGGATGTCCGACTCCGACGTGATCACCGACTCGGCCCCGGTGCGCTCCATGATGGTCCGCAGGATCAGCGCGCCGGCCACGATCACGTCCGCCCGGCCCGGGTGCATCACCGGGATGGCGAGCCGTTCGTCGTGGTCTGCGGCCGCGAGCTCGCCGGCGATCCGGGCGACCTCCGCGTACGGGATGACGGCGTGGTGCAGCCGCTCCGGGTCGTACCCGTCGAGGTTGAGACTGATCGCCGCGACGGTCGTGACGGACCCGGCCAGGCCGACCAGGGTCGCTCCCCTGCCCCCGCCCACGGCCGCGAGCCCCCGGTCGACGGCGGCCGTGATGTCGACCAGCGCGGCGGCCAGCTCGGGCGTGCCCGGCGGGTCGCTGTGCAGGTGCCGCTCGGTCATCCGGACGCAGCCGATGTCCACGCTGATCGCGGCCTCGACGTCCGCGGTGCCGACCACGAACTCGGTGGAGCCGCCGCCGATGTCGACCACCAGGAACGGCGGCTCGGCCTTCAGGCCCCTGGCGGCGCCGGTGAACGACAGCCGGGCCTCCTCGTCGCCGCTGACCACCTCGGGCTCGACGCCGATCGTGGCCCGGACCATGGCGGTGAAGTCGGCGGCGTTGGCGGCGTCCCGCGAGGCGCTGGTCGCGCACATCCGGATCTGTTCGGCGCCGAGCTCGGCGATCGTCGCCGCGTACTCCAGCAGGGCCAGCCGGGTGCGCTCGATCGCGGCCTCGGACAGCCGCCCGGTCCGGTCGACGCCCTCGCCGAGCCGGACGATCCGCATCTCGCGGCGCAGCGCGGTGAGGGTCTGGCCATCGGTGTCGGCGACCAGCAGCCGGACGGAGTTGGTGCCGCAGTCGATCGCGGCGACGCGGCGGGTCACGCCGGGCCGTGCCGGTAGCGCTCGGCCGCCGCGAGGTGCGGGGCGTCGGTGCCGGGGTCGGTGGGCGCGGGGTGCGTGCCCGGGGCGGGTGCGGGGTCGGCGGGGGTGACGCACGGCCCGGCGGCCCACCAGTCGCCCAGCCGGTCGCGGACCTCGTCCCCGAACGGGTTCACGCCCCGCCCGGCGGCGAGCGCGTGCCCGAGGTGCACGTGCAGGCACTTGACCCGCTCGGGCATCCCGCCGGCCGAGATCCCGGCGATCTCCGGGACGTGTTCCATCGCCTCGCGGCGGTCCAGGTAGTCCTGGTGCGCCTTCTGGTACCAGGCGGCCAGCTCCGGATCCTCCGCCAGCCTGGCCTGCTGGTCCTTCATCAGCCCCTCGGACTCCAGGGTGCTCGCCCCGGCCGTGGCCTTCGGGCACGTCAGGTAGAACGTGGTCGGGAACGGGGTGCCGTCGGGGAGCCTCGGCGACGTCTCCACGACGTCGGGGTTGCCGCACGGGCAGCGGTGCGCGACGGCCCGGGTGCCCCGGGGTTCGCGACCGAGCTGCGCGGCGACCGCCGCCAGGTCCTGCTCGCTGACCATTCTTCTACTTTCGTCTGGGTTTGTCGGCTGCCTTGGTACTCGACCATAGCTTCCCGTACCAGGGGCCCTCGCTCGCCGCCTTGCCCCGGTTGGAGCTGTCGGCGTCCGGCGCGCCCCCGGCCACCGAGTCGGTCACCCGGTAGGCGGTGTCGCCGGGCAGCACCAGCTGGAGCCGCTCGCGGGCCTGCTGGGCGAAGTACTGCGGGTCGTCCCACTTCTTGCGCTGCAGGGACAGCTTGTCGATCCGGGTCTGCTGCGCCTGCAGCTGGTCCTCGACCCGGGCCATCTCGGCGTTCTGGGTGAGATAGGTGCGCACCGGGTACGCGTACGCCAGCACCAGGGTGGCCAGCAGGATGCCCAGGATCGCCGCGCGGCCGGTGAACTTGCGCTGCCGGGGCGGCCGGGTGCGTTGGGCTGCTCCGGGGGCCGCCGGGCGGCGTGCCGCGGCGGGGCGGGAGCCGGACCGGGCGGTCCGACGACCCGGACCCTGCCGGCCAGGGGTGCGGCTCACGACACTCCTCAGGGATGGGGGTCCGACCCCGGCGCGTCAGCGCCGGGGTCGGCAGTCCCTTCTAGCCTCGCATACGCGGGAACGCGGAGGCGCCCGCGTAACGCGCCGCCGAGTCCAGCTCCTCCTCGATCCGGAGCAGCTGGTTGTACTTCGCGACCCGCTCCGACCGCGCCGGGGCGCCGGTCTTGATCTGGCCACAGCCGAGCGCGACGGCGAGGTCCGCGATCGTGGTGTCCTCGGTCTCGCCGGACCGGTGGCTCATCATGGTGCGGAAACCGGCCCGGTGCGCCATGTCCACGGCGTCCAGCGTCTCGGTGAGCGAACCGATCTGGTTGACCTTGACGAGGACCGCGTTGGCGGTCTTCTCGGCGATCCCCCGGGCGATCCGCTCCGGGTTGGTGACGAACAGGTCGTCGCCCACGAGCTGGGTACGGTCGCCGATCAGGGTGGTCAGCGCGTGCCAGCCGGCCCAGTCGTCCTCGTCCAGCGGGTCCTCGATCGACACGATCGGGTAGCTGTCGAGCAGGCCGGCGTAGTACTTGGCCATGTCGTCGGCCGACTTCTGCTGGCCCTCGAACGTGTACGAGCCGTCCTTGTGGAACTCGGTGGCCGCCACGTCCAGGGCGAGCGCGATGTCCGTACCGAGCGTGTAGCCGGCGTTGCCGACGGCCTCCGCGATCAGGTCCAGGGCCGCGGCGTTCGTCGGCAGGTTCGGCGCGAAGCCGCCCTCGTCGCCCAGGCCGGTCGACAGGCCCTTCTTCTTCAGCACGGCCTTCAGCGCGTGGTAGACCTCGACGCCGGAGCGCAGGGCCTCCTTGAAGGTCGGCGCGCCGATCGGGGCGATCATGAACTCCTGGACGTCCACGTTGCTGTCGGCGTGCGAACCGCCGTTGAGGATGTTCAGCATCGGGACCGGCAGCAGGTGCGCGTTCGGGCCGCCCAGGTAACGGAACAGCGGCAGTCCGGCCGAGTCGGCGGCGGCCTTGGCCACCGCGAGCGAGATGCCGAGGATCGCGTTCGCGCCCAGGTTCGCCTTGTTCGGGGTGCCGTCGAGGTCCAGCATCTTCTGGTCGATCGCGCGCTGGTCGGTCGCGTCGAAGCCGATCAGCTCCTCGGCGATCGTGGCGACGTTGTCCACGGCGTTTTCGACACCCTTGCCACCGTAACGACCGGTATCGCCGTCACGCAGCTCACATGCCTCGAACGCTCCTGTTGATGCCCCGGACGGAACGGCTGCCCGGGAGAACGTGCCGTCGTCCAGAAGTACCTCGACCTCGACGGTCGGATTGCCCCGAGAATCCAGGATTTCGCGGGCGGCGATGCCTTCAATCGTGGCCACGTGTGTCACTCCTCCGGTCGGGCGAATGAGGCCGCGCCGCTGCGGCCCAGGGCTTGTGAGACCCATCGCTGAGGGTAGCCACCCACGTGGAACCGATTTGCAATGCCTCCCGGCACCAGGAAGGGTGGCGTCTATGCGTCGTTCGGCAGCCATACTTTTCGCGCTCGTGGCCCTCGCGGGGTGCACGCGGGCGGCGGAGGCCGGCCCCACCGACCCGGCCAGGTTGATCAACTCGTTCGCCGCCCAGCTCGATCAGGCGACGAAGCGGACATACACGGCGGAGTACCGGGTCGCCGACGGCGGGGCGGTGTCCGTCGCGCAGGCCCAGAAGCCGTTGCGGACCGCGTACACCCATCTCGGCGGTCGGATCGTGATCGCGCCCGAGGGCTTCACCACCTGCGAGGCCACCACCTGCGGCAAGCCAGCCCCCACCCCGGCGGCCGGCGTCCCGGTGGCCATCCCCGGCTTCCTGACCGCGGCCGACGCCCTGCGCCAGATCAGCTCCGCGTCGCTCACCGACCGGGGCGCGCTCACCTCGCACGACCGGACCATCGCCGGCCAGCACGCGCTGTGCCTGACGATCGGGACCCTCGACGCGTGCGTGACCGACCAGGGCGTGCTCGGCTCGTTCGTGGGCGAGGTCAACGGCGCGAAGATCGACATCATCCTCACCAGGTACGCCGAGTCGGTCACCGCCGACGCGTTCGCCACCTCGTGACCACCCGGCCGCCCGGTCCGCCCTCGGCGCGGCTCGTGCCCGGCACCGTCGGCGACCTCACCCCGCACGTCGGCGACTGGCTGCTGCCCGTGGCCGGCGACCGCCTCGGCATGCCCACCACGGTCACCGACCCGTTCGCCGAACTGCTCTACGTCGGCGAGTTCGACGGCCTGTCCGCCTGGGCCGCCGAGAGCCCCGTGGCCACCCTCCGCTGGCCCGAACTCGCCCAGCGCCTCGACCGGGCCACCCTGTCGCTGGCCGGCCGCGCCCAGCAGCTCACCGCGTGGCGGCGCACCCACCGGTACTGCGGGGCCTGTCGCGCCGAACTCGGCTACGAACCGCCGTACCCGTGGCCCCGGTGCACCGCGTGCGGCCTGCTCGTCCCGATGGCCCCGTGCCCCGTCGTCCTCGTCCTGATCCGGCGCGGCGACCGCGTCCTGCTCGCCCGGCACTCCTACGCGCACAGCGACATGTGGGCGCTGGTCGCCGGCTACGTCGAGTACGGCGAGACGCTGGAGGAGGCGGCCCGCCGCGAGGTGTGGGAGGAGGTCGGCGTCGAGATCGGCGACCTGACCTACGTCGACAGCCAGCCGTGGACCCTGTCCGGGCCGGGCACGCTGCTCGTCGGGTTCACCGCCGAGTGGGTGGCGGGCGAGCCGACCGTGGACGGGGTGGAGCTGACGGCGGCCGAGTGGTTCGACGTGGCGGATCTGCCGGAGGCCGTGCCGCCGGAGTACTCCCTGGCCCGGTGGATGCTGGACGCCGCCCGCCCCTAGACGCCCAGCAGGTTCCGCAGGTGCCGCGGCGCCGGACTCCCGTGCCCCAGCATCGCGTCGTGCCACGCCCGCACCGACGTCCCCTCGGGCCGCGCCGCCGCGATCGAGGCCATCTCGGTGTACCCCACGAAGTAGGTCGACAGCTGGGTGGACGTGAGCAGCGCCCGCCGCCACTTGCCGGCCGCCTCGCCCTCCTCCTGGAAGCCCCGCTCCAGCATCAGGGCCATGCCCTCCGCCTCGGACAGGTCCTCGCAGTGCACCAGCTGGTCGAGCACCGCGTTGATCGCCATCCGGAGCTGCATCTTGAGCTGCATGAGCTTCACCGGGTGCCCGCCCCAGCCGGCGTCGGCCATCAGCTCCTCGGTGTAGACGGCCCAGCCCTCGGTGAACACGCCCGACCGGCACAGCGCGCGGGCCGGGTTGGAACCCTGGAACCGCCGGCTGTGCGCGAGCTGGAGGTAGTGCCCCGGCATGGCCTCGTGCACGGCGAGGTTGCGCAGCATGTGGTTGTTGTACTCGCGGTAGAACGACTCGACCCGCTCCGGCGACCAGCTCTTCGGCGCGGGCGAGATCGCGAACGTGGTCGGCAGGTCGGCGGTCTCGAAGGCGCCGACGGGCATGCAGTACGCCACGGCGACGCCGCGCGCGAACTCCGGCATCTCCTCGATCACCAGCGCGTCGTCCACCAGGGTCACCAGGTCGCGCTCCCGGCAGAAGTCGGTCGCCTCGGCCGTGAACCGCCGGGACAGCTCCAGGATCGTGGTGTTGTCGGGCCGGTCCATGCCGAGCGCGTCGAGGGCCTCCCGGACGGGCACGCCGCCGCACAGGTCCACGAGCTGCGCGGTCGCGTCGTCCAGCGCCGCCATCGCCCGGTCCAGCAGCTGGCTGGCGGTGAGCTCGGTGTCCAGCGTGTACCAGAGCTTGCCCTCCCACAGCCGGCGACCGAGCCGGGGGTCGCGCCCGGGCTCCTGGACCGCCGCGCGCAGCCAGCCGTCGAACTCGGCCAGCGCCGCCAGCGCGTCGTCGCGGGCCTTGTCCACCGCCACCCCGGGCGCCTGGGCCGCGAAGGCCGGCAGCTCGTCGCGCACCAGGGCCGCGACCCCGGCGAACTGGCCGATCGCCGTCTCCAGGTGCACGGTCGGGCAGTCCCGCAGGGTCTCCCGCGCGGTGGCCAGCGCGTCCGGCACGGCGCCGAGCCGCGCGGCGAGCACCTCGAGCCGGTCGGCGGCGGGGGCGAACTCGCTGGTCATCAGGCCGTGGATCAGGATTCCCGGGTTGTGTGCCAGCGGGTCCCACTCGTGCACCCGCACCTCGGTGAGGTCGAACAGCCGCCGGTCGACGGCGGTGCTCAGCTGGGCGTGGTCGACGAGGTCCTCGGGGTCGAGCACGTCGTCGTCGACCTGGGCCAGGGCGTTGGCCGCGTCGTGCAGCATCGCGGTCCGCGCGGCGACCCCGCCGGGCGAGAAGTCCGGCAGCCGGTCGTCGAGCCGGTGGTCCCCCGCCCAGAAGGCGGTGACCGGGTCGGACTGCAGCAGGGCGTCCACGATCCGCCCGGCGAGGACTGGGAATTCCTGAGGCATGCGAAGACCCTACCGGTTCACCAGCTCCAGATGGTGGGTCAGAAACGCGTCCACCTCGTCGGCGGCGACGGCCGCGAAGAACTCCTTCGCGACGGGCTCCAGCTCCTCGCCCTGGTACCCGCCGCCGGTGCCGATGTTGTGCCCCGGAAGTCGGATCAGCGTCATTCTGTCCTGGCCGATGCCGCGCAACGCGAGGGCGAAGTCGAGGATCGAGGAGCCCCGGCCGTCGAAGGTGAGCGCGTCGCCGGCCGCGCCGACCAACGCGTCGAGCTTCCCGGGGCTGGTGAGCACGGACCGGCTCGTCGCCTGGCTGACCATGGCCCGGATGAACTGCTGCTGGTGGCGCTGCCGGCTGTAGTCGCCGCCCTCGATGTAGCGCTGGCGGACGTAGTCGAGGGCCTCGGAGGCGGACAGGTGGCGGTGGCCCGGCTCGTACACCCGGCGGGGCGGGTCGCCCGGGATCTTGTACCGGGGTTCGCCGTCCGGGGTGAGGTGGATCGACTCGACGCGCTGGTCGATGTACATGTCCACGCCGCCCAGCTCCTCGACGACCTTCTGGAACCCGGCGAAGTTGATCACGGCTCCGGCGTCGAAGCTCCGGATCCCGGTGTAGTCCGAGACCGTCTTGGCCAGCAGGCCGAACCCGCTGGCCACGTCGGCGGGCGCGCCCTCCCGGCGGCTGCCGTACATCATGGCGTGGGTCAGCTTGTCGTACCGGCTGCCGGTGAACTGGGCCCGTTCCCACGCCGGGATGTCGAGCAGCAGGTCCCGGGGCAGCGAGAACAGGTAGGCCCGGTCGAGTTCGCGGGGGACGTGCAGGATCAGCACCGAGTCGCCGCGCGGGGCCTCCTCCGGGTTCTCCGGGCGGGGGTCGATGCCGACGAGCAGGATGTTCAACGGGCCGGTGATGCCGGCCCTGCCGCTGCGGTCCGTGGTCAGCTCGGGCTGCCGGCCGAACAGGTCCGCCGTGTGCACGGAGCCCTCGATCCGGCGCTGGGCGGAGTGGCCGACGACGAGCGCACCCGCGCTGAGCAGGACGAGAACGCTGCCGAGGACCACACACGTCCAGGCCCACGCCGGTCCCCGAGTTTTTCGCACACTCCACGGACGCGGCGGGACGGCAAAAGGTTGCACCCGAGCGGATATTCAGTCGGTCGGCGGCGGGTTCCGCTCGGCGTGCTTGATCAGGCGCCAGTTCGCCATGATGTCCTCGAGGCCGGTCACCGTGACGCCGGCGAACACGTGCGGGTTGCGCCGGACCATCTTGGCCACGAAGTCGCCGGCCACGTCGTCGATCGTGAACCGCTCGTCCTCGGGCAGTTCCTCGCCGAGCCGGGCGTGCAGCAGCACCTGGAGCAGCACGTCGCCCAACTCGTCGCGGAGGGAGCGCATGTCGCCGGCCTCGATGGCGTCGACGGCCTCGCGGGCCTCCTCCAGCAGGTACTTCGCGACGCTCGCGTGGGTCTGCTGCTGCCGCCACAGGTCCTCGACGCGCAGCCTGTCGCTGACCGCGACCGCGTCGAGCAGCCGGGCGCCGGGCGGGTCCCAGGAGCCGTAGCACAGCTCCAGGGTGGCCTGGTCGGGCTGGAGGAGCAGCTTGCGGCCGAGGGCGCGGGCGAAGTCGCCGTCACCGGTCGGCCCCGCGAGCCAGACGAACGTGCCGTCGAGCGCGAGCAGGGCGTCGACGTCCGGCTCGCCGACCGTGATCTTGGCCCCGGCGTGCCGGAGCGCGTGGGTCTGCTCCGACTCCTGGCCGGCGAACACCGGGTACGCGCGGACCAGGTCCCACGCCTCGGCGGTCAGCAGGCCGGCCGGCAGCCGGGGCGAGGTGACGAGCAGAACGATCCGGCGGGCCATCGGCTAGCGCAGCAGGTTGGGGTCGGACGACGGGAGGTCGGTCACCGCGGCCTGGCCCGAGCCGAGGGGCACCTGGACGAGGCTGCCGCCGCCCTGGAGCTCCAGCACCCCGTACACGATGGGGCCGAACTTGGGGTTGACCTCGGTGGTGTGCTTGGCCTGGGCCCCGACGAGCAGGTCCCGGATGGCGATGGCCGGCGCGAGGGTGGCGGCCGGCAGCGACTGGCGCAGCTCGGCGACCTTCGTCGCGGGCGGGACGATCTGCATCTTGACGGCCTCGGCGAGCACGGCCTCGTAGTCCGCCTCGGTCGGCTGGACGGGCTTGGCCTTGGCGAGCGAGGCCCGGTACGCGGTGGACTCGGCGATCACCCGGGCCAGCGTGCCGTTCTCGGCCAGCTCGAAGCGCTTCGAGGCGGCGGCCACGTCCACGACGGGCTTCTCGAGCTTGCCGTCGGCGACCAGGGTCTTGCCCAGCTCGGCGATCAGCCACGAGCTGACGATCTGGTTGCGCAGCTGGGCCTCGCCGGCCTTGCCCTCGGTGGCCGGGTGGTGCTCGGCGTACTCCTGGACCATCCCGTCGACCTGCTTGACCGTCAGCTTGTCCTTGCCGACGTAGGCGGCGGTGTCCGGGGCCTGCTGGCACCCGGTCAGCGCGACGGCCCCGACGACGGCGATGGTGACGACGGCGAGTACCCGGCGACGGTTCACGTGCGCTCCTCCCAGAGCGGAGATGGTCCCCTGCATGATGCCAGTCGGGCGCGGACGCTAGTCGAGCAGGCTGGACAGGAACTCCCGGCACCACCGCATCAGCGGCACGTCCCGGAGCGGTTCGCCGCCCACCCGGCGGGTCGAGGGCCTGGGCAGGGAGATGGTGTCCGCCGCCTGCTTGTACACGGCCTCCGGGTAGAGGCGCTTGAGCCGCAACTGCTTGGAGTCGGGCAGAGCCAGAGGCCCGAACCGGACGAATTTTCCCTGTACCGAAATGTCGGAGAGCCCGTATTCGCGGGCGGCGAGCCGCAGCCCCGCCACCTCGATCAGGTTCGCGACGGGCTCCGGCGGGTTGCCGTACCGGTCGCGGAGCTCGGCGGTGACCGCCTCCAGGCCGGGCAGGTCGCGCACCTCGGCCAGCTTGCGGTACATCTCCAGGCGGAGCCGCTCGGCCGCGATGTAGTCGTGCGGGATGTGCGCGTCCACCGGCAGGTCGACCTTGACATCGGCCGGCTCCTCCTCGCCCGTGTCGCCCTTGAACGACGCGACCGCCTCGCCGACCATCCGGATGTACAGGTCGAAACCGACGCCCTCGATGTGCCCGGACTGCTCCCCGCCGAGCAGGTTGCCGGCGCCCCGGATCTCCAGGTCCTTCATCGCCACGAACATGCCGGCCCCGAGCTCGGTGTGCTGCGCGATCGTGGCCAACCGCTCGTGCGCGTGCTCGGTGAGGGGCTTCTCCGGCGGGTACAGGAAGTAGGCGTAGGCCCGCTCCCGGCCCCGGCCGACCCGGCCGCGGATCTGGTGCAGCTGGGACAGCCCGAGCAGGTCGGCGCGCTCCACGATCAGGGTGTTGGCGTTCGGGATGTCGATGCCCGACTCGATGATCGTGGTGGCGATCAGGACGTCGAACTCCTTCTCCCAGAAGCCGACCATGACTTTCTCCAGCGCGTCCTCGCCCATCTGGCCGTGCGCCGTGACGATCCGGGCCTCGGGGACGAGTTCGCGGAGCTTCTTCGCCGTGCGGTCGATCGACTCGACCCGGTTGTGCAGGTAGAACACCTGGCCGTCCCGGAGCAGTTCGCGCCGGATCGTGGCCGCGATCGTCTTCTCCTCGTACGCCGCGACGGAGGTCAGCACCGGGTGCCGCTCCTCCGGCGGGGTGGCGATCGTGGACATCTCCCGGATGCCGGTGATCGCCATCTCCAGGGTGCGCGGGATCGGCGTGGCCGACATGGCGAGCACGTCGACATTGGTGCGCAGGGCCTTGAGGTGTTCCTTGTGCTCGACGCCGAACCGCTGCTCCTCGTCGACGATCACGAGCCCGAGCTGCTTGAACTTCGTGGACTGCGACAACAGCCGATGGGTACCGATGACGATGTCGGCCGAGCCGTTCGCCAGCGCCTCCAGGGCGAGCGTCGTCTCCTTCGGCGTCTGGAACCGGGACAGCTGCTTGATCGTCACCGGGAACTGGCTCATCCGCTCGGTGAACGTGTTGAAGTGCTGCTGGGCGAGCAGCGTCGTCGGCACCAGCACCGCGACCTGCTTGCCGTCCTGGACCGCCTTGAACGCGGCGCGCACCGCGATCTCCGTCTTGCCGTACCCGACGTCGCCGCAGATCAGCCTGTCCATCGGGACCTGCTTCTCCATGTCGCCCTTGACCTCGTCGATGGCCGAGAGCTGGTCGGGGGTCTCCGTCCACGGGAACGCGTCCTCCAGCTCGCGCTGCCAGGGCGTGTCCGGGCCGAACGCGTGGCCCTTGGAGTTCTGCCGGGCCGCGTAGAGCTGGATGAGCTGGGCCGCGATCTCCCGGACGGCCTTGCGCGCGCGGGCCTTGGACTTCTGCCAGTCCGAGCCGCCCATCTTGTGCAGGGTCGGGTTCTCGCCACCCACGTACCGGGACAGCTGGTCGAGCTGGTCGGTGGGGACGAACAGCCGGTCGCCGGGCTGGTTCTTCTTCGTCGCCGCGTACTCGATGACCAGGTATTCCCGCTCCGCGCCGTTGACCGTGCGCTGGACCAGCTCCACGTACCGGCCGATGCCGTGCTGCTCGTGCACCACCAGGTCGCCGGCCCGCAGTTCGAGCGGGTCGATGGTGTTCCGCCGCCGGGACGGCATCTTGACCGCGTCCCGGTTCGTCGCGCCCCGGCCGCCGGTGATGTCGTTGCCGGTGACGATCGCGAGCTTGTTCTTCTCGTCGACGAGGCCGTGTTCCAGGTTGCCGGTGGTGACCGTGATCCGGCCGCGCTCCGGGACCGCGTCCAGCCGCGCCGCCGCGAGCGGACCGAGGTCGGCCTCGCGGAGCAGTTCGAGGGCGCGCTCGGCCGGACCGTGCCCGGCGAACACGAGCACCACCCGCCAGCCGTCGGCCGACCAGCGCCGGACGTCGCCGAGCAGGGCCGCGCCGTCGCCGTGGTAGAGCGGGGCGGGCTGGGACGTGGACTCCAGGCCACCCAGGTCCGCGTCCTCGACGATGCCGAACGGGCTCAGCGACCACCAGCGTTGGCCCAGCTCCTGGGCGTGGTGCCGGACGTCGCCGAGGCTGCGGAACGTCGCCGCGCCCAGGTCGATCGGGGCCTGGCCGCCGAGCGCGGCCGCGGCCCAGCTGGCCTCGAGGAACTCCTCCGAGGTCCGCACCAGGTCGGCCGCCCGGCCCCGGATCCGCTCCGGGTCGCACAGCACGATGGTGGTGTCCGTGGGCAGGCAGTCCAGCAGCAGTTCGAGGCGGCCCGCGCCCAGGACCGGGGCCAGGGACTCCATGCCCTCCACCGCGATGCCCTCGGCGAGCTTGGCGCACATCTCCGCCAGCCCCGGATACTCCCGGGCCAGCTCGGCCGCGCGGGCCCGCACCGCCGGGGTCAGCAGCAGCTCGCGGCACGGCGGCGCGACGAGCGCCTCGGCCTTGTCGAGCGAACGCTGGTCGGCGACCGCGAAGTACCGGATCTCCTCGACGTCGTCGCCCCAGAACTCCACCCGCAGCGGGTGCTGTTCGGTGGGCGGGAAGATGTCCAGGATGCCGCCGCGCACCGCGAACTCGCCGCGCTTCTCGACCAGGTCCACCCTGTTGTACGCGATGTCGACCAGCCGGGTGACCGTGTTCTCGAGGTCGTACTGCCGGCCGGCGACCAGCTCGACCGGGTCCAGCTGACCCAGGCCCGCCAGCTGGGGCTGGAGCACGCTGCGCACCGGGGCGACGACCACCCGGACGTCGTTCGTCCTGGCCAGGCGGCGCAGCACGGCGAGCCGGCGGCCGACCGTGTCGGAGCGCGGGGACAGCCGCTCGTGCGGCAGGGTCTCCCAGGCCGGGAAGGTCTCGACGGTGCCCTCGGGGAGCAGGTCGCCCAGGGCGGCGGCCAGCTCCTCGGCCTCGCGGGTGGTGGCGGTCACCGCGAGCACGGTGCCGTTGGCTGCCGCCGCCACGAACGGCCGCAGCGCCGGCGGGCCGGTCAGTTCCAGGTCCGTGCCGCCCTGGCGGGCGAGGCGGACCACCGGGTCGTCGAGGGTCGCGGCGAGCAGGCCAGCGAGCTGCATTGATCTACTCCAGGCACAGCGAAGATCCCGGACTCGTGTACGAACCGGGGAGAGTCCCAGCCTAGCTCGGTCAGTACCGGACCGTGACGCGTCGCGCCGGCCCGTCGATCCGGACCTGGCCGCCGTACGGCAGGAGGAGCTGCGGGTCGGTGTGCCCGATGTCGAGGTTGTGCACGACGGGGACGCCCGGCGCGTACTCGGCGAGCGCCCGGCGGACCGCCTCCCGCTGCTCGCCCACATATTCGGGGGTCCGCCCGTGCAGGTCACCGGCCTTCGGCCGCCCCACGAGCACGCCCGCGAACTGGCCGAGGAAGCCGCGCTCGCCCATCAGCATCAGGGTCCGGTACACCTCGGTGGCGCTCGGCCGCTCCTCCGAGGTCTCCAGGAACAGGACGTGCCCGGAGTAGTCGTCGAGGAGGTGCGCGCCGAGGCCCAGGTTCCAGCCGAGGATCTCCAGGCAGCCGCCCCACAGCCGGCCCTCGACGACGGTGTCCGCGTTGTCCCAGGTCCAGCCCCCGCCGGGCATCAGGTCCGGCTCGGTCTCCAGGTGCGCGGGCTCGGCCCAGTCCCGGCCGACGTCGGTGAACCCCTGTGCCGGGGACAGCTCGAACTCCCCGCCGTCGAACAGCGCCGCCCGCCAGGAGGCCTCGGTCAGCGGGTCCAGGGCGCCGCCCCGGCCGAGTTCGACCATCACGCTGCCGCCGTGCAGGCCGGAGACGCCCAGGGTGAACAGGTAGTTGAGGAGGTTCACGTTGTCGGAGTACCCCAGGAAGAGTTTGGGGTTGGTCCTGAGCAACTCGGGGTCGAGGTGCTTGAGCAGTTTGATCTGGTCCTCGCCGCCGATGGTCGAGATCACGCCCTTGATCGCCGGGTCCGCCCAGGCCGCGTGCAGGTCCCGGGCCCGGTCGGCGTGCGAGGACCGCAGCACCCGGGTCGTCGGGTACTCCACCGGCACCAGCCCGAACACGTCCCGCAGCCGCCGCAGCCCCAGCTCGAACGGGTGCGGGAACAGCTCGGGGAGCCCGCCGGAGAGGGAGAGGACAGCGACCTGGTCGCCGGCGCGCAGCCGGGGCGGGGTGATCATCCCCCGAGCCTGCCAGCACCGTCCCCGAGGGCGCCACGGAATTCCGCGTCCCTGCCGCACGGTCACGGCCCGCACGGTCCAGGCCTGCGGCGGTGCCCGCCTCCGCGATCATGAAAAAGGGCCAGCTGCGTGTTATTCCTCTTAACCGATATGTCAGCCCATAGGCTATCGGGGTGGAGGTGGCGAAATGAGCGACAAAAGCCCCAAGGGCGAGCCGGGTCCCGCCGAGAAGTCGACCCCGCCGTCGCCTCCGCGCCGATCCGCACCCGGCGGGAAGGGCGACCCCGCGCCTGGCGGGAAGGCCGACAAGGCCGCTCCCGAGGTCCCCGGCAGCACGGGAGCGCCCGGGCCCGGCGAGGCCTCGGAGTCCAGCCGGGGCAGCTCCGACGACGGTGTGGAACCACTGCCGACTCCGTCGGAGAAGCCTTCGACGGGTACCGGGGCCGCCGAGCCCACCTCCGAAGCCACAACCGACCCTGCCGGTGACGGGGCGGGCGCCGAGCCCGGCACCGCCGAGCCCGCACCGACCCCGCCGGCCACGGTCCCCGGCACCGACTCCACCGAGGCCCCCCTACCGCCCGTCGCCACCGACTGCTGGCCGACCGGCGAGAAGGTGGACGGAGCACCGCCCACCGCCACCGGACTCAAGGCCGAGGACGCCGCCGAGGAGCAGGAGGCCGGAGGCGCGATGGCCGCCGCCGCCGGCTTCCCCGCCGAGGCCGGCCCCCAGCCGACGGACGCGGGGGACAACGCCGAAGCCACTCCCGAGGTCCCGACCGCCGCGACCGACAGCCCCGCCGCCGGAGCGGACACCACCGACGCTCCCGACGCCTCCCCCGCCCCGAAGCCCGACACCGCAGCCGGGGCCGGGGCCGCCGCCGGAACAGGGGCCGGAGCCGTGGCTGGAGCGGCAGCCGGAGCCCTCGCCGAGGCAAAACCCAAGCCCGCCGAACCGGGCGGCAGCCACCGCAACGGCGCCAGGCGCGGCAAGCACGCCGCCCCCCGGCACCGGATCTGGCAGGCCCTCTGGTTCATCCCCGAGCCGGTCAACGACCGCTGGTGGCGGAGCTGGTTCTTCCGTTCGCTGCTGCTGCTCACCGGGGTGCTGCTGCTCACCGGCCTGTTCATCGGCTCCTACGTGGGCGCGCTGCACAACCCGGTCCCGAAGGACGTGCCGGTCGGCGTGGTCAAGGGTGACGCCACGGCGGCGAGTGTGCTGGCGAAGCTCCGGGAGAACGGCAACGCCCTCAAAGCCGTCGAGTACTCCGACGCGGCCGCCGCGACGTCCGCGCTCCAGAAGCGCCGGGTCTACGCGGTCCTCACGTTCACCTCGGACGCGACCGAGCCCCCGAAGGCGGACCAGCCGGCGCCCGCGTCCGGGGCGGCGCTGACCGTGGCCACGGCGGCGAGCGCGTCGGCCGTCCAGGTGGTCACGGGCGTGCTGACCACGGCGCTGGACGCGGCGAACGTACCGGTCACGGTCACCGACATCGCCCCGCTCGACACGGAGGACCCGCACGGGCTGGCCCCGTTCTACCTGGTCGTGGGCTGGGTGGTCGGCGGTTACCTGGCCGCGACGGTCCTGGCGCTGTCCACCGGCACCGTGCCGCGCAACTTCGAGCGGGCGACCCTGCGGCTGGCCGCGCTGGCCGGGTTCGCCGCGCTGGCCGGCTTCATCGGCGCGCTGATCACCACGCACATCCTGGACCTGTGGCCCGACCATCTGCTCGGGTTGAGCGTCGTGGGCGCGCTGGTCGTGTTCGCCGCGGCGACGGCCGCCTCGGCGCTGTCGGGCTGGCTGGGCATGGCCGGTACCGGCGTGGCGATCCTGTTGTTCGTGATCCTCGGCAATCCGGGTTCGGGCGGCATCTACGCGCCCGAGCTGCTGCCGACGTTCTTCCGGGGCATGCACCACTGGGTGCTCCCCGGCCTCGGCACCGACCTGGCCCGCTCCGTCGTGTACTTCGACGCCAAGGGCCCCGGCCGCGCCGTCACCGGCCTGGTCGTCTACGCGGCGGTCGGCGTCCTCGGCCTGCTCGCCGCGACGACCGTGCTCGGCAAGAAAGGTGACCGGTGAGTAACCCAGGGAGAGACGCACGACACGGAGAACGGGCCCGTACCTCCCGATAGGGTGAGGTCAATCCCGGACAGTGCGGTCAGGGCCCCACCCACCGGATCCTCGCGGCGCCCCCGTGCGCCCGCGTGGTCGTGCCGAAGGAGCCGTCCGTGCTCGAAGAAGACGCCGAACTCCGCGCCGACGTCCGCCGGCTGGGCACCCTGCTCGGCCAGGCCCTGGTCCGCCAGGAGGGTCCCGCGCTGCTCGACCTCGTCGAGGACGTCCGGGCGCTGGTCCGGTCCGACGCCGACACGGCCGCCGCCCGGCTGGAGGCCCTCGACGTCGCCACCGGCATCCAGCTGACCCGCGCCTTCGCGACGTACTTCCACCTGGCCAACGTGGCCGAGCAGACCCACCGGGGCCGGGAGCTGCGCCGCCGCCGGGCGGCCGAGGGCGGCTGGCTGGACCAGGTGGCCCGGGCCATCACGGCCAAGAACGTGCCCCGCTCCGAGATCGCCCGGGCCGCCGAGCGGCTCGCCGTGCGGCCGGTGTTCACCGCGCACCCGACCGAGGCGGCCCGCCGGTCGATCCTCACCAAGCTGCGCGCCGTGGCCGACATCCTCGACGCCGAGGCCGCCCAGAAGGCGCAGGGCTTCGCGTCCGACGCCGACGAGCGGCTCGCCGAGCAGATCGACCTGCTCTGGCAGACCGACGAGCTGCGGCTGTCCCGGCCGGACCCGACGGACGAGGCCCGCAACGCGGTGTACTACCTCGCCGACCTGTACACCGAGGCCGCGCCCCAGGTGCTCACCGACCTGGCCAGCACCCTGTCCGGCCTGGGCGTGGAGCTGCCGCCGACCGCGCGGCCGCTGACGTTCGGCTCCTGGATCGGGGGCGACCGCGACGGCAACCCGTACGTGACCCCGCAGGTGACCCGGGACGTCCTGCTGCTGCAGCACGAGTACGGCATCCGGGCGGCCGAGAAGGCCATGGACGCGCTCCTCAACGAGTTGAGCGTGTCCCGCCGGCTCCGCCCGGTGAGCATCGACCTGGCGGCCAGCGTCGCCACGGACCTCGACCGGCTGCCCGAGCTGCCGGAGCGGTTCCGCCGGGTGAACGCGGAGGAGCCGTACCGGCTGAAGATCCGGTGTATCAAGATCAAGCTCGCCAACACCCGGGAGCGGCTCGCGGCGGGCGCGGCGCACCGGCCGGGCCACGACTACCTGGGCGCGGACCAGCTGGTCACGGACCTGGAGCTGATCCGGGACTCGCTGGACCGCAACGGCGGGCACCTCGCGGCCGCCGGCCAGCTGAACTCCCTGATCCGGACCGTCGCCGCGTTCGGGCTGCGGCTGGCGACCCTCGACGTCCGGGAGCACGCCGACGCGCACCACGGGGTCCTGGCGCAGCTCTACGCGCACGTCGGCGAGGTCGACTACCAGGCCCTCGACCGCGAACAGCGCACCGCCCTGCTGATCCGCGAACTGTCCTCCCGCCGCCCGCTGTCCACCCCGGACACCCCGCTGGACGCGGCCGGCACGAAGACGCTCGGCGTGTTCCGGGCGATCCGCGCGGCCCGGGACCTGTTCGGCCCGGACATCGTCGAGTCCTACATCGTGTCCATGACCCAGGGCATCGACGACGTGCTCGCGGCCGTGGTGCTGGCCCGCGAGGCGGGGCTGAGGGGCATCGGGTTCGTGCCGCTGCTGGAGACCCCGGCGGAGCTGTCGGCCGGCGGGGAGATCCTGGACGCGCTGCTCAGCGTCGCGCCGTACCGGGCCCTGGTCGGGGACGTGCAGGAGGTGATGCTCGGCTACTCGGACTCGAACAAGGAGGCCGGCATCACGACCTCGCAGTGGGCCATCCACCAGGCCCAGCGCTCGCTGCGCGACGTGGCCGCCAAGCACGGGGTGCGGCTGCGGCTGTTCCACGGCCGGGGCGGCACGGTCGGGCGCGGCGGCGGTCCGACCCGGGAGGCGATCCTGGCGCAGCCGTACGGGACGCTCGACGGCGCGATCAAGGTGACGGAGCAGGGCGAGGTCATCTCGGACAAGTACACGCTGCCCGCCCTGGCCCGGGAGAACCTGGAGCTGTCGCTGGCCGCCGTGCTGGAGGCGTCCGTGCTGCACACCTCGCCCCGGCAGCCGTCGGCGTCCCTGGAGTCGTGGAACTCCGCGATGGACGTGGTGTCCGGCACGGCGTTCACGGCGTACCAGGGCCTGGTCAACGACCCCGAGCTGCCCGCCTACTACTGGGCCGCCAGCCCCACCGAACTGCTCGGCGCGCTGAACATCGGCTCCCGGCCGGCGAAGCGCCCCGACGCGGGGGCCGGCCTCGGCGGGCTGCGCGCCATCCCGTGGGTGTTCGGCTGGACCCAGTCCCGGCAGATCGTCCCCGGCTGGTACGGGGTCGGGTCGGGGCTCGCCGCCGCCCGCGCGGCCGGGCTGGGCGACCAGCTCGCCGAGATGTTCGAGCGCTGGGACTTCTTCCGGACGTACCTCTCGAATGTGGAGATGACCCTGGCGAAGACGGACCTGGCGATCACCCGGCGGTACGTGACCGAGCTGGTGCCCGCGCACCTGCACCGGTTCTACGACCAGATCGTCGCCGAGCACGCCTCCACGGTGCGCGAGGTGCTGGCGATCACCGGGGAGTCGGAGCTGCTGGAGAACCAGCCGACCTTGCGCCGCACCCTGATGGTCCGCGACACGTACCTGGAGCCGCTGCACCACCTCCAGGTCGCGCTGCTCAAGCGCCACCGGCAGAAGCCCGACCCGCTGCTGGAGCGCGCGCTGCTGACCACGATCAACGGCATCGCGGCGGGGCTGCGGAACACGGGGTGAACCAGTGGTGTGTACCATCGGTACATGCCTCTTCCCAGGTTCCACCGGCTCACCGCCGAGCGGCGTGCCGACATCCTCCGGGTGGCCCGTGCCGAATTCGCCCAGCACGGGCCAGAGGCGGCGTCCTACAACCAGATCATCGCGCTCGCGGAGATCTCCAAGGCGTCCGCCTACCACTACTTCGACGGCAAGGAAGACCTGCTCAACGAGGTGCTCACCGAGGTGCGCGCGCGGCTGCTCGGCGCGCTCGGGCCGTGGGTACCCGTCGAGACGGATCGTGAATTCTGGGCCGCGCTCAAGGCCGGCTCCGCGCGACTCGTCGAGCATCTCGGGGCGCATCCCGACGACCGGGCGCTCGCCGATCACGCGCTCGCCCGGGCGCCGCGCGAGGAGTCGGCCGCCTGGCTGGCCGCCGTGCTCGACAACGGGATCGCGCTCGGGGTGATCCGGGGCGATGTCGACCGGGAGCTGCTGCTCGGGGTCACCGCCGGGGCGCTGGGCGCCGTGGACGGGTGGGCGCTGGCCGGCGGGACGGACCTCGACCAGGGCTGGAGCCTGCTCGCGGGGCTGTGGACCGCACCGGGCGGCCGTCGTGCGTGACGACCTCAGGGTGGACTGGCACATCCCCCCGGACACCGGCTGGCTCGACCGGTTCATGGGACCCGGAAAATCAAGGGCGGAATCCCTCGTGGAGTACGTCGGCGGCGCGTGCTGCGTGGCCCTCCTCGCCGCCTACTGCTGGCGGAACGCCGACGGGCTGTCCTGGCTCCAGCTCACCGTCATCGGGGTGCTCGCCCTCGACCTGGTCGGCGGCGTGCTCACCAACGCGACGAACGCGGCCAAGCGCTGGTACCACCGGACGCCCTCCCCGCGCGGCCGGCTGACCTTCGTGGCCGCGCACGTCCTGCACCTGGCGGCCGTGGCCTTCGTCGTGCTGCCGGACGGCACGGGCACGCTCCCCGGGCTGCCCACCGGCACCGGCTGGTTCCTGGCCAACGCGGCCCTGCTGCTCACCGGGGCCGTCCTCATCGAACGGGCCGCCCCGCACCTCCGGCGCCCGGTGGCGATGTCCGCGTACATGGTCGCGGTGCTGGTCAACCTGCTCGCGTTCCCCGTGCCCGCGGTACTCGCCTGGTTCGCCGCGTTCTTCTTCCTCAAGCTCCTGGTCTGCCACCTGGTCCCGGAGGCACCCCTTGTCGCCTGAGACCGTGCTGGCCGGCGCGTTCGTCCGGGAGCCGGGCATGGTCTGGCTCTGCGGGGACCGCCAACTGCCGTGGTTCGCCGCCACCGCGCGGCTACCCGGGACCGTCGGCCGTTCCGCGCCCTCGGCCGCCGCGCTGCTCACCCCGCCCGGGCACCGGCCCGGGCAGGCCGCCCAGCTCGCGTGGACCGCCCGGGTCGCCACCCGGTGCGGGCCCGGCGCCGTCCGGCGGACCCTGACCTACCTGCGCGCCGCCGAGCGGCACAAGCCGGCGGGCGCGTGGACCCTGGAATTCATCGGGGTACTGCCGGGGGCGCGCGGCACCGGGGCCGGCCGGCTCCTGCTCGACCGGATCCTCGCCGAGTTCGGGGACGTGTGGCTGACGACCGCCGACCCCGCGAACGTGCCCCTGTACCGGCACTTCGGGTTCGCGGTGACGGGCGAGTGGCGGGTCGGCCCGCTGGGCGTGACGGGGATGCGGCACCCGGGAGGGTGACCGCGCCGGGGCCGCCTTGGGGCCGCCGGGGCTGGCGCGACAGCGCGGAGCGGGGCGGCTACTTCGGGGTGGGCAGGGTGAACAGCTCGGCGAGCACCCGCACGCCGTAGCAGCACGCGCCCGCGAGGCCGATCGCGACGACGAGCCACACCAGCGCGAGCCACTTCGGGCTCCGGGGTGGCTCGTCGTCCTCGGTGGAGGGGTCCCACACGTCGCCGCCCCGATCAGCGGTGCGAGGTCGGCTCCAGCCAGCCCTCCGCCGTCAGGTACTCCAGGACCGTCGCCACCGCCTCGTCCACCGTGCCGGCCGTGTCCAGGGTCAGCTCCGCGTCCGTGGGCACCTCGTACGGGTCGTGCACGCCCGTCAGGTTGGTGATCTCGCCGGCGCGGGCCTTCGCGTACAGCCCCTTGCGGTCGCGGTGCTCGCACACCTCCAGCGGGGTGGCGATGTGCACCAGGATGAACCCGGCCCCGGCCTCGTGCGCGAGCCGGCGCGCCTCCGACCGCCCGTGCGCGTACGGCGCGATCGGGCAGCACAGGGCCAGCCCGCCGTGCTTGGCGATCTCGGACGCCACGAACCCGATCCGGGAGATGTTCAGGTCCCGGTCGGCCCGCGAGAAGCCCAGCCCGGACGACAGCAGCCGGCGCACCACGTCCCCGTCGAGCAGGCTCGCGTTGCGGTCACCGCCCTCCAGCAGGGCCTCGTGCACGCCCCGGGCGATCGTGGACTTGCCCGCGCCGGACAGGCCGGTGAACAGCACGACCAGGCCGCGTTCCTTGCGGGGCGGCCGGGACCGGCGCAGCTCGCGGGCCACCGCCGGCGGCGTGTGCCACTCGGGCAGGGTCACGCCCCGGTCCTGGAGGTCGGCGATCTCGCGGTTGGTGAGCGCGAGGCGGCGGGTGTGCGGGGGCACGTCGTCCCGGGAGCGCCACTGGCCGTCCCGGGCGTCGTAGGCGAGCTCGCGGGGCAGGACCACCCGGAGGCCGCCGGCCGTGATGGTGGCCGCACCCGACAGCAGGTGCGTCACCCCGTAGGCCGCGGCGACCCGGCTGTGCAGCAGCGCGTCGCGGACGTCGTCCCCGGTCCGGCTGAGCGGCACGGCGACGATGGTGGCCGCCGGCAGCCGGTCGCGGGCCGCGAGCACGGAGCGGACCAGCGCCTCGGGCGGCAGGCCGTCCGGGCCGGGGCCGCCGACCGGCACGATGATCAGGACGTGGCCCGCGATGGTACGGGCGGCGTGCGCGAGCTGGGCGAGCTGCGGGCGGTGCAGCGGCCGGTCGGCGATCACGCCGAGCACCCGCCCGGCCGGCAACAGCTCGCGGACCTCGGACGGGCCGAGCCGGAGCTTCTTGAACGCGCCGCGCGGCCCCTCCCCGAGCCGGCGCAGCTGACCCGAGATGAACACCGAACCGGCGCGGGCCTCCCAGGACTCGGTGACGTCCAGGGCCGCCGCGGGGGCGGCCTCGGTGTCGGTGAGCACCAGGACCCGGCGCATCGGGTTGGTCAGGTCCAGCTTCCCCGTGAGCTCGACCGGCACCTCCAGCGTGACCGGCGCCGACCACGGGGTGCCGTCGGCGAGGCGGCCACGCCGGGTCACCCCCACCAGGTCGGCACGGCTCAGAAAACCCGTCAGCGGGGCGTACGCCCCGCTGAGCAGTAGTTCCAGATCGGCGAGCTCCCGTGGTCGGGGCGTATACGTCGGTGCGCCCCGTAGTACCTCGTCTGGCAGAACCCAGCCGTTCATTGACAGCCCCCTCCCTCGGCCCCTGGGGCCTGCGGCCCTGACAGTCTCCCAGCCTGTCAAGAAGAGGTCGAGTCGCCACCCAGGGCTGTCACTGTTACGTCAGATCGGCCGCCCCGAACGAGGCACTGAACCTTTTACACCAGATCGTCACGCTCTTGTAGAGATCCAGGTCGGTGCCGGCCGGGATGTCGTACACCTGACTGCCCTTGTTGCCCTTGAGGCGGCCCAGCTCGACATAGCGCGAGTCATTGAGCTCCGTCACCGTCGCGGGGCGGTCGGTGATCCAGACCCGCAGGTCAGGGCCGTTGCTCGTGTCCAGGTCGCGCAGCGTGAGCACGTGCCGGCCATCGGCGAGCCGGACCAGTTCGGCAGCACCGGACGTCGCGTGCTCGTGGCTGACGAACGCGCCCCGGCGGAGCACGGTGTCGACCGGGGCGGCTGCCGGGGCGGTCGACGGAGCGGTTGTCGGGGCGGTCGACGGAACCACCGCGGCGGGCAGCGCCTCCTGAACCGTCCGGTCGACCACGAGCTTCCACGGCTGGAACCAGAACAGTCCGAAGGCGACCGCGACCGCGAGCACCAGACCTCCGAGGACAAGTTTCCTACGCATGCCCCCAGCCTGCCCCTTCCGGACCGGTCCGCACCTTACGGAGCGGTTACCGGTGCGCCGGGCCGCCCGGCGCACTTTCGGGAACGCACCTCCCGAGCCGCGGCGCCCGGGCGGACGCCTCACCTGAGCCGGACGTCGAACACCCGGTTGCTCATCAGGTCCCGGAACGCCGCCGCCGCCTGCGGGGTCGCGTCGATCCGGGAGTCCCGGCCCTCGGCGTTCGGCGAGTCGAAGTACACCAGGGCCTTCACCCGGGGGAACAGCGCCATCTGGTCGGAGGTCGTCTGGAAGAACCACGGCTTGTGCCCCGGGTTCCCGCCCGACTGCCACACGCCCCACTCGGCCACCATCAGCGGCTTGTCCGGGAACGTGCGCGCCGCCCAGGAGTAGATGCCCGGCCACGCCTTGCCGGTGGCGGTCCGGTTGACCATCTCCACGAAGTCGCCGTAGCCGAAGCCGCCCTCGCTGTACGCGTAGACGTCCCAGCTCACCCAGTCGATCACGTCGTCGCCCGGGTACAGCTCCGTGAACCACGGCTGGATGTTCCACGGCACATAGGACATGTAACACATGACGGTCACCGCGTTCGTGACGCCCTTGGCGCGCAGCCGCTCCACGACGTGCTTGAACATCGCCGCGTAGTCCCGGGCGGTCATGCCCGAGCCCTGCCGCGCGTCGACGTCGTTCTCCGGCTCGTGGTGCACCGTCAGGTAGAACGGGTCCTTGTAGACCGAGGTGATGTGCGCGGCGAGCCGGTCGATCACCCGGTCGTAGTCCCCGGCGGCCACCCGGTCCCAGCTCATCAGCGGCTTCCAGTTCAGGAAGAGCAGCCGTTCCTTGCCGGGCTCGCGGGCCAGCGCCACCTCCCACGGGGTCGGGAACAGCTCCTCGCCCCGGTGGTAGTGGTGGAAGATCTGCTGCTTCCGGCCCGCCGTCGCCTCGAACTCGCGCATCGCCTCGTCGCGGGGCTGGTTCGTGTGCGCGGCCGGGGCCACGCCGGTGAGCATGCCGCAGGTGGGGACGAGCTTCGGGCCGACCGCGCATTCGGGGGCCGGCGGCTCCTCGGGCTCCTCCGACGGGGACGGGGACGCCGACGGGCTCGCGCTCGGGACCGGCGGGGTCGGGACGGGCACCGTCGGGGTCGGCAGGGTGGGGACCGCGCTCGGGCTGGGCGTCCCGGGGTCCGACGGCGTGGCACCCGGGGTCGGCAGCGGCGGGGACGGGAGCGGCGGAGTCGGGTTCGGGGGCGGCGGGACCGGATCGGCCGTGCCGCTCGGCGGCGTGGGGACCGGCGGGGTCGGTACCGGAGGCGGCGGCACGGGGTCGGCCGTCCCGGTCGGCTGGCTCGGCGTCGGGTCGGGGCTGGCCGACGGGTCCCCCGGGGGCGGCGGGGTCGTCCCCGGATCCTCCGGGGGCGGCGGGGACGCCGGATCCTGCCACCGGCCCGCGCGCGGCTCCTCCCGGGTCAGCCGCAGCGTCGGCGCGCCGATCGGCGCCTCGGAGCTGCGGAACCGCTGCAGCTTGTCGGGGCTGGTCAGCGCGAAGGCGTACTTGCCGGCCGACTGGACGACCCGGCTCACGTCGAAGGTCAGCTCGGAGGCGGACGCGGTGACCGAGCTGGTGCCGAGCACCCGGCCGACCTGGGGCGCGCGGGTGGCGAGGGTGCGTTCGCTCCAGCCGGTGTCGGGTACGGAGACGAGCTCGACGAGTCCGGGCTTCGCGCCGGGCAGCGGGGTCAGGGTGAGGGTGCTGCGCAGCTTGCCCTTGCCGCGCGGCAGGTCGGTCACCTCGAACCGCAGGTAGGACACCATCGCCTCGGAGCCGGCCCGGCCGGTGGCCAGTTCGGGGTCGCGGGCGACGGCGGGGGTGCGGCCGTTGCGCAGGTACGCGTCGGCGGCCACCCGGACCAGGACGTCGGCGGTGAGGGGCGAGCTGGTGCAGGCCGCTAAACCGCCCCCGAGGCAGAGCACTGTGGTGACGAGGGCGACTCGACGGTCCACGCTTCTCATATATGCATATTTACAGTGTTTCACGACACGGGTGGGCTAAAACTCCACAACTCGCCGCGCACCCTCGACCCCCCGCCGGTCGTTGGCCGTTTAGTCGGCCTGTGCGCATTGCCGCACATCGGAGGGAGGCCGGATTTGTCCTATAGTACGTTTTTCCTAATTTGTCCTCGATTGTAACGATGCGAAAGGTCCCCGCATCCCCATGGACGTGTCTCGGCCGGCCACGTACGACCTCTCCGACTACCTCAGCGCGCTCCGCCGGAGCTGGTGGGTGGCCGTGCTGGCCGCGGCCCTCGGTTTCGCCGGGGCCACGGCGTACACCCTGACCCAGCACAAGCTGTACGAGTCCTCGGCGTCCGTCCTCGTCCAACCCACCGGCGTCACCGACACCAACGTGACCGGCGGCCGGACCAAGGGCGACATCAACCTGGACACCGAGGCCCAGCTGGTCAAGTCCACGGCGGTGGCCACCGACGCCGGGAAGCTGATGCGCAGCGCGAAGACCGCGCCGCAGCTCGCCCACCGGGTGTCGGTCCAGGTGCCGCCGAACACGTCGGTGCTGGTCATCACGTACTCGGAGCACTCGCCGCGCGCCGCGCAGGCCGGGGCGCACGCGTTCGCGGAGGCGTACCTGGCGAACCGGAACGAGAGCGCCAAGGCCGACCTGACCGGGCAGACCGGCACCCTGGACCGCAAGATCAAGCAGGTGAACGCGGACCTGGGCGCCCTGCCGTCGGGCGGCGACCGGCCCGAGGTGGACAGCCGGCGGTCCAACCTGTCCAACCAGCTCAACACGCTCACCTCCCGGCTGAACCAGCTCGCCACCACCACCGTCAACGGCGGCAAGATCATCAGCGACGCGGACCTGCCCCGGCACGCCGTGAAGCCCAGCGTGCCGCTCAACCTCGGCAGCGGGGCGCTCGCCGGCCTCTTCGCCGGGATCGGGATCGCCCTCGGCCGGGAGCGCTTCGACCGCCGGGTCCGGCGCGGGATCGACCTGCCCCGGCGCGCCGACGTGCCGCTGCTCGCCGAGCTGACCGCGATCGACGACAAGTACGACCCGGGCAGCGACTGCGGGCGCGCCTTCGCCCGGCTGCGCAACGAGATCGCGTGCGGGGACCACCGGCTGATCGTGGTGACCGGCGCGGCCCCCGGCTCGGCGGCCACCCTGGTCGCGGCGAACCTGGCCGGGGCGTTCGCGCACGCCGGCAACAACGTCTCGCTGCTCACCCAGCACGCGCAGGACGCCACCGGGCAGTTGCAGGCCGAGTCGGTGCGCCGGACGCTGGACAAGCTCCGGGCCCGCGCCGAGTACGTGATCATCGAGGCCCCGTCCACGGCCGCCAGCGCCGACGCCCAGAGCCTCGCCAGCCTGTGCGACGCCGCGATCATGGCCGTCGAGCTGCGCCGATGTACGCACGCCCAGGTCCTCGACGCGGCCGTCCAGCTGCGCCGGGTGGACACCGTGCTGCTCGGCGGGGTGGTGACCCCCCGACTGCGGGCCCTGGCCGCCCGGCCCGCGCAGCCGGAACAGGCCGAGCCGCAGCCGCAGTTGACGTGACCGACCTCCGCGAGGGCGCCCCGCCCCCAGGAACCCGACCAGCCCCCGGCCACCCCGCCGGCTCGGCCCCGACCGGCGCGACAACGACCGGCACGAGCGACGGGCCGACTCCGACCGGCGGGCCGACTCCGACCGGCGCGTGGGCCCCGGGCGGCGGGCCGCTCCTGTCCCGCCCCCGCTCCCCCCGCTGGCTGCCGTTACCCCCCGCCTGGCCGGTCGTCGGCATCCTCGCCCTCTACCCGCTGTGGTGGGCGCTCGGCCTCGGCGTCCTGATCTTCCCGCTGATGGCGCTGCCGATGGGCTGGTGGCTGCTGCGGAACCGGCCGATCCAGGTACCCCCCGGCTTCGGTCTGTGGTTGCTCTTCCTGCTCGCGGTCCTGGGCAGCACGATCGCGCTCGGCTACCAGCCGCAGGGCACCCTGCCGGGCACCTTCGTCGGCCGGCTGCCCGGGGTCGGCTTCCGGGTGATCGAGTACGCCGCCCTCACCGTCCTGCTGCTGTACGTGGGCAACCTGCCCCGCCCGGTACTCCCGCAGAAGAAGCTCGTCGCCCTGCTCGGCTGGCTGTTCGTCGTCACCGTCGGCGGCGGGGTGCTCGGGGTGTTCGCCGGACACTGGGAGTTCAGCTCCCCGGTGGAGATGCTGCTCCCCCAGCGGCTGCGCAGCATGGGCTTCATCCGCTCCCTGGTGCACCCGGCCGCCGCCCAGGTGATGGACGTGTTCGGCGGGATGGACATCCCCCGCCCGGCCGCCCCCTGGGGCTACACCAACACGTGGGGCAACAACTTCTGCCTGCTGGTCGGCTTCTTCGTGATCTGGGCGTTCGCCACGAAGCGCCGCTGGCTGGCCGCCGTACTCCTCGTCGTGTCGGTGCTGCCGGTCGTCTACTCCCTGAACCGGGGCCTGTGGATCGGGCTCGCCGTGATGGCCGTCTACCTGGCCACCCGCCTGGCCGTGCAGGGCCGGCTGTGGCCGCTGTTCGGGCTCGGGGCCACCACCGCCGTCGTCGGGGTGCTGCTCGCCGTCAGCCCCCTCGGCGACCTGGTCAACGCGCGGGTCGAGCACGGCAAATCCAACGACGTCCGGATGTACGTGACGATGGAGGCCCTCCGCGGCCTGCCCGAGTCGCCCCTGATCGGCTTCGGCTCGACCCGCAACACCTCGGGCGGGCGGAACTCGATCGCGGTCGGCAGCTCCTCGGACTGCGAACGGTGCGGCAACTTCACCCTCGGCGGCAACGGTCAGCTCTGGCAGACCCTGTACGCGCACGGGATCATCGGCACCCTCGCCTACTTCGGCTTCTTCGGCTACGGCATCTGGCGCTTCCGCCGGGACCGTACCGCGATCGGGCTCGTCTGCTCGGCCTGTCTCGTCGTCGGCTTCTCGGCGATGTTCTGGTACAACGCGCTGGTCACCCCACTGGCGTTCCAGCTGCTGGCCTACGCGCTGCTGTGGAGGAATAGCGATGCCCACGAATAACGCGCCCGCGGCCCTGACCGCCTCGGACTCCTCGCTGCGCGCGACGTACCTCGCCGAGGTGCTCCGCCTGCTGTACCCGGCGAGTGAGGGGGCGGGGATCGAGTACCTGGTGGTGCCCGACGCCCGCCGGCCCCGGCTCCTGGTACCCGCCGACGACCGCCGGCTCGCCGCCGCCGCCGTGCGCAGGTACGCCGAACCCACCTCCCGGCTCGCCCGGTTCAAGCGGGACGCCGTCGTCGCCGCGCTGCGCACCGGGGCGTCCGGGCTGCTGCTCCGTGACCGGGTCACCGTGTCCGGCACCGGCGGGATCGACGACCACCTGTGCGAGGCGCTCGGCCAGCAGGTCCGGGTCAGCGTGCACATCGGACCCGCGCGGGCCAACCGCAAACCGGTGCTCCAGCTGCTCGCGCCCGGCGGCACCACCGTCGGGTTCGTCAAGCTCGGCGTCAACGAGCTGACCCGCCGCCTGGTGCGCGCCGAGACCAACGCGCTGGAGTCCCTGGCCTGCGCCGGACTGCAACGGATCTCCACCCCCACCGTGCTGCACAGCGGCGTCTGGCGCGGACACGAGGTGCTCGTCCAGTCCGCGCTGCCGATCTGGCGGCCCCGGGCGGCGATCCGCGACCGGCTCAACGTGGCCATGCGGGAGCTCGCCGAGGCGTTCGGGGTGACCCGGTGCCGGCTGTCGCAGAGCGAGTACCGGGGCCGGCTCACCACCCGCCTCGGCGCGGTCAAGACCTCCGACGACGGCCGGGTACTCGAACGCGCCGCCGCCGAACTCCTCAAACGCGCCGGCAGCGCCCAACTGTCCTTCGGCGCCTGGCACGGCGACTGGACCCCGTGGAACATGGCCGCCCTGTCCGACACCCTGCTCGTCTGGGACTGGGAACGGTTCTGCACCGGGGTGCCCGTCGGCTTCGACGGCGCGCACTACGCGTTGCAGGCCGCCATCGTCACCGCCGGCCGGGAACCGGCCACCGCCGTCGACCAGGTCATCGACAACGCGCCCGCGCTGCTCGCCCCGTTCGGGGTGGGCGCGGCCGCCGCCCGGATCACGGTGCTGCTCTACCTCGTGGACCTCGCCACCCGGTACCTGACCGACCGCCAGGCGGAGGCCGGTGCCCGACTCGGGGTACTGGGCACCTGGCTACTGCCGGCGCTGGTCCGCCGGGTTTCTCACCTATAGGAGAGGGTCGTGGATTCACACAAGGTCCCAGAAAAAGTCAAACAGTTGGTGCACTTCGGTTCCCGGTCGCTCGGCAGGGCGACCGCGAACGCCCGACTGTTGCCGTCGTTCCTGCTCTGCGGGGGACAACGGTGCGGCACCACGTCTCTGTACCGGGCGCTCGCCGGGCACCCGGCCATCCTGAAGGCGGTGCTGCACAAGGGCGTGCACTACTTCGACACGTCCTACCACCAGGGCTTCTCCTGGTACCGGGGCCACTTCCCGCTCCGGGTCAGCGCCAAGCGCGTCGAGACCCGGGTCCGGGTACCCGTCCAGACGTTCGAGTCCAGCCCGTACTACATGTACCACCCGCACGCCGCCGAGCGGATCGCCCGCGACCTGCCCGACGTGAAGCTCGTCGTCCTCGTCCGCGACCCGGTCGAGCGCGCCTACTCCCAGCACGCGCACGAACTGGCCCGGGGCTTCGAGCACATCGAGGAGTTCACCGAGGCCGTGGACCTGGAGCCGTCGCGGCTGTCCGGGGAGGCCGAGCGGCTGCGCACCGACCCGACGTACTACTCGTTCTCGCACCAGCACCACGGCTACCTGGCCCGGGGCCGGTACGTGGAGTACCTGGAGCGGCTCGCCGAGATCTTCGGCCGGGACCGGATCCACGTCGTCGACAGCCACGACTTCTTCACCGACCCGCAGCCCGTGTTCGCCGACCTGCTCGGCTACCTCGGCCTGCCCTGGCTCGGCGACCCGCCGTTCGAGCAGCACAACGCGCGGCCCCGGTCCTCGATGCCGCAGTCGGTGCGCGACGCCCTCGACGCGTACTTCGCGCCCCACGACGAGCGCCTCGCCCGGTGGCTCGGCTGGGTCCCGTCCTGGCGCCGATGACCGTCCTCTCCCGACCCACCGCCCGGGACCGCGCCGACCTCGGTCGCGTGGCCCGGGGCGGCGTCCTCAACCTGGCCGGCGCGGCGTACGCGGGCCTCGCCGGCTTCGGCGTCACCTGGCTCGTCGCACGCGGCCTGGCCCCGGCCGACGCCGGGCTGTTCTTCGCGTCCACGGCCGCCTTCACGGTCGCCGTCACCGTGGCCAAGCTCGGCACCCCCACCGGCCTGGTGTACTGGCCGGCGCGCCTACGGGACAGCCCGCACCTGCTCCGCCGGATGCTGCGCGTCGCCCTGAGTCCGGTGGCGATCGTCTCCCTGGCCCTGGCGGTCGGCCTGTGGGCCACCGGCCAGCTCGGGGCGCTCGCCCTGTTCCTCCCGCTGGCCGCGCTCACCGACAGCCTGCTGGCCGCGACCCGGGGCTTCCGCAAACCCCGCCCCACCGTGCTCTACGACAAACTCCTGCGGCCCACGCTGCAGCTCGGGGCGCTCGGGGCCGCCCTGTGGCTCGCCGACGGGTCGCCGGGCGCGTTCACGGTGGCGTGGGCGTGGGCGTACCTGCCGATGGTCCTCCTCGCCTGGCGGGCGCTGCCGACCCTCCCCCCGTCGGGACCGGGCGAGATCGCGGGCCCGTTCTGGCGGTTCACCGCGCCGCGCGCCCTGGCCAGCGTCGCCCAGCAGGCCCTGCAACGCGTCGACGTGATCCTGCTCGCCGCGCTGGTCAGCTTCACCCAGGCCGCCTTCTACGCCGTCGCCGGCCGGTTCGTCATCGTCGGCCAGCTCGCCAACCAGGCCCTCGCGTACAGCGTCCAGCCGCAGCTCGCCGCGCTGCTCGCCGCCGGGGACCGCCCCGCCACCCGGGCCCTGTACCAGTCCGCCACCGGCTGGGTCATCCTGCTGTCCTGGCCGATCTACCTGCTCGCGGCCGTGTTCGCCCCGCTCTACCTGCACCTGTTCGGCCCCGAGTACCGCGCCGCCGGCAGCGTCGTCGTCATCCTCGCCGGCGCCATGATGGTCGGCTCCGGCTGCGGCATGGTCGACTCGGTCCTCGCCATGGCCGGCCGGACCAGCTGGAACCTGTTCAACGTCCTCGCCGCCCTCGGCGTCAACATCGGCCTGGACCTGCTGCTCATCCCGCGCCTCGGAGCCGTGGGCGCGGCCTGCGGGCTCGCCGGGGCGGTCCTGACCAACAACCTCGTACCCCTCGCCCAACTCGGCTGGGGACTCGGCCTGCACCCGTTCGGCCGCGGCACCCTGATCGCGGCCACCCTGTCGGCGACCTGCTTCGGCGCCGTCCCGCTGGGCACGGTCGCCCTGCTCGGCCGGGGCGTCGCGGGCCTCGCCGTCGCCGTCGGCACGGGTGGTGCCCTCTACGGCCTCGGCTGCTGGCGGTTCCGCCGTCCCCTGGCCCTCCCGACCAGCTCCCTAGCGCGGCTCCGCGGGTTGCTCCGCTTCCCGCGCCGGAAGGTGTGAACATGCCCAGACCCGCCAGCCGGCCCCGCCGGGGAGCCGTGGCCCGACTGCTCCTCGGAAGCGTGATCGCCACCCTGCTCACGGCCTGCTCCTCGTCGCCGCCCGAGGAACGCCCGTTGGACCTGGTGCCCGCCGCGCTCCAACCCTCCGGCCCGGTCAAACTCCCCGACCGCGGCGCGCTGGTCGGCGCGTGGGTCCGCCCCGCCGACTACACCGACCAGGGCCGCACCGACGCCATCTCGGGCCTGGAGAAGGACCTCGGCCGCCCCCTCGACATCGTGCACGTCTACCACAAGTGGACGGACGACCTGGTCGACCCGGCAGACAAGGCCTTCGTCCGGGCCGGCGCGACCCTGATGATCTCCTGGGCGGGCGCCGACACCCGCATGGTCACCTCCGGCCGCCTCGACACCGAGATCACGGCCCAGGCCGAGCGGGTCAAAAAGCTCAAACGACCGATCCTCCTCCGGTACCGCTGGGAGATGGACCGCCCCAACCTGGCCGCCCAGATCTGGTCCGCCGAGGACTACATCGCCGCCTGGAAACACGTCCGCACCCTGTTCGCCGCCGCCGGAGCCACGAACGTGTCCTGGGTGTGGTGCCCCACCGCCGAGGGCTTCCAACGCGGCGACGCCGGCTCCTACTACCCCGGCGACGAATCGGTCGACTGGACCTGCGTGGACGCCTACACCTCCACGACCCTCAAGCCGCTCGCCGAGGTGGCCCGCCCCTTCCTCACCTGGGCGACCGCCCGCCCCAAACCCGTGATCATCGGGGAGTACGGCGTCTCCCGGAAGTTCTCCCCCGAGGAGCGCGCGTCGTGGATGCGGGACGCCACGCGGCTGTTCCAGGACACGCCCCGGATCAAGGCGGTGAGCTACTTCAACTCGGACCCGGAGGGCAACGACCCGGCGCACCAGTACGCCTTCGATCCGGCCTCGTTGGCGGCCTTCAGGGCGATGGCCACCCAGGACCACTTCCACCGCCGGCACCGGCCCACGCCCACGCCGGGCGGTTCGGCGTACCCGTTCCCGTCGGATGAGCCCTCCGCCTCGGCCTCTGATGAGCCGTCCGACTCCGGCGCCCGACCGTCCTCGACCGGGCGGCCGTCCCCGGGTGGGCTGCCGGCCCGCGCCCGCCGCTCCCCGTCGCCGTCACCGTCGCGCTAGTCCGGTGGTTCGTTGACGCAGGCTCTACGCCTTGACCACAGCCAACACTACGAGCGTCGACCTGTCCCGAAGCCAGCCATACCAGCACACATCGCCTCCACCACGCAGCGTCCTCAACGCAGCTGCCGCCTGCTCGTCATATGTGTGAAGAAACTGGAATCCAGGTGGCAGTTGGGGCTCGTGAACCCGAACCTGCTCCCGCAGCCAGCCCGCCGCATCCTCAGGGCTCTGATGCGTTTCGGCCCGCATCGCCTGCGGCTTCTCCAGCCACGCCCTGGTCAGCAACGGAGGCACGCTCACGTTCGGGTCGCGCCGTTGAGCGTCCCGAACCTCGACATCCCGACCTGCCCAAACGAAGCAGACCCACAATCCAGCCACGCGGACCTCACAGGAATCTACGAGTAGCCCCCTGCCCACTTGCCGCAGACAGGGGGCTTTGTGCCGGTCAGCTACAGCGGGATCCTGGTGAACATGTTGACGAGCTCGTCCTTGCTGAACCGCAGCCCGGTCAGCTCCGGCCGCTTCGAGTCGGTCAACTCGAAAGATCCGGGGCTTCCCGGAATCTCGGTCAGCACCACGCAGCTCTCGCCGGTGGTCGAATCCCCGACGTTGCCGCCGCACCGCATCCGCGGCAATCCGTCGAGGTCGACGTCGTAGAGGTCGGTCATCTCTCCTCCTGTGTTCGAGGTGGGTGGGCAGCTCCCCGCAAAGCTCCTGAACACCTGACGCACTCGGATCGGGGACATGCGGCTGGTTGGCATCACGGGGAGCGCCCTACGAAAAGTCAACGACACGGACGGTTCGAGGGGCCACGAGTTTGCTTGGTTTTGCTCGTGTCGCACACCTTGACCAGAAACCTGCACCTGTCAGAGCATTGAAAGCGACCGAGCAATTAGGAGCAATCGTTGGATAGGAGAACGATCATGCAGCTAAGGTTCCTCGGCAAGGAGACCCAAGGGGGTGGCTCGCCCACCCTGTTCTCCACGGACCGCGACACCTATGTCGTGCAGGGTTGGAAGGTTCCCGAGAGGCGGACCAGTGTGGAAATTCCAGCGAAGCTGCTGGGCTTTCTCGAACAGGGCACAGCGCTCGGGGTAACCCTGGAGGACACCGGGAAGGGCACATATATCTTGTCTGGTGAGCCGGTCGTTGACGTTGACGCTCTGGGCCAGATGGACATCCCCGGTCACGAGACCTGCGTCGAGGTCGGGAAGGCACGAGAGGGTGAGGCCGGTGGAGCTGCTACAGGGTGAGAGATTCGAGAACCTGTTCCGCACGTTCGCGAGGACAGCGTTCCATCTCGAACTGCGTGACACCTACCATGACCCCACCGAGGCCGGACCGTTCGAACTGTTTCTGACGGGCAGGCCTGACGACTTCGCCTGGCACGAGCCATGGCTCCGCCTGGTGCGGGAGTTCACAGCCGCCGGGAAACGGATGACGCGGGTTCGCGTGGTGACCGTGCCGCACGGCGACTACACCCGGTGGGGCCTTGCCGTCGCACCTCTGAACATCGACGCGGGCGAAGACATCCGGTGGCTGCCACGGCATCTGACTACCGGCATCGATCTGCCCGAAGATGACTACTGGTTGTTCGATGACAGCCGTGTGTTCAGCACCGTGTTCGAGGATGGCGGCAAGTTTCTGGGTGGCACGGAGGTCACCGATCCGGCAGTCGTCCGGCAATGCCAGCAGGCACAGGACGCTGTGTGGAAGAGAGCCATACCCCATCGCGACTACGTGACCAGCGAGTTCGCCGCGCGATAATGTCGAGCGCAGTTCATCAAGCACGTGAGGCTCTGGGGCACCGACTCCGCGACCTCAGGAAAGACGCTGGGCTGACCGGCAGTCAGCTTGCCGGGCTTGCCGGTTGGCACAGCTCCAAGGTTTCCAAGATTGAGTACGGCAAACAGACGCCGTCCGAGGACGACATCCGCTCATGGTGCCACCATTGCCAGGCTCAGGATCACGTCGCTGATTTGACGGCTGCTGTCCGCACCATCGAGGCGATGTATGTCGAGTGGCGCCGCATGCTCAACACCGGCACGAAGAGGCGCCAGGAAGCCTCCATCAGCCTCGAGGCGCAGACGAAGCTCTTCCGCTGGTACGAACCCGCGCTGGTGCCGGGGATCCTGCACACGGCTGAGTACGCCACAGCTGTCATGGCCCGGGTGATCGCGTTCTATCAGGTTCCCGATGACCTTGAAGCCGGCGTAGCCGCACGCATGGAACGCCAACAGATCCTCTACCGGGGCGATCACCGGTTTCACTTCATCCTCGCCGAACAGGCACTCCACACGATGGTCGGCGACGGGGACGTCATGGCCGGTCAGTTGGACAGGCTCAGAACGTTGACATCCCTACCCCGGATAAGTCTGGGGATCATCCCGTCACGTTCCACATATCTCGTGCCCACCAATCAGTTCATCATGTTCGATGACCGGCTGGTGAACGTCGAGTCCATCTCCGCAGAGCTGTCCATCACGCCACCTCGCGAAGTCGCGCTGTACGCGAAGGCCTTCCAGGGACTGTGCAGCCAGGCCGTCTACGGCGAAGAGGCACACCGGCTGATCAACCGCGCGATTTCCGAACTGGCCCGCTGACCAACTGGGCATGGCAGTCGCCGCCTCGCCCAGTTGGCCAAAGGCGTGGTCAGACCTCCTTCTGGAGGACCACCAGGTACTCGGTGCGCAGGGCGTCGAGCTGGCCCAGGCTGGCCACGCGGGTCAGCCCCCGAGCCGCGCGCCACCCCGCCCCGGTCACCCGCAACTTCTGCCGCAACTTGCGCTGCTTGTTGTCCTCGAAGTACCCCTCGAAGGCCACGCTCAGCCCCAGGTCGGCCGCCCGCCGCGCCAGGTTCCGGGGCGCGATCGACCGCCGCAGCGTCGTCGGGTACGGGCCGAAGCCGGGCTTGCCGGCGTTGGCGGATCCGGCCACCTTGCGCCGGAACCAGATGTGGAAGCTGTGCGGCGTCCACTTGGTCACCAACGACTTGGGGCTCGCCAGGTGCGGCACGGCGAGCACCATGAGGCCGCCGGGGCGCAGCCAGTTCGCGAACCGTTCGATGAGCAGCTCGGGCCGGTCGACGTGCTCCAGCACGTACCAGCAGGTGATCAGGTCGAAGGTGCCGAACGGCGGGGTGTACTCCATCAGGTCGCACAGCACGCGCTCGTCGAGGCGGGTGTTCCAGGCCAGGGCGTCGGGGTCGGTGTCGACGCCGACGACGTAGGTGTCCGGGGGCAGGGACAGGCGGGTGCGTTTGCCCGCGCCGGCCTCCAGGGCGCGGGACCCGAGGTGCTCGCCGAGCAGCTCGTCCACCCGCGTCTGGAGCGCGGCGCAGGCGTCGGTGGGTCGGTCGAAGGTCTGCATCTCAGGCACGTTTCCTCACAGCGGAGCTCAGAAGGCGAAAAGCAAAGGGCAGATCGTGGATGAGGTACCGGCCGGCGAGCCGCCGGGGTTCGCTGAGCAGCCGGTGGATCCACTCCAGACCGGAACGTTGCATCCAGAGTGGCGCGCGGTGCAGCTCGCCGGCCACGAACTGCACGGAGGCGCCGCAGCCGACGAACCAGGCGGCGGGCAGTTCGGGCCGGAGCCGGTCGATGACGTGCTCCTGTTTGGGGAAGCCGAGGCCGACGTACACGATGTCGGGTTTCGTCTCCTTCACCCTGGCACAGAGCTCGTCGTAGAAGGAGGTGCGTTCGAAGCCGAACGGCGGGCTGACGTGGCCGGCGATCCGGAGTCCGGGACAGCCGGCCTCCAGGGCGGGGCCGGCGGCGGTGCCGGGGCGGCCGCCGATCAGGAACACGGAGCGGCCGTCGAGGCCGGCGGCGCGGGACAGGGTCCAGATCAAGCTGGAGCCGGCGACGCGTTCGGGCAGGGGGGTGCGGGCGAGGCGGGACGCCCAGAGGAGGGGCATGCCGTCGGCGACGACGAGGCTGGCGTCGGCGAGGAACCGTCGGACGGTGACGGCGTCGCCGGGGAAGGGGTCGTGCACGGGCCGGCCGCCGGCAGCGCCGTCATGGGCGGTGGCCCCGTCGGCACCAGGAGTCGGCACGGGCCGCGCCCCGGCGGCTCCAGCGGCCCGGCCCGGCCCGGGCATGGCCCCGGCGCGCAGCGCGATGTCCACGTTCGGCGTGATGATCCGCCCACCCTCCCCCCGGTCCAGCGCCGCCCTGACGTGGCTGACCACCTCCTCCTCCGTGAGCGCGTCGAAGGCGATCTCGCCGACTGTCACTTTTGCTGCCAAAGCCCCGAACCCCGTTCTCTCCGTATTGCTCGCTCGTTATAACGATCGGGCTGGTACAGGAGGGTATGAGTGGTTCGCGTAATTTTCATCGGCGCACTCGGCCGTAGTGGCACGACCCTCCTGGAGCGGGTACTCGGGCAGCTCCCGGGTGTCTGCGCCCTGGGCGAGGTCGTGCACCTGTGGGACCGGGACGTGCGCGACGACGAGCGGTGCGCCTGCGGGAACCGGTTCTCCCGGTGCGAGTTCTGGCAGGAGGTCGGCGACCGGGCGTTCGGCGGCTGGCACCGGCTGGACGTGCCCCGGCTGCTGGAGCTGCGGGACGCGGTGGAGCGCACCCGGTACATCCCGCGGCTGGCGGTGCGCGGCGGCGGGGCGGTCGAGGACTACGTCTGGCACTACCGCCGGGTGTATCAGGCGGCCGCCGAGGTCAGCGGCTCCGAGGTGGTGATCGACTCCTCGAAGCACGCGGCGCTCGCGTACTGCCTGCGGTACTCCCCCGAGGTGGATCTCCGTGTTCTGCACGTGGTCCGCGACTCCCGGGGCGTCGCCTACTCCTGGACGAAGGAGGTCGCGCGGCCCGAGGCGGACGGCGACGCGATGACCCGGTACACGCCGGCCCGCTCGGCGATGCTGTGGAACGCGCACAACGCGGCGTTCGGCGTCCTGAGAAGGCGCGGCGTCCCCACCCGCCGGGTCCGGTACGAGAATTTCATGCGCGACCCGGTGGCCGTGACCCGTTCGCTGGCCCGGTTCGTGGGCGTGGACCCGGGGCCGATGGAGTTCCTGCACGCCGACTCCGCGCAGTTGACCACCTGCCACAGCGCGGCCGGGAACCCGATGCGGTTCACGGTGGGCCCGGTGCCGCTCCGCCGCGACGAGGACTGGCGGACCTCGCTTCCCCCCCGACAGCGGAACATCGTGCGGGCGCTCACCGGGCCCCTGCTCAGCCGCTACGGCTACCTCCGGAGTTAGACATGTACTGGCCGTCCATCGGTGTCGTCATCCCCACCCACAATCGTCCCGAGCAGCTCCGGGCGGCCATCGCGTCGGTGCTGGCCCAGGAGTACCCGGGCGAGATGCGGGTCATCGTCGTCTACGACCGGGCCGAGCCCGACTTCATGGTGGCCCAGGGCGGCCCCCGGCCCGTGATGGTGCTGTCCAACAACCGCACCCCCGGGCTGGCCGGGGCCCGCAACACCGGCATCATGGCGCTGGACACGGACCTGGTGGCGTTCTGCGACGACGACGACGAGTGGCTGCCGGGCAAGGTGGTCACCCAGTCGATGGCGTTGTGGCGCAAGCCGCTGGCGGAGTTCGGCACCTGCTCGATCGAGGTGTCCTACAACGGGCAGGTCAACCAGCGGCTCGCCGGCCGCACCGAGGTCAGCCACGCGGACCTGCTCGGTTCCCGGATGTCGATGCTGCACTCCTCGACGTTCGTGATCCGGCGGAGCGCGCTGACCGGCGGGCTGGGCATGGTCGCCGAGGACGCGCCGGGCAGCCAGAACGAGGACTGGGACCTGCTGTTGCGCGCCGCGGCCCGGCATCCGATCGTGCACGTGGACCAGCCGTTGGTCCGGGTCGCGTGGGGGGTGGGGTCGCTGTTCGCGCGGCAGTACGACACGAAGATCTCGTCGTTGCGGTGGATGCTGCACCGGCACCCGGAGATCGGGACCTGCCGGACGGGCGCGGCCCGGGTCTACGGCCAGCTGGCGTGCTGGTACGCCGCCAAGGGTGATCGCAAGCAGTCCGTCCGGTGGGCCCGGGCGGCGCTCCGGCAGCGCTGGCGCGAGCCCCGGGCGGCCATCGCCCTGGCGGCCAACGCGCGGATCGTCACCGTCGAGCGGGTCGTCTCGGCCCTCCACAAACGCGGCCACGGCATCTAAAAAACCTTCACACCCCTACTTAGTCAGCCCGATCGGGTTGGGAAACGGCAACGCGTCCGCCGCCGCCCGCGCCAACGGCTCCAACACCTCCACCAACCGCGCGACGTCCACCCCCCGCCAGACGTCCTCCGCGATCACATCCGTCCGGGCCTCCACCTGCGCGAACGCCGCCTCCCCGAACTCGGTCGGCTTCCCGTCCGCGTCCACCCAGCCCTTCTCGCGCAGCCGCTCCTCGGCCCGGCCCCACTCCTCGTCGCTCCAGCCCCGCGCCGGCTGCAACACGGTCCGGTCGTTGTCGAGCGCCGCCCGCCAGGCGAGGCTCTCGCACCCGTCGAGCCCGGCGACCACCAGCGCGGCCACGTGCCCGTCCCCCCGGTGCTCCCGGAGAACGGTCGCGGCGTGCCACACCACGTCAATTCGATCCGTCGGCCATGCCAAGGCGGCGTTCGCGGCGGCCAACGGCCGCCCGGAGGTGTCCACGGCCTCGGCGGCCCGCCGGAGCAACCCGGCGGCCTCGGCAACCGCGCGGGAGACCCCCGCCGGATCGGCCAGATCGCCGGGACCGGTGCCCACGGACCCGAACAACCGGGCCAGGGCGGCCCGTGCCCCCGCCGCCCGGGCCCGCAACGCCTCCTCGGGCCCCGCCAGCTCCCACACCGCCGGCAGCGCCCGCTCCACCATCCGCGGCGCGAACCCGAAGAACAACGCCGTCACCGGGGCGGCCCCGACGGGTCCGAGCGGCGCGGCCCGCCCGCCGAAGTACCCGCGCCAGAAGCCGCGCAGGCCGGCCTCCTCGAAGGCGGCCCGGCACTCCGGGGCGAAGTAGGTCACCGCGTGCAACGGCTCGAACAGGGTCCACAACCGGCGGGCAATCATCCGCCCATCATCGCCCGCCACCCGCCCGGAAGCGATGCCGTCCCACAAAAGTCACGGGTAGACGCGGACGCGGCGCCGACCCGTAGAGGTGGACGCCGCGCCGGTGAAACGGGTCAGACGATGATGCCCGCGCCCACCGTGCGGTTCGTCGACTCGTCGATCACGATGAACCCGCCGGTCACCCGGTTGCGCCGGTACTCGTCGCACAGCAGCGGCACGGTGGTCCGCAGCCTGATCCGGCCGATCTCGTTCAGCCCGAGCGACGGGGCCGTCTCGTCCCGGTGCAGGGTGTTGATGTCGAGCCGGTAGTGCAGGTCCTTGACGATCGCCCGGGCGGTCCGCGTGGTGTGCTTGATCGCGTACTTCTTGCCCCGGACCAGTGGTGCCGTCTCGTCCATCCAGCAGATCATGGCCTCGACGTCCTGGGAGACCTGCGGCTGGTTGTTGGGCCGGCAGATCAGGTCCCCGCGGGAGATGTCGATCTCGTCCTCCAACCGGACGGTCACGGACATCGGCGGGTACGCCTCGGCGACCGGCCCGTCGGCGGTCTCGATGGCCGCGATCTTCGAGGTGAACCCGGAGGGCAGCACCGTGATCTCGTCGCCGGGCTTGAGCACCCCGGACGCGACCTGGCCGGCGTAGCCCCGGTAGTCGCGGGCGGAGTTGGACTGCGGCCGGATCACGTACTGCACCGGGAACCGGGTGTCGACCAGGTTGCGGTCGGACGCGATGTGCAGGTTCTCCAGGTGGTGCAGGAGCGCGGGGCCGTCGTACCACGGCATGTTCGTGGATCTGGTGACGATGTTGTCGCCCTTGAGCGCGGAGATCGGGATCACCGACAGGTCGGGCACCTCGAGCTTGGTCGCGAACGCCCGGAACTCGGCCCGGATCTGCTCGAAGACCTCCTCGGACCAGTCGACCAGGTCCATCTTGTTGACGCACAGCACCATGTGCGGGACGCGCAGCAGGGAGCACAGGAACGCGTGCCGCCGCGACTGCTCGACCAGCCCCTTGCGGGCGTCGACGAGGATCAGCGCCAGGTCGGCGGTGGACGCCCCGGTCACCATGTTCCGGGTGTACTGGATGTGCCCCGGGGTGTCGGCGATGATGAACTTCCGCTTGGGCGTGGCGAAGTACCGGTACGCCACATCGATCGTGATGCCCTGCTCCCGCTCGGCCCGCAGGCCGTCGGTGAGCAGCGCCAGGTCGGTGTAGTCGTCGCCCCGGGCCGCGCTGGTGGCCTCGACGGCCGCCAACTGGTCCTCGAAGATGGACTTCGAGTCGTACAGCAGCCGGCCGATCAGCGTGGACTTGCCGTCGTCCACGGACCCGGCTGTGGCGAATCGCAGAATGTCCATCTTAGAAATATCCCTCGCGCTTGCGGTCCTCCATGGCTGCCTCGCTGACCCGGTCGTCGCCCCGGGTCGCGCCGCGCTCGGTGATCCGAGTGGAGGCGACCTCGTCGATCACCTTGGCCACGGTGTCGGCGTCGGACTTCACGGCCGCCGTGCAGGACGCGTCGCCGACCGTGCGGTAGCGGACCTGCTCCTTGAACGGCTTCTCGCCGGCGCGCACCGGGAGGACGTCGTGCACCGCGTACAGCATGCCGTCGCGGTCGACGACCTCGCGTTCGTGCGCGAAGTAGATCGAGGGCAGGGCGATGTTCTCGCGGTCGATGTAGTGCCAGACGTCCAGCTCGGTCCAGTTGGACAGCGGGAACACCCGGATCGACTCGCCCTGCTGGACCCGCGCGTTGTACAGCGACCACAGTTCGGGGCGCTGGTTCTTCGGGTCCCACTGGCCGAACTCGTCGCGGAAGCTGAACACCCGTTCCTTGGCCCGGGCCTTCTCCTCGTCGCGGCGGGCGCCCCCGAACAGCGCGTCGAAGCGGTACTTCTCCACCGCGTCGAGCAGCACCGGGGTCTGGATCGGGTTGCGCATCCCCGACGGCGGCTCGACGACGAGCCCGGTGTCGATGGCCTCCTGCACGCTGGCGACGAGGAGCTGGCTGCCCAGTTCCTCGACCCGCTGGTCGCGGAAGTCGAGCACCTCGGCGAAGTTGTGCCCGGTGTCGACGTGCAGCAGCGGGAACGGGATCCGCCCGGGGGCGAACGCCTTCTCGGCGAGCCGGAGCAGGACGATGGAGTCCTTACCGCCCGAGAACAGCAGCACGGGACGCTCGGACTCGGCCACGACCTCGCGGAACACGAAGATCGCCTCTGCTTCCAGGGCGTCGAGGTGCGTGACCGTATAACCCACTGGCGCGGTAGGGAATTCGGTCATTTAGGTGCTCCGATAGATTAAAGGGACGAAAGTGAGCCGAGCAGCGTCTGTGCAAGATCCTTACGACAGACCAGCAGGTCAGGCAATTTAGGGTCAGGCTGGTTGTAGTCCAGCACAGAACCGTCGATCCGGGAAGTATGCAGGCCCGTGGCCCGGGCCACAGCGACCGGGGCGGCCGAGTCCCACTCGTACTGGCCGCCGGCGTGCACGTACGCGTCCACCTCGCCCGTGACCACGGCGGACACCTTCACGCCGGCCGAGCCCATCGGGACCAGTTCGGCCCCCAGCTCCTCGGCGAGGGCCGTCAGGAAGGCCGGCGGGCGGGACCGGCTGCACGCGATCCGCAGCGCCCCGGCCGGGCCCTCGCCGCGCAGCGGCGGGTAGGCCGGCGGCGTGTCCGTACCGAGGATGATGCCCCGGGCCGGCATCCCGACCGCGCCCGCGACCAGCTCCCCCGGCCCCGGACGGGCCATGGCGCGGCGCCACAGCGCGACGTGCACGGCCCAGTCGGTGCGGCCCTCCTCGGAGAACTCCCGGGTGCCGTCGAGCGGGTCGATGATCCACACCCGGTCCGCCCCGAGCCGGGCCGCACTGTCGGCGCCCTCCTCGGACAGCACCGCGTCGCCGGGCCGCCACCGTTCCAGGGCGCCCATCAGCAGCTCGTGCGAGATCTTGTCGCCCGCGTTCTTCAGCATCAGGGCGTCGTGGAAGCCCAACTCGTCCCGCAGGGCGAGCAGAGCGTCACCGGCGGCCCTGGCCAACCAGCGGGCGAACGCGGCATCTCCAGCCGGAGTGATCATCAGTACGCTCCCGAGGCGCGACACACCGCAGTCAGTGTACGCAGCAGAATCACCAGATCCAATGACAGAGACCAATTCTCCACGTACCTCAGGTCAAGTCGGACCGCTTCCTCCCAGGGGAGGTCCGAACGTCCGCTGACCTGCCACAACCCGGTCAGGCCGGGCTTGACCACGAGCCGGCGGCGCATGTCGTCCGGGTAGGCCGCCACCTCCGCCGGCAGCGGCGGGCGCGGCCCGACGAGCGACATGTCCCCGGCGAGCACGTTGAGCAGCTGGGGCAGTTCGTCGATCGAGAACCGGCGGATGAACTTCCCCACCGGGGTCACCCGCGGGTCGTCGCGCATCTTGAACAGCACGCCGCCGGTCTCGCTCTCCAGGGCGGCCTTGCGCGCCTCGGCGTCGACGTACATGCTGCGGAACTTCCACACCCCGAACAGCCGGCCGTGCTTGCCCACCCGGAGCTGACGGAACAGCATCGGCGCGCCCGGCTCGCCCCACCAGATCGCGAACCCGACCACGATCCACAACGGAGCGATGAGAACGAGGATCGCGAACGCGCCGACCCGGTCGAACAGCTCCTTGGCGAACCGCCGGGTACCGGCCAGGTTCGGGTGCTCCACGTGCAGCATCGGCAGCCCGTCCACGGGGCGGATCGTGGTCCGGTCGCCGGCCACGTCCAGCAGCGCGCTGGCCACGATCAGGTCCACGTCGCCGCGTTCGAGCTCCCAGGCCAGCCGGCGCATCGCGATGCCGTCGATCTCCGGGCAGGACAGCACCACCACGGTGTCGGCCCCCGCCGCCTCGACCGCGCCCGCCACGTCGTCGAACGTGCCGCACACCGGCACCTCGGCCAGCAGCGCGTCCCGGCTCGACGGCACACACGCGCCGACGACGGTCAGCCCGTGGTACGCCTCCCGGCGCAGCTGCACCGCCAACTGGGCCACCGCGACACTGTGGCCGACCACCACGACCCGGCGCAGACACCGGCCGCGTTCGCGCAACATGTGCAGTCCCTTGCGGACCAGGAACCGGCTCACAATTCCCGCGACGGTCGCCAACGGCAGCACCATGAGGACATAACTCCGGGCGAGCGGAATCTCCAACGCGTACGCCATCAGGGCCAGTCCGGCCGTGAGTCCGAGACCGGAACGGAATACGCGTTGGTACTCGTCGGTGCCGACGTACAGATAGCGTTTCTCGTAGGCCCGGTTCAGGGTGAGCGCGGCGACCCAGGCGACGGGAAAGGCGAGTGAAAGCGCGAAATACCAGAGGTTGTACTCCGTGATCCGCTCACCGAAGCGCAGGCAGAACGCCACGCCACCCGCGAGCAGCCCCACGAGCACGTCGGTCGTCAGCAGGTAGCGCAGATAACGCGACTCCCACGCTCTCGACGGCGCGGCGACACGACGGTCCGTCGCGATATCCAGCTCAACAACCGCCATTGCCTTCCCCCCAGTGTCACCTACCGTGGTAACGAATTAGGGGTAAAACGGTCACGCCGCGTGGTAACTATTCTGCGCCCACTCGACGCCATTGTCGGCGACGGCCTCGACGATGTCGGCGGTACGGTCCACGAAATAGTCGAGTTCTTTCTTCTCCACAGTGGAGAAGTCACTCAGCACGAAATCGGCCGCGTCCTGTCGGCCCGGCGGGCGACCGATGCCGAACCGCACCCGGACATAGTCCTTCGTACCCAACGACTGGGTCATCGAGCGCAGCCCGTTGTGCCCGCCCTCCCCGCCGCCGATCTTGATCCGCAGCGACGTGAACGGCACGTCCAACTCGTCGTGCACCGCGATGATCCGCTCCGGCGGGATCTTGTAGAACCCGGCCAGCGCCGCCACCGGCGGACCCGACAGGTTCATGAACGTCAGCGGCTTCACCAGCACCAGCTTCGGCCCGCCCGGCCGCACCCGGCCCTCGGCGACCTCCGACTTCGGGGCACGCGCGTGCCGGCCGAACTTCGCGCCCACCCGGCCCGCCAGCAGGTCGGCGACCATGAAACCGACATTGTGCCGGTTCCCCGCGTACTGCTTGCCCGGGTTGCCCAGGCCGACCACCAGGAACGTCTCGTCAGACACAGCGGTACTCCCAGATGAGAAAACGGCCCGGCTGAGTGATCAGCCGGGCCGGAACGTTCAGACGACCTACGCCTCGGCGGGAGCCTCGGTCTCCTCGACGTCAGCGGCGCTCGGGGTGGCGACCACGTTGACGATGAGGGTCTCGGGCTCGGTGATCAGCTCGGAGCCCTCCGGCAGCGTGATCTGACCGGCGGTGAGGTGGTCACCGACCGCGAGACCGTCGAGGGAGACCTCGACGCTGTCCGGCAGCTTGGTGGCGTCGGCGCTCAGCGACAGCGTGTTCAGCGCGTGCATGACCATGCCGGCCTTGTCGGCCTCGCCGACGAAGTGGATCGGGACCTCGACGGTGACCTTCTCGCCCTGCTTGACGATCAGCATGTCGACGTGGTCGATCGTGTCGCGGATCGGGTCGCGCTGGAGCGCCTTCGGGAGCGCCAGGATCTTCTCACCGGCGGTCGACTCGAGGGTGAAGAGCTGGTTGATGCCACCGCGACGGATCGCGTTGCTGAACTCCAGCGCCGGGAGGGCGATGTGCTTGGGGGCCTCACCGTGGCCGTAGAGCACGGCAGGAATCTTGCCGGCCCGACGGGTGCGACGCGCGCCACCCTTGCCGAACTCGGTGCGGGGCTCTGCGCTGATACGGACCTCGGACACGGGAGAACTCCTCCGGAAGGGCTTGGTCTTTTGTGCGAACATGTCATCGGTGTGCGGTGCCCGGCGCGGCGGCGTGATGCACGGACGTCCTCGCCCAGAGCACCGCGTCGATGACGGAGCCCCCATCAGAAGGGGCACCCTCGCCGTGGCAACCGCACCAGCCTACCGGAGCACCCCCGTCGACACTAAATCGGGTGCCCTACCACACACGGAACCCCGGACCTAGTGTCCGGGCTCGGCGTTCGCGGGCGGCGCCCCTCCGGGCTCCAGCCTTCGCGCACAGGTCACCGCCCCACTCGTAACCATCAAAAGATCTTGCTTTGGGGTACTGGAATGCGAAAGGCGGGCGGGTGTCGGTCGCCCGACGTCCCGCCCGCCACGAGTTCGCTCAGCCGGACAGACCGCCGAAGAGGGTGGTCACCGAACCGTCGTCGAAGACCTCGCGCATCGCCCGCGCCACCATCGGCGCGATCGACAGCACCGTGATCTTGTCCAGCTGCTTCTCCGCCGGGATCGGCAGCGTGTTCGTCACCACGACCTCGCTGATCCGGCTGTTCTTGAACCGCTCCGTCGCCGGGTCCGACAGGATCGCGTGCGTCGCCGCCACCACCACGTCCGTCGCGCCGCTGTCGAACAGCACGTCGGCGGCCTTACAGATCGTGCCGCCCGAGTCGATCATGTCATCGATGATCAGACAGACCCGGCCCTCGATGTCCCCGACCACCCGGTTGGCCACCACCTGGTTGGGCTTCATCGGGTCGCGCGTCTTGTGCACGAACGCCAGCGGCACCCCGCCGAACTTGTTCGCCCACCGCTCCGCGACCTTCACCCGGCCCGCGTCCGGGGACACGACCGCCAGGGGCCTGCCCGCGTACTTCTCCAGCAGGTAGTCGGCGAGGGTGTCCATCGCGTACAGGTGGTCGACCGGGCCGTCGAAGAAGCCCTGGATCTGCGAGGCGTGCAGGTCGACCGTCAGGATCCGGTCCGCGCCGGCCGTCTTGAGCAGGTCCGCGACCAGGCGCGCCGAGATGGGCTCGCGGCCCCGGTGCTTCTTGTCCTGCCGGCCGTACGGGTAGAACGGGAGGACCACGGTCACCCGCTTCGCCGAACCGCGCTTCAACGCGTCCACCATGATCAGGGTCTCCATGACCCACTGGTTGATCGGCGTCGTCATCGACTGCACGACGAAGGCATCCGAACCGCGCACCGACTCCTGGTACCGGACGAAGGTCTCGCCGTTGGCGAAATCGTAGGCGTCGGTCGGGGTCGGCTTGATCCCCAACTCCGACCCGATCTCCTCGGCCAGCGCGGGGTACGCCCGGCCGGAGAAGAGCATCAGTGTTTTTCGGTTCTCCGCGACGATACTGCCCATCGGGTACGACCCTGTCTGCTCGTTAGTGACACAGCGTTGGTGACACGGTGGTGGCGACACCACGTGCGGCTAGGACTCACGCCCAGTATCGCCGCTCGCGGGCGTCCATCCCAAGCCGACCCGAACCTCGTGGCAAACTTCACGCCATCGATTATTCAGCTGCGCCAGGTGCTATCGGGGCCGTTCGTTAAGTTACCCAGGTGGGCGACCACCAGCAGGTCAGCCCTCTTCTTCGGCGCTCGCCTTCGCCGCCGCCGCCGCCGCTGCCGCCGACTTCGTCCCCGCGCGCCGCCGCTGCACCCAGCCGTCGATGTTGCGCTGCTGGCCCCGCGTGACGCCCAGCGAACCCGCCGGCACGTCCTTGTAGATCACGCTGCCCGCCGCCACGTACGCGCCCGGGCCCACCGTCACCGGGGCGATCAGGTTCGTGTCGCAGCCCACGAACGCCGCCTCGCCGACCGTGGTGTGGTGCTTGTTGACCCCGTCGTAGTTCACGAAGATCGTCGCCGCGCCGATGTTGGCGTTCGCGCCGATGGTGGCGTCCCCCGCGTACGTCAGGTGCGGGATCTTCGCCCCCGTACCCACCGTGGTCTTCTTGGTCTCCACGAATGTGCCCACCTTCGCGCGCTCGTGCAGCACGGTCTCCGGCCGCAGGTACGCGTACGGCCCCACCTGGGCGCCGGCCCCGATCACCGCGCCCAACGCGTGCGCCCGGATCACCGTCGCGCCCGCGCCCACCTCGCAGTCCACCAGCGTCGTGTCCGGGCCGACCAGCGCGCCGGCCGCCACCGACGTCCCGCCGCGCAGGATGACCCCGGGCTCCAGCGTCACGTCCGGCTCCAGGGTCACCGTCACGTCGATCCACGCGGTCGCCGGGTCGATCATGGTCACGCCGTTGCGCATGTGCTCCCGGTTGACCCGGTCCCGCAGCAGGTACCGCAGGTCGGCGAGCTGGGCGCGGTCGTTGCAGCCGTAGGTCTCGGTCACGTCCGGCGCGACATACGCCCCCACGGTCCGCCCCGCGGCCACGAGCAGCCCGACGACGTCCGTCAGGTACTCCTCGCCCTGGTCGTTGTGCGCCGTCAGCACGCCCAGGGTGTCGCGCAGCGCCGCCGCCTCGAACACCATGATCCCGCTGTTGATCTCCCGGATGGCGCGCTGCTCGGCGGTCGCGTCGCGCTCCTCCACGATCCCGGTCACCCGGCCGTCGGCGTCCCGCAGGATCCGGCCCAGCCCGGTCGGGTCCTCCTGGGACGCCGTCAGCACCGTGGCCGCGTCGCCGCCCGCCTCGTGCACGGCGACCAGCTTCTCGATCGTCTCCGGGCGCAGCAGCGGGTTGTCCCCGAACAGCACCACGACCGTGCCCTCGACGTCCTTGACCGCCTCGAAGCCGACCCGGGCCGCGTGCCCGGTGCCGCCCTGCGTCTCCTGGAGCGCGGTGACCGCGCCGGGGAGCGCCGTGGCGAGGTAGTCGGTGACCAGCTCCGAGCCGACGCCGACCACGACGACCGTGTGCTCGGGGTCGAGCGGGGCGGCGGCGGCCAGCACGTGGCCGACCAGTGGCCTGCCGAGGAGGGGGTGCATCACCTTCGGGAGCGCCGAGCGCATCCGCTTGCCCTGACCAGCAGCGAGAACGATGACAGTCCTGCGCACGCGCACTCCCCTATTTCGTCACGGTTGGGGCGCCCGGTTTGCTGGGGTACCAGGATTCGAACCTGGACTGCGAGGCACCAAAGGCCTGCGGGCTGCCGTTACCCCATACCCCATCCCGACCTACCTTACCGAATGCCCGACACCCGCTATGACCGCCCGGACCGCCCCCTCCACGAACCAGTACAACTGGCGGCTTCGGCGGACGTCGACGATCAGGCAGCCGTGGTAGTGGTCGTCAGTATTGTGGCGAGTTGTCGGCACGTGCCGCTTGAGAGTCGCGTTGGCGAACCGCTCTGGAACGACGCCGACCCGCTCAGCCCACCACCGGGTGGCCGCTGGCACGTCCGCCGTCTCGTGGATCGACAGCCGGTAGCTGATCTGGTCTTCGGCGACCCCACTCCCACGAAGAAACCCCAGGAACAAGGCGATCAGCCCTGGGTCGCTGTTGATGAAGGTCAGCCGCTCGGAGCGCCGCCAGGGCTTGGACTTCGAGCCCTCGCACCAGTAGGCGATTGCCGCGGCCGCGATCATCGGATCCGTTGCGGCCACCGCGCCCCTCGCCATGGCCTCTTCGCGCGCCGCCGAGCGCCGCTCTTCGTGCCTGGCCCAACGCGCCTCACTCATCACCTTCATCCGGTCGAGCACCTCGCCACCAAGGCGGACCCCAACGGCCTCAGTAGGAACGTCGCGCACCCAGGTCGACACCGAGGACTTCGCGACGCCGAGCTCCCGGACTATCTCCGACAGGGTCGCGCCCGCCATGCGCAACTCACGGGCCCGCTCCCGACTCTCCGGCTTCGCACGCATGTACGGAAACATACCCCCGCGGTGGGGCAAGTCGGCACGGTCGAGCGGTGGGAAACTACGGGACCGTAGGTTACGGTTGCGTAGGTAGCGACCCCCCGAACGTGGAGCGAGGCACATGACCCAGTCGACGACCGCCCAGGACCAGCTGCAGGGCGGCCCCAAACCGCTGACTGAGGGCTCCCAGGGCACCGGAGTGATCATCGGCCTGTGGGCCTTCGTCGTGATCCCGTTCCTGGCGCTGCTCACCGCGATCCCGTTCGCCTGGGGCTGGGGCCTGACCTGGACCGACGTGGTGATCACGATCGTGATGTACCACATCGCGGGCTGGGGCATCACCGTCGGCTTCCACCGGTACTTCACGCACGGCGGCTACAAGGCCAAGCGCTGGCTCCGGGTCACCCTCGCCGTCGCCGGCTCGATGGCGATCCAGGGCTCCCCGACCCAGTGGGTGGCGGACCACCGCCGGCACCACCAGTACTCGGACCTCGAGGGCGACCCGCACTCCCCGTGGCGGTACGGCTCGACGTTCAAGGGCCTGACCAAGGGCATGTTCCACGCGCACATCGGCTGGCTGTTCCACCGCGAGCTGTCGAACCGGGAGCGCTTCGCCCCCGACCTGGTCGCCGACAAGGACATCCGCCGGGTGGACGCGCTGTTCGTGCCGCTGATCTTCACCTCGCTGCTGCTGCCGGGCGTCATCGGCGGCCTGATCACCTGGTCGTGGTGGGGCGCGCTGACCGCGTTCTTCTGGGGCGGCCTGGTCCGGGTGGGCCTGCTGCACCACACGACGTGGGCGATCAACTCCGTGTGCCACGTGGTCGGCAACCGGCCGTTCGAGATGCGCGAGGGTGACCGGGCGACCAACTTCTGGCCGATGGCGATCCTGTCGATGGGCGAGAGCTGGCACAACCTGCACCACGCGGACCCGACCTGCGCGCGGCACGGCGTCGACCGCGGCCAGCTCGACACGTCGGCCCGGGTGATCTGGGTGTTCGAGAAGCTGGGCTGGATCTCCAACGTGAAGTGGCCCAAGGCCGACCGCCTCGACGCCAAGCGTGTTAAATAGCCAGGTGGTCGACAGCGGGGATGCGAAGGCGACGACGCCGCGCCGGGTGAGGATGTCCTCGGCGCAGCGTCGTGAGCAGCTGATCGCGATCGGCCGGCAGCTGTTCGCGGAGAAGGGCTTCGACGGGACCTCGGTGGAGGAGGTCGCGGCGCGGGCCAAGGTCAGCAAGCCGGTCGTGTACGAGCACTTCGGCGGCAAGGAGGGCCTCTACGCGGTCGTCGTCGACCGCGAGGTCCTCGCCCTGCTGAACCGGGTGACCAACGCCCTCACCGGCGGGCACCCCCGCGAGCTGCTCGAACAGGCGGCCCTCGCGCTGCTCGACTACATCGAGTCGGACACCAACGGCTTCCGGGTCCTGGTCCGCGAGTCGCCGGTCGGCTCGAACAGCGGCAACTTCTCCAGCGTGCTCAACGACGTGGCGCACCAGGTCGAGCACGTGCTGGCGGCCGAGTTCAAGAGCCGGGGCTACGACCCCAAACTCGCCGAGTTGTACTCGCAGGCACTGGTCGGCATGGTCTCCCTCGCCGGGCGCTGGTGGCTGGAGGTCCGCAAGCCGCGCAAGGAGGCGGTGGCCGCTCACCTGGTCAATCTCGCGTGGAACGGGCTGAGCAACCTCGAGGCCAAGCCGACCCTGGGCGGCGCTCGCCGGTAGCGTAGGCGAGAATGCCGGTGGAGCGTTCAGACGAAGAGGGGCACGATGTCACACTTTCCGGTCAACCACCACCTGCGCCCGGTGTACAGGGTCATCACGGCTCTGGTCAGCGTGTACTTCCTGGTGTTCGGCATCATCGGCCTCGCGATGACCACGGACCTCGACTTCTTCGCCCAGACGGGTACGAAGCTGGTGCTCGGCATGAAGGCGAACCCGGCGTTCTCGGTGCTGGCGATCGTGCTCGGCGCGGTCGGCCTGCTCGCCGCGGTGGTCGGCCGGAACATCGACGTCAAGGTCAACTGGTGGCTGTCGTCCATCCACCTGCTGATCGGCACCGCGATGCTGGCGTTCCTGCGGACCGACCTCAACGTGCTGGGCTTCTCGATGTCCAACGTGATCGTCGTGTACAGCGCGGGCATGCTGCTGATGGGCGCCGCCGTGTACGGCTACGTGGGTACGCCCGCTGAGGCCGACGCGGAGGAGAGCTTCCGGCACTCGCACTAGGTGAGTTGTGGGAAGGCCCCCGGGGAGTGGACTCCCCGGGGGCCTTTCGCTGTCCGTCACCTGCCGGGAGTGCCCGGCGCCGCGCGGCCTCCGGGCCGGCCGGATTGCGCCCTCCGGGCGGGCCGGGCTGCGACCTCCGGGCCGGCCGGGCTGCGACCTCCGCACGGGCCGGGCTGCGACCTCCGGGCCGGCCGGGCTGCGACCTCCGCACGGGCCGGGCTGCGGCCTCCGGGCCGGCCGGGCTGCGACCTCCGCACGGGCCGGGCTGCGGCCTCTGGCCCTGCCTGGACCGGCGCGGCCCCCATGCGGACCGGTTCGCGGCCTCCAGGCGGGCCGGCGGCCCGACGGATCGCCGGGCCGGTCCGGCTACCCGCCCAGCTGCTCCGCGAGCGCCAGCCACTGCTCCTCGGTGGATTCCTTCTCCGCGATCACCGCGTTCAGCTCCGCCTGCAACTCCGTGATCTTCGCGTAGTCGGTGGCGTGCTCGGCGAGCTGCGCGTGCAGCTTCTCCTCGCGCTGGTCGAGCTTCGTGATCGCCCGTTCGAGCCGGGAGAGTTCCTTCTTGCCGGCCCGCGCCTCACCGGCCGACAGCCCGCCCGACAGGCCGGCGGAACCGCCACCCCCGGCGCTGGTCGGCATGTCCGCGGACACCGCCGACAACCGGCCGCCCACGTCGACCCCGGAGCTGACCCGGACGAGGAACTCGTCGATGCCGCCGGGCAGGTGGGTGACCTTGCCGTCGCCCATCAGGGCGTAGACCTGGTCGCAGACCCGCTCCATCAGGTACCGGTCGTGGCTGGCGACCACGATCGTCCCCGGCCAGGAGTCCAGCAGGTCCTCCAGCGACGCGAGCGTGTCGGTGTCCAGGTCGTTCGTCGGCTCGTCGAGCAGGAGCACGTTCGGCTCGGCGGCGAGCAGGCGCAGGAGCTGGAGCCGGCGGCGCTCGCCACCGGACAGGTCCTTGACCGGGGTCCACAGCCGGCGGTCGGTGAAGCCGAACTGCTCGGCGACCTGGCCGGCGGACAGTTCCTTGTCGCCGAGCACGATCCGCTTGGCGACCTCCTCGACGGCCTCGATGACCCGCAGGTGACCGGGGAGTTCGGCGAGCTCCTGGGACAGGAACGCCGTCTTCACCGTCTTGCCGATCTTCACCTCGCCCGAGGTGGGCTTCGAGACGCCGGCGAGGAGCCGCAGCAGGGTGGTCTTGCCCGCGCCGTTGACGCCGACCAGGCCGATCCGGTCCCCCGGGCCGACATTCCAGTCGACGTGCTTCAGGAGGGTACGGTCCCCCAGGGTCACCGTCGTGTCCTTGAGGCCGTAGACCTCCTTGCCGAGGCGCGCCGTGGACATCTTCTGCAGCGACACGGTCTCGCGGACCGGCGGCACGTCCGCGATCAGCGCGTTGGCGGCGTCGATCCGGAACTTGGGCTTGGACGTCCGGGCCGGCGGGCCGCGCCGCAGCCACGCGATCTCCTTGCGGAGCAGGTTCTGCCGGCGGGCCTCCAGGGTCGACTCGACGCGCTGGCGTTCGATCCGGGCGAGGGTCCAGGCGGCGTACCCGCCCTCGTAGGCGCGGACCGTGGCGTCGGCGACCTCCCAGGTCCGGCTGCAGACCGCGTCGAGGAACCACCGGTCGTGCGTGACGACCAGCAGCGCGCCCCGGCGGTTGTTGAGGAACTCGGCGAGCCAGGCGATGCCGGCGACGTCCAGGTGGTTCGTCGGCTCGTCCAGGATCAGCAGGTCCGTGGTGCGGATCAGCAGCGCGGCGAGGGCCACCCGGCGCCGCTCGCCGCCGGACATGGTCCGCAGCTCGGCGTCCAGGCCCAGGCCGGGCATGCCGAGGCCGGCGAGGATGCCCCGGATCCCGGCGTCGGACGCCCACTCGTGCTCGGTGGCGAACCCCTCGTCGAGCCAGCCCGTACCGAGCACGACGTCCTGTACGGTCACGCCCTCGGCGAAGGTGATCTGCTGGGGCAGGGCCGTGACCCGGGTGTCGCGGCGGCGGGTGACCCGGCCGTCGTCCGGTTCGACGGTGCCGAGGATCAGCTTGAGCAGGGTGGACTTGCCGGCCCCGTTGAGGCCGACGACGCCGATCCGGTCGGTCTCGTCGACGCCGAGGGAGACGCCGTCGAAGATGGGGCCGGCGGCGTAGTGCTTGGAGACCTTGTCGAGGTTGACGATGTTCGCCACTACGACTCCTCGCTTCGCTCGGAGCCTCGTGCCGAGGGGCCACTGAGTCTCGGGATGGGCTCGCAAGCTTCGCCCATCATGAGGTCACCCGCGCCCCGGCGACCGGCCCGTGGGCGGTGCGCACGGTGCGGCACACCCCACGGCTGGTGAGGCTCGCCGCGAGGGCGTTGGCGTGCTCGGCGTCGCGCGCCAGGTACAGGCACGTCGGGCCGGAGCCGGAGACGAGGGCCGCGAGCGCGCCCTCGTCGAGGCCGGCGCGCAGGGTGGCGCGGAGTTGGGGCCGTAGCGAGACGGCGGCCGCCTGTAGATCATTGACTAGCACGGCGGCGAGGACCTCCGGGTCGGGTTGGCGGAGCGCGGCGAGCAACAGGTCGGCGCTGCCGGCGGGGTCGGGGGCGGTGCCGAGTTCGCGGAGTCGGTCGATCTCGCGGTACACGGCGGGGGTGGACAGGCCGCCGGCGGCGACGCCGACGACCCAGTGCCAGGTGCCGGCGGCGAGCACCGGGTTGACCTGTTCGCCGCGCCCGGTGCCGAGTGCCGTGCCCCCGAGGACGAGGAACGGGATGTCGGAGCCGAGGGTGGCGGCGATGCTGGCGAGTTCGTCGCGGGACAGGCCGGTGCCCCAGAGCGCGTCGCAGGCGACGAGGGTGGCGGCGCAGTCGGCGCTGCCCCCGGCGAGGCCGCCGGCGACGGGGATGCTCTTGGTGATGTGCAGCCGGGCGTGCGCGGGCAGCCCGGTGTGCGCGGCGAGCGCCCGGACGGCCCGGACGGCGAGGTTGTCGTCGTCCAGGGGCAGGGTGCCGGCGCCCTCGCCGTCGATGGTGAGCGCGAGGGTGTCGGAGCGGTGGGCGTGCACGTCGTCGTAGAGGCTGATGGCCTGGTAGACGGTGGTGAGATCGTGGTAGCCGTCGTCGCGCAGCGGACCCACCCCGAGATGCATGTTGATCTTGGCTGGGACCCGGACCCGGACGGAACCGGAGGCCACGAAGTCGGGCTTCTCCTCGTACGCGAGACTCACTCCGCCGCCACCTTCGCCGCCGCGATGGCACAGAACTGCTGGATGTTGAGGGTCTCGGCGCGCGCGGTCGGGTCGACCCCGGCGGCCTCCAGCAGTTCGGTGGCCCGCGCGGCGCCGCCGGCCCAGTCGGCGAGCGAGGAGCGCAGCATCTTCCGGCGCTGGCCGAACGCGGCGTCCACGGCGGCGAACACGGCCGCGCGGGGTACGTCGGTCTGCGGCGGCTCCCGGCGGGTGAACGCGACGAGCCCGGAGTCGACGTTGGGCACGGGCCAGAACACGGCGCGCGAGATGGGGCCGGCCCAGTGCGAGCTCGCGTACCAGGCGAGTTTGAGGCTCGGAACGCCGTAGATCTTGGAACCGGGACCGGCGATCATCCGGTCGGCCACCTCGGCCTGCACCATCACGAGGCCCTTGGCGAGGCTCGGCAGCTCGGCGAGCAGGGTCAGCACGACGGGCACGGCCACGTTGTACGGCAGGTTCGCGACCAGCGCGGTCGGCGGCGAGGGGAAGTCCGAGGCCTTCACCCGCAGCGCGTCGGCGGTGATCACGGTGAGCTTGCCGGCCTGGTCGGGGGCCTTCTCGAGAACGGTGCCCGGCAGCGCGGCGGCCAGCTTCGGGTCCAGTTCGACGGCGTGCACGGCGGCGGCGTTGGGCAGCAGGGCCAGGGTCAGGGACCCCAGGCCGGGGCCGACCTCGACCACGACGTCGTCGGGGGTGAGCCCGGCGGACGCCACGATCTTGCGGACCGTGTTGCCGTCGTGCACGAAGTTCTGGCCGAGGACCTTGGTCGGGGTGACCCCGAGTTCGGCGGCGAGCCGGCGGATGTCCGCCGCGCCGAGCAGCTGGTCTACCACTGACCGAACACCCGCTCGCCGTTCGCGCCCAGCGCGGCGCACATGTCCTCGACGGACACCCCGCGCAGGTCGGCGAGGAAGCGCACGATGTGCGGGATCAGGTACGAGGCGTTGGGGCGGCCCCGGTACGGCATCGGGGTCAGGAACGGCGCGTCCGTCTCCACCAGGATCTGGTCGAGCGGCGCGGCGAGCGCGGCGTCCCGGAGGTGCGCGGCGGACTTGAAGGTCACGTTGCCGGCGAAGCTCAGGTAGAAGCCCTGGTCGGCGCATTCGCGGGCGAACTCGCCGTCCCCGGAGAAGCAGTGCAGCACGACGGTGTCGGGCGCGCCCTCCTCCTTGAGCACCTTGAGCACGTCGGAGTGGGCCTCGCGGTCGTGGATGACGAGCGCCTTGCCGAACCGCTTGGCGAATGCGATGTGCGCCCGGAAGCTCGCGGTCTGCGCCTCGACGCCCTCCTCGCCGGTCCGGAAGTAGTCGAGGCCGGTCTCGCCGAGCCCGCGCACCCGGGGCAGGGCGGCCAGGGTCTCGATCTCGCGGAGCGCCTCGTCGAGGTCCGCCAGGCGGGGGGCCTCGTTCGGGTGCAGGGCGACCGTGGCCAGGACGTGCGGGGACGCGTCGGCGAGCCGCGCGCCCCACCGGGAGGACGCCACGTCGACACCGACCTGGACGAGCCGGGGCACGCCGACGGCGACGGCGGCGTCGATCTCGGCTTGGACCCGGCCGTCGGGGTCCAGGGTCGCGTCGGCCTCACCCCGCCGGTCGACGACGATGTCGAGGTGGGTGTGGGAGTCCAGGACCGGGACCGGCAACGGCTCCGGGGCTGGCGGGCGCTCTGGGGCGTGGGATCGAGACATCCCTACCAGGATAGGCGGTACGGAGTCTGGTGCTCGCGGACGTCGGACAGCTCACTGCCCTGGGCCCACGCCTCGTAGACGCAGCGCTCCGTGGACCGGGCGCCGATCCGGACGATCGAGTCGGAATCTGGACGGATCAGGCGGACGCGGAGCCAGTCCTTGTCGGCCCCGACGATGAGTACGTCGATGCCGCGCCACCGGCCGCGCACGTCCCGGCGGGCCAGCGACTCGACCGGGTACCGCGCGGCCCGGTTCTTGGCGAGCAGCCGGAACTCCCCGGGCGGGTCGGCCACGGCCTCCTTCACCTCGCCCTGGTAGCTCCCGACGAGCCGGGCGAACGTGTCGGGTACCGGGATCATCTCCTGGTCCGCGTCGATCGGGGTGAGCAGTCGGCGCCACTGCGGCCCGGCCATCCGGGACCAGGCCTTCTGCTCGGGCACGAAGTGGAACAGGGTCACCTCGGTGCCGTCGGGCAGGTAGGCGATCAGTTCGCTGAACGCGGGCAGCGGCAGCTCCGCCAGGTCCGCGGTCACGAACTCGGGCACCAGGTGCTTGTTGCTGGGCGCGAAGCCCGTACCGAGCAGCGGCGGGCCGACCCGTTCGTGCGGCGGGAGGGCCATCACGCCCGGCAGGTCCGCGATCTCGTAGTCCTCGGGTCCGATGGCGCGCCAGCGCAGGGCGTAGGCGGCGTCCTCGTCGTCGATTCCCAGGAACCGCAGGTCGGCCGGGGTGCGCAGGTGCGCGATGTCGTGCTCGCGGTAGCAGCAGCCGTGCGGGAGCGCGCCCCGGCGCAGGTACGCGCCGACCTGGGTGGCACTCAACGGCTTGATCATGCGGGTACCCGACTTGATGGTCGCGGACTCGCGCACGGCGCGCAGGTCCCCACCCGGGGTCTGGGAGAGGCGTTGGACACTCTCCCAGCTCATAGTCCTGGACAACGGAACGGTCAGTGGGGCGTCGAAGGGTTCGGCGCCCGGTACCTCCGAGGAGTGCACGAACATCCGGAACGGGTGCCGGGCCCCCGGGCGGGGGTTGGGCAGCGCGCCGGGTTCGGGACCGTCCAGGTAGAGCTCGTATGCGGCTCCTCTGGCGAGTTCCTCGGCAGGGTACTGCTTTCCCGCGAACGTCACCGTCCGCTGCGCAGCTTCACCTACCAGGGTCATACCCGCCAACTTAGGGCTTACCCCTCAACCGGCGCGTTAACAGAAGGCAAACAATTCTCGATCGCCGTACGTTATCCGCGACACACGGCGCGTCGACACACGAAAAAACGAGCCCGACCCGGTACCCCCGGATCGGGCTCGTTTCTGTTGATCTCCGTGGCTCAGCTCTCGAGCCGGGCCAGCTCCTCGTCCACGATGGACGGGTCCAGCTTCTTGAAGATCGGCGTCGGCGCGGACAGCTCCACCCCGGCCACCAGCGGAACCGACTCCCACGCGGGGAACACGTAGTCCCCGGTCAGCACCGGGTACGTCGGCCCGCCGTCGAGGTCTGCGACCTCCCGGATCTCGGGCATCGGCGCGAACACGCCCGTCCCGCCGAGCAGCTCGTGCACCTGCTGGGAGGAGTGCGGCAGGAACGGGGCGAGCAGGGTCTTGCAGTCGCTGATCACCTGGAGGGCGACGTAGAGCACCGTACCCATCCGGGGCTTGTCCTCTTTGAGCTTCCACGGGGCCTGGTCGGAGAGGTAGCGGTTCGCCTCGGCCACCACCCGCATCGCCTCGCCGATCGCGGCCTTCTGCTTGTGCTGCCCGATCAGCGCGCCGACCTTGCCGAAGCCCTCGCGGGCGATCTCCAGCACGGCCCGGTCGTCGTCGGTCAGCTCACCCGGGGCCGGCACCGCGCCGAAGTTCTTCGCCGCCATCGACACCGACCGGTTGACCAGGTTGCCCCAGCCCGCGACCAGCTCGTCGTTGTTGCGGCGGAGGAACTCCGTCCAGGTGAAGTCCGTGTCGTTGGTCTCGGGGCCGGCGACCGCGATGAAGTACCGCAGCGCGTCGGCGTCGTAGCGCTCCAGGAAGTCGCGCACGTAGATCACGATCTTGCGGGACGAGGAGAACTTGCGGCCCTCCATCGTGAGGAACTCGCTCGACACCACCTCGGTGGGCAGGCCGAGTTCGCCCAGCTCACCGGGCTTGCCACCCTTGGCGCCCTTGCCGTCGTAGCCGAGCAGGATCGCCGGCCAGATCAGCGAGTGGAAGACGATGTTGTCCTTGCCCATGAAGTAGTAGGCACGCTTGTCGGCGCCCTGCCACCACCGTCGCCACGCCTCCGGGTCACCCGAGCGCCGGGCCCACTCGATCGACGCCGACAGGTACCCGATCACCGCGTCGAACCAGACGTAGAACCGCTTCGAGTCCCAGCCCTCGCGCGGGATCGGCACGCCCCACTCCAGGTCCCGGGTGATCGCCCGGGGCCGCAGGTCCTCGACCAGGTTCTTCGAGAACTTCAGCACGTTCGGCCGCCAGCCCTCGCGGGTGTCCAGCCACTCCCCCAGCGCGTCGGCGAACGCGGACAGGTCCAGGAAGTAGTGCTCGGTCTCGCGGAACTCCGGGACCTCGCCGTTGATCTTCGACTTCGGGTTGATCAGGTCGATCGGGTCGAGCTGGTTGCCGCAGTTGTCACACTGGTCGCCGCGCGCGCTGCCGTAGCCGCAGATCGGGCAGGTGCCCTCGACGTACCGGTCCGGCAGGCCCCGCCCGGTCGACGGCGAGATCGCGGCCATCGCCTTCTGCGCGACGATGTACCCGTTCGCGTCGAGCGCGTTGAACAGCTCCTGCACCACCGCGTAGTGGTTGCCGGTCGTGGTCCGGGTGAACAGGTCGTAGGACAGGCCGAGGGCGTGCAGGTCCTCGACGATCACCCTGTTGTACTTGTCCACCGCCTCGCGCGGCGTCAGCCCCTCCTCGTCGGCCTGCACCTGGATCGGCGTGCCGTGCTCGTCGGTGCCGGAGACCATGAGCACGTCGTGGCCCGCCATCCGCATGTACCGGCTGAAAACGTCGGACGGGATGCCGAAGCCCGATACGTGACCGATGTGGCGCGGGCCGTTGGCGTAGGGCCAGGCGACCGCGGCGAGAACGTGACTCATGTGCCCAGCGTAGTTGGTCGCCCGGAACCAATTTCGACACGCCGCCCCGTTCCCACCCGTCAAAAGCGTAGACAATGGTCAAATATGTCTATGACCGGAATAACCGCAGGTGACGACGCGGAAGCCCTGGCACCGCCCGCCCAGCGGATGCGTCCCGAGTCCGCACCCGAGCCGCCGGAGGTCGACCACGCCTTCTGGCCCGACACCAGCAACGCCGTCGAGCCCGCCCGGCGCGCCCGGATCAAGCCCCCCAAGGACGGCCGCCGCCCCGCCCTCGGCCTGCCCCTGCTCGTGGTCTTCGCCCTATGCGCGGCCTTCTTCGCCTGGGTCAGCGCCGAACCGTTCTGGCTCGCCCTCGGGCACGGCGACCGCGGCACCCTCACCGTCACCGAGTGCGCCGGCAACGGCCTCGCCGCCCGGTGCGAGGGCCGGTTCGCCGCGTCCGCGTTCAGCGTCGAGAAGGCCGCGCTCGCCGGTACCGCCGACGCCGAGCACCGCACCGGCGACAAGCTCACCGCCCGGATGGTCTCCGGCACGTCCCGGTTCGCCTATGTCGGCGACGCGGCCGGGCTGCACCTGCGCTGGTCGATCGGGCTGGGACTGCTGCTGCTGTGCGGGGTCGGGATCGCGTGGGCCACGGGCGCGCTGCGGCTGCACGGCCGGGCCCGGGTCACGGTGCTGCTGCTGAGCCTGGGCGCGCCCCTGCTGCTCCTCGTGGGGAACCTGGCCCTGACCTGGTGAGAGCGGAGGGCACCGGGTCCCGGCGCCCTCCCGACTCTCAGTGGCTGTAGGTCCCGACCACGTCGGCGACCACGTGCACCGTGCCCGGGCTGCTGTTGTAGAACACCACGTACCCGCCGTCCGCGCGGAGCGGGACCACCACGAGGTTCGCCACGGTCTGCCCCGGACGCCAGTTCAGGTTCGACGTGTCCCGCGACGGGCTCTCGCCACTGACCGTGAGGAAGCCGTCGGCCCGCCCCTCCGTCACGGTGACGTTGAGCACCACCGAGGTGACCCCCTCCGCGAGCAGGTGGCGCAGGTCCAGGGGGATCCAGTTGGTCGGGCCGATCGCGCCGCGACCGGCGTCGCGGGTGTCCAGCGCCCGGAACGGCCCGGCCGGGTGGAGGACGTCGCCCGTACCCGTGGTGTGGTAGCCGACCAGGTCCGCGACGACGTGCACCGTACCCGGGCCGGTGTTGTGGAAGTCCACCTTGCCGTTGACCACCGGGACCACGACCATGTTCGGAACCGTCAGGCCGGGGGTCCAGTTCAGGTTGGAGGCGTTCGGCTTCGGCTGGCCGTTCGGGTACACCGTGAGGAAGCCGTGGTTCGTCGGCTCGGTGACCGTGACGTTCATCGTGACGGCGGTGACCCCGGTGGCGGGTACGCCGTTGCGGTCCGTCACCGGCAGGGTCAGAGTGCCACCCGGGGCCACCGGGGTCCGGCCGGCCGAGTCCCGGGTGTCCAGGACCCGGGTCGCGGCGGCCACGACGTAGGCGCTGCCCGCGCCCGTGGTGTGGTAGCCGACCAGGTCAGCGACGACGTGCACCGTACCCGCGCTGGTGTTGTGGAAGTCCACCTTGCCGTCGGCGACCGGCGCCACGACCAGGTTCGGCACGGTCAGGCCCGGGGTCCAGTTCAGGTTCGACGCGTTCGGCAGGGTCCGGCCACTCGGGTAGACCGTGAGGAAGCCCTCGCGGGTGGGCTCGGTGGCCGTGACGTTCATCGTCACCGAGGTGACGCCGGTGGCGGGCACCCCGGCTCTGCCGGCGATCTGCAGCGTCAGGGTGCCGCCCGGGGCCACCGGGATCCGGCCGGCCGTCTCCCGGGTGTCGAGCACCCGGACGGGGCCCAGCGGGACGTAGTACCCGCCGGGCTCGTAGCTCCTGGTGAGGGAGTTCGTCTGCCCCTGGTTGTCCGTCGCGGTCACCCGGATGTCGCGGCGGTCCCGGGTGGCGTAGGTGTGGGACGCGACCGGGTTGGCCTGGGTGACGGTGGTCCCGTCGCCGAAGTCGAAGGTGTACGACACGATCGGCACCCAGCCGGGCCTCGTCCCCGAGGCGTCCGCGACGACCCCGGCGTCGGGCCGGCTGGTCAGGGCGAGGGCGGCGGTGGGCCCGAGCGAGATCTCCAACACTCCCCGGTCCGCGTAGCTGACCGGGCCGGCGCCGGTGTTGGGGACGTCGGGGTTGTCCACCGGTGAACGACCGCCGGCGTCGGTGGACTGCCAGCCGGGCGCGGCGGAGTTGGCGGAGTCGTAGTTCGGGGAGGGCTCGGACGCGTCCCGGTCGTGGGCGCCCTGGCCGGAGGCGGCACGGAACGCGGCCACCGAGGAGTACGGGGTGGTGCCCCAGACGTAGTGCGGGCCGTTGGCCGAGGGCTGCACCGTGTTGTAGTCGACGGTGGTGCCGGACACCGCGTCGCCGTACACCCCGATCGCCGCCTTGTCGGCCGGCGGCCAGTCGCAGCCCGCCCCCGTGCAGGCCGTGTTGCGGACGACGTTGTTCTGCACGGACACCCCGGTGGACGCGCCGTCGACCCGGATGTTGGTCTCGTAGCCGCCGCCCAGGGTGTTGTTGGTGATCGCGGTGCCGGTCGCGCCCGCGTTGACGATGCCGCGTCGCATGGTCTCGGACACGGTGTTGCGGGCCACGACGTTGTCCGTGGCACCCGCCCCGATCGTGATCGCGTCGGCCCGGGCGGCGGAGAACAGGCTGTACAGGACGGAGTTGCGGGACCCGAGGACGACGATGCCGCCATGGCGGTAGTTGTTGAACCGCGTCAGTCGCGCGCCGGTCACCACGACGCCGCTGGTCGCCGCGTCGAGGCTGACCGCGGGAACCAGAGCGCCCGCGACGGAGACCTTCGTGAGCGTGGAGTCCGTCACGCCGGTCAGGCTGATCCCGGGAACGGGAGCCACTTCGTTCCGCCGCACGGCGACCTTGTCGAGGGTCACCCGGCTGGCGTTCTCGACCGTCACCGCGGGTCCACCCACGCCGGCCGTGACCTGGACGTTGGCGATCGAGACGTCGTGCTGACCGGAGATGGTGATGCCGGCTTTGGCGCCGGTCAGGAAGAAGTCGGTGACGTCCGGGTTCGTGCCCCGGAACGTGACCGGGTTGCCCGCCGTGCCGGAGGAGACGACGGTGAGCCGCTCGTTGTAGATGCCGGTGGCGCGGACCGTCCCGCCCGGGGTCACCGCGGCCGCTGCGGCGGCCAGGGTGCAGAAGGGCACGGCCTGGCTGCCGGGGCCGGTGTCGGAGCAGGCGACGCCGTTGTTCACGAAGAGGTCGGTCGTCGCGGCGCTGGCGGGGATGGCCGTCGCGCTCACCCCCGCGGTGAGCGTGACGACCAGGGTGCCGAGGAGTAGGGGTCTACGCACGTGGGGCTTCCCTGGAGGAGTGGTGGGAGGAGTCGAATGCGCCAGTCACCTTACAGAAGAAATCGCCTCCCGTCGGGGCCGACCAACCCCACGACCTGGCAAAACGCCCAGATCAACACCGCATTTCGACGATTACGCCGACCGCCCGACCCGTGAGCGGAGGCACTCGGAGGGTGGTCGGCAGGGTGCCGCCGCCCCTCGGGGGCGGCACCCTGACCGGGTCAGTTGCGGTAGAACCCGACCACGTCGGCCACGACGTGCACGGAGCCCGCGCCCGTGTGGTGGAGCAGGGCGATGCCGTTCGCCGTGTTGAGTGGGACGACCACCAGGTTGGGTACCGTCTGGCCCCGGCGCCAGTTGAGGTTCGAGGCGTTCGGCAGCGGCTGCCCGAAGTCGCCGTACACCGTGAGGAAGCCCTCACTGGTCGGTTCGGTCACAGTGACGTTGAGAACCACCGAGGTGGCGCCCTCGGCGACCAGTTCCGAGAGCCGCAGGGAGACCGCCGAACCACCGCTCACCGGGTAGCTGGCGCCGTTGGGCATGCCGGTCCCGTTCCGGGTGTCGAGCGCCCGGTACGGCGTCCGGGGCTGGAACAGGGTGCCCTGGTCGGTGGTGTGGTAGCCGACGACGTCCGCGATGACGTGCACGGTGCCGGGGCCCGAGTTGCGGAGGTTGACCTTGCCGTCGATCACGGGCACGACCACCAGGTTGGGTACCGTCTGGCCCGCCGTCCAGTTCAGGTTGGACGCGTTGGGCAGGGCACGCCCGTTCGGGTACACCGTGAGGAAGCCCGCGCTGGTCGGCTCGGTGACCGTGACGTTCATGGTGACGGCGGTGACCCCGGTGGCGGGTACCCCGGTGCGACCGGCCACCGGCAGGGTCAGCGTGCCGCCCGGCGCGACCGGGGTGCGGCCGGGGGTGCCGATCGCCTCCCGGGTGTCGAGGGCCCGCACCGGCCCCAGCGGCACGAAGGAGCTGCCCGTGCCCGTGGTGTGGTAGCCGACCAGGTCGGCGACGAGGTGCACGGTACCCGGACCCGAGTTGTGGAAGTTGATCTTTCCGTCGACGACCTGCATCACGACCAGGTTCGGCACGGTCAGGCCCCGGGTCCAGTTCAGGTTGGACGAGGTGGGCTTCGGCTGGCCGCTGGGGTAGACGGTGAGGAAGCCGTCACTCGTCGGCTCGGTGGCGGTGACGTTCATGGTCACCGAGGTCACGCCGACGGCCGGAACTCCACTGTGTCCGGTGACCGGCAGCGTCAACGTGCCACCCGGCGCGACCGGGGTGCGGCCGGGGCTGCCGATCGCCTCCCGGGTGTCGAGGATCCGGACCGGACCCACGGGGACGTAGGCGTCGGCGGGCCGGAAGTACTGGCCGGTTTCGTTGGTCATGTCGTTGGCGTCCGTCGCGACGACCTTGACGAAGTAGGTGCCGCACACCGGGTAGGTGTGGGTCGCGACCGGGCTGGCCTGGGTGACGGTCGCACCGTCGCCGAAGGTGAAGGTGTACGACACGATCGCCCCCCAGCCCGGCGTGGACACGGAGGCGTCAGCGGTGACCTGGCAACCCGGCCGCTGGGTGAGCCCCACCTTCGCGGTGGGCCCGAGCACCGATTCGATGGGGCCCCGGTCCGCGAACGGCACCGGACCCGCCCCGGTGTTCGCGCGGTCGGGGCTGTCCACGGCGCGCCGGCCGTAGCGGTCGGTGGCCTGCCAGCCCGGCGCGGCCGAGTTGGCCGAGTCGATGTTCGCCAGGGTGCCACCCTGGGCCAGGTCGTGGGCGCCCTGGCCCGAGACGGTACGGAACTCCGCGAGCTCGCCCGTGAAAGTCCCCCAGGCGTACGGCGCGACGCCCGCCCGGGGCGGCACCGTGTTGTAGTCCACCGTCGTGCCGGACACCGCGGCGTCGTGCACCCCGATGCCGAACCGGTCGGAGGCCCCCGCCACACACGGGAGGCTGGGGTACCCGTTGTCCCGGATGTCGTTGTTCTGCACCGAGACACCGGCGGAGGCGCCGGACACCCGGATGCCGGTCCAGCAGTTGTCGACCACCGAATTGTTGGCGATCGCCGTCCCGGTGGCTCCGTCGTTCACGATGCCGAAGCCCCGGTTGTTGAAGACGGAGTTGCTGGCCACGACGGTGTCCGTCGCCCCCGGACCGACCGTGATCCCGGCAGCGGCCGCCCCCCGGACAACGGTGCGGAGCACGGAGTTCCGCTGGCCGAGGACCTCGATGCCACCGCGGTGGCCCGTCCCCGCCGACACCGAGGAGCTGGTCACCGTGACCCGGCTCGTCGTGGCGTCGAGGCCGATCGCGGGCGACACGCTCCCGCCGGCGCTGACCCTGAGGAGGGTTGAGTCGGTCACACCCACGAGGCGCACGCCGGGCACCGCGGTCTTCCCGTTCGGGGAGACGGCCACGCGTTCGAGGGCGATCCGGGTCGAGGCGGTCACCGCGATCCCGGGGCCGGTCACGTCGCCGTTGACCTGCGCCCCGTTGATGGACACATCGTGCTGCCCGTCGATGGTGATCCCGGCGTCCGGGCCGTTGAGGGTGAAGGCCCCGGCGCCGGGCAGGACGCCGGTGCCGTGGAACGTGATCGGATTGCCGGGGGTACCCGAGCGGGCGATCGTGACGTGCTCGCGGTACGTACCCGTGATGTGGACGGTCTGACCCGCGGTCACGACGGCGGCGGCGGCCGACACGGTGCAGAACGGCTGGGCCGCGCTGCCGGCGCCCGCGTCCGAGCAGTTCGCGCCGTCGGTGTTGTTCACGAAGAGTTCGGTCGTCGCGGCATGGGCCGGACCGGCTGCGACGCTCACCCCCGCGGTGAGCGCGACGACAATGGTGCCGAAAGCGGTGGTTCTACGCACGTGAGGCTTCCCTGAGGGGTGGTGGATCAAGGCGAATGCGCCGTCACCCTACAGGGGGTTTCCCGCCCCGTGGGGGCAGTGCACAGGCCCCTGACCAGGGGTATCACCACCTACTCGGACACAAGCCCCAGAGGCGTCCCCTCCCGAGGAGCCGCCTCAGCCCGCCCCCTGGCGGCGCCGCTCGTCGGTGATCGGCGTCAACCGCGCAGGGGGTCGCCGCCCGGGGCGGGGACCCCCGCCCCGAGGGCGTGGCTCAGGTGCCGTAGTAGCCCACCACGTCGGCGATCACGTGCACATTGCCGCCGGACCTGTTGTAGAACAGGGCGAGGCCGTTGGCCGGGTTCAGCGGGACGACCACCAGGTTCGGCACGGTCTGCCCGGGGCGCCAGTTCAGGTTCGACGCGTTGGGCGGCCCCTCGGGGAAGGCCCCGAAGGCAGTGAGGAAGCCCTCGCTGGTCGGTTCGGTCACGGTGACGTTGAGGACCACGGAGGTCGCCCCCTGCGCGACCAGGTTGCCGAGGTCCAGGTTGAGCATGTTGCCCGAATACACCGGGTACGTGCTGGGGACCCCGATGGCGGCCCGGGTGTCGAGCACCCGGTACGGCGCGTTGGGGCGGAACACGGTGCCCACGTCGGGGGTGTGGTAGCCGACGACGTCCGCGACGACGTGCACGGTGCCCGGGCTGGTGTTGTGGAAGTCCACCTTGCCGTTGACGACCGGGACGACGACCAGGTTGGGGACCGTCAGGCCCGGGGTCCAGTTCAGATTGGAGGCGTTGGGCTTCGCCTGGCCGTTCGGGTACACGGTGAGGAAGCCGTCGGCCGTCGGCCCGGTGACCGTCACGTTCATGGTGACGGCGGTGACCCCGGTAGGCGGTATGCCGTGCTGGCCGGTCACGGGCAGGGTCAACGTGGCGCCGGGGGCGATCGGAGCCCTGCCTGCGACCTCCCGGGTGTCGAGGACGCGCACCGGGCCGCGCGGGACGAAGCTGCCGCCCGTGTCCTTGGTGTGGTAGCCGACCAGGTCCGCGACGACGTGCACCGTACCCGGGCTGGTGTTGTGGAAGTCCACCTTGCCGTTGACGACCGGCACGACGACCAGGTTGGGGACCGTCAGGCCCGGGGTCCAGTTCAGGTTGGACGCGTTGGGCTTGTCCTGGCCGTTCGGGTACACGGTGAGGAAGCCGTTCGCGGTCGGCCCGGTCACCGTGACGTTCATGGTCACCGAGGTCACCCCGGCCGCGGGCACCCCTGCGCGACCGGTCACCGGCAGGGTCAGGGTGCCCCCCGGGGCCACCGGGGTCCGACCGGCCGTGCCGATCGCCTCCCGGGTGTCGAGCACCCGGACGGGGCTGACGGGAACGTAGAAGTCGCCCGGCAGGTACGCCTTCTGGACGCGGCTCGTGAGTCCGTTGGTGTCCGTCACGGTCACCGCGACCGGGCGGTAGTCCACGGTCGGGTAGGTGTGGCTGGCGATCGGCGAGGTCTGGGTGACGTCGGGGCCGTCGCGGAAACTGAAGGTGTACGACGCGATGGGCGCCCAGCCGGGCTTCGTCCCGGAGGCGTCGAGGACGATGGTGCCGCCCGGCCGCTGGGTGATGGTGAACGCGGCCTCCGGTCCACGGACGGTTTCGCTGTGGCCCCGGTCCGCGTAGGTGACCGGTCCGGCGCCGGAGTTGGGGACACCGGGATCGTCCTCGGGGCTGTGGCCGTAGAAGTCGCGTGCCTGCCAGCCCGGGGCCGCCGAGTTGGCCGAGTCGGTCAGCACGGCCAACCTGGTGGTGTTGGTGAACGGCGCGTCGTGGGCGCCCTGACCCGAGGCTGCCCGGAACGCCTCGACTGAGGCCATCGTGGCCTTCCAGGCGTACGGCGGCCTGTCCGGGCTGCGCACCGCGTTGTAGTCCACGGTCGTGCCCGACAACGCCGCGTCGTACACCCCGATGCCGACCTTGTCGGTGAAGGCGGGGTCGCAGTCCCTCGTGCCGAGGCCGTCGATGACGTTGTTCTGCACCGAGACGCCGTTGGACGCGCCGGACACCCGGATGCCGGTCGCGCAGCTGAAGTCCGTCGTGTTGTTGGTGATCGCCGTGCCCGTGGCCCCGGCGTTGTCGATGCCCCGGCCGCCGACGGTGATGAGGTTGTTGCCGGCCACGACGTTGCCGTCGGCTCCGGCGCCGAGGGTGATCCCCGTTCCGGCGGTGTCGATGAGCACGCTGCGCACGACCGTGTTGTTCGAGCCCAGGATCTGGATGCCGCCCGGACGCGGCGCGGTCGTCACGGCGTAGATGTGCGCGCTCGTGACGGTGACCCCGCTCGTCGCGGCGTCCAGGCTGATCGCGTTCGACATGTTCCCGGTGACCGCGGCCCTCTTGACCGCGGACCCGGTGACGGCTTCCAGTCGGACTCCCGGCACCGCCTGCGGTCCCTCGTTCCGCAACTTCACCTGGTCGACGGTCACGCCGGTCGAGTGGGCGACGTGGATCGCCGCCGTCTGCAGAGCTCCCATGATCTGGACGTTGAGGATCGAGACGTCGTGCTGACCGTCGATCTTGATCCCGACACCCGGGCCGGTGAGGAGCCAGAACGAGTCGTCCTGGGGACCACCGCGGAAGGTGATCGGGTTGCCGGCGGTGCCGGACTTCGCGATCGTGACGTGCTCGGCGTAGGTGCCGGTCACCCGGACCGTCTGGCCCGCGGTCACGGCGCCGGCGGCGGCCGCCAGGGTGCAGTAGGGCTGGGCCTGGCTGCCGGTACCGGCGTCGGAGCAGGCGACCGTGTTGTTCACGAACAGGTCGGTGACCGCGGCGCTCGCGGAGCCACCTGTGACGCCCACCCCCGCGGTGAGCGCGACCAGGACAGTGGCTACGGAAAGGGTTCTACGCACGTGAAGCATCCCTGAGAGGTGGGGGTCGAGACGGTCACCCTACAGAGGAACTTCCGGGCCGTGGGGGCACCCGCAGGGCCCCGAGCAGGTAACGCGCCGTTCGGGGGACTTGTCCGGAAAAGGCTCCGGGGAGGCCCGGCGGGACCTCCCCGGAGGGGTGGCTCAGTTGCCGTAGAACCCGACCAGATCGGCCACGACGTGTACCGTCCCCGCGCCCGTGTTGTGGAACCGGGCGGTGCCGTTCACCGGGTTCAGCTGGACGACCACCAGGTTCGGGACCGTCTGGCCGGCGCGCCAGTTCAGGTTGGAGGCGTTCGGTCGGGGCTGGCCGAAGTCCCCGTACACCGTGAGGAAGCCGTCGCGGGTCGGCTCGGTGACCGTGACGTTGAGGATGGCCGCCGTGGCGCCCTCGTAGGTCAGCGAGCTGAGGTTCAGGTCGATCCAGCCGCCGGGCGCGACCGGTCCGGCTCCGCTCGGCCAGGTGCCGGTCCCGCTGCGGGTGTCGAGCATCCGGTACGGGCCGCGCGGGCGGAAGACGGCGCCGACCCCGCTGCTGTGGTACCCGACGATGTCGGCGATCACGTGCACGGTGCCCGGGCTGGTGTTGTGGAACGCGACCTTGCCGTTGACGACGGGGACCACGACCAGGTTGGGGACCGTCAGGCCCGGGGTCCAGTTCAGGTTGGAGGCGTTCGGCCTGGCCTTGCCGTCCGGGTACACCGTGAGGAAGCCGTCCCGGGTCGGCTCGGTGACCGTCACGTTCATGGTCACGGCCGTGACCCCGGTGGCGGGCACCCCGCGGAGGCCGGCGACCGGCAGGACCAGCGTGCCGCCGGACGCGACCGGGGTCCGGCCCGCCGCGTCCCGGGTGTCCAGCGCCCGGACCGGGCCGAGGGGCGCGAACGAACTACCCACCCCTGTCGTGTGGTACCCGACCAGGTCGGCGACCACGTGCACCGTGCCGCCGCTGGAGTTGCGGATGTCGACCTTGCCGGCGTTGACGGACGCGACCACCAGGTTCGGGACGGTCTGGCCGGCGACCCAGTTCAGGTTGGACGAGGTGGGCGTGGGGCCGGCGTGCGGGTACACGGACAGGAAGCCCGGGCCGGTCGGCGACGTGACCGTGACGTTCATGGTCACCGAGGTGATGCCGGCCGGCACCCCGTTGCGGTTGGCGAGCTCCAGGGTCAGGATGCCGCCCGGGGCGAGCGGGGTCCGGCCCGCCGTGCCGATCGCCTCCCGGGTGTCGAGGACCCGGACCGGCCCGACGGGCACGTACCCGTCGCCCGGGGTGTAGCTCTTGTTCAGTGTGCTGGTCAGGCCGTTGGTGTCCGTGACCGTGACGGTGACCAGGAACGGCCCCGCCTGGGTGTACGTGTGCCCCGCGACCGCCTCGGCCTGCGTGACCACGGTGCCGTCCCCGAAGTCGAACGTGTACGTGCTGATCGGCACCCAGCCCGCCTCCGAGTCGGACGCGTCCGCGACGACCGCGCCGCCGGTCCGGCCGGACAGGACGAACAGGACGCTCGGCCCCAGCACCCGTTCCCTGGCGCCCCGGTCGACGTAGCTGACCGGGCCGGCGCCCGTGTTGGGCACGCCGGGGTCGTCCTCGGGTCCGTTGCCGTGGTAGTCGACCGGAAGCCGGCCGGGGGCCGCCGCGTTGCCCGAGTCGATGTTCACGTCGGGGCCGGCGGAGTCCAGGTCGTGCGCGCCCTGGCCCGAGGCCGCCCGGAACGCCGTCAGCGAGGCCACCGGGGTCTTCCACGCGTAGGGCGGGTTGTTCGGCGACGCGCGCACCGTGTTGTAGTCGACGGTGGTCCCGTCGACCGCCGCCCCGTACACGCCGAGGCCGACCTTCTCGGTGATCGCGGCGTCGCACGCGGGAGTGGTCGGCTCGCCGTTGCCGTAGACGACGTTGTTCTGCACCGAGACGCCGGTGGACGCGCCGGACACCCGGATGCCCGTCGAGCAGTTGTTGTAGGCGGTGTTGTTGGTGATCGTGGTCCCGGTGGCGCCGGCGTTGTGGATGCCCACCCCGCGACCGGTGCCGACGAGGTTGCCGGCGACGACGGTGCCCTTGGCCGTGGCCCCGACCAGGATCCCGGTACCGGCCGCGCCGGTGACCCCGCTGCGCACGACGGAGTTGTTCGGGCCGTGCACCTCGATGCCGTCCGTGTGCTTCGGTCCGGGGGTGGACAGGTAGGCGGAGGTGACCTGAACGCCGCTGGTCGCCGCGTCCAGGCTGATCGCCGGCGTCAGGTCGCGGAACGTCTGCACGCCGCGCAGGGTGGAGTTGGTGACGCCGGTCAGCTTGACCCCGGGCACCGGGTCGGCGGTCACCCCGGGGATCAGCAGCCGGTCCACGGTGATCCTGGCCGCGTTGTTGACCGCGACGACGGGGTCGGGGCCGAGGAGCATGGTGATCCGGAAGCCGACGACCGACACGTCGTGCTGGCCGTCGATCGTGATCCCCGCGTGGTCGCCGAGCAGCGCGGTGTACTTCTCCGGGTCGGGGCTGGCGTTCCGGAAGGTGATCGGGCCGCTGGGGGAACCGGACTTCGCGATCTTCAGCCGCTCGTTGTAGGTGCCGGTCGTCTGGACCGTCTGGCCGGGGACGACGGCGGCAGCGGCGGCCGCCAGGGTGCACAGCGGCTGGGCCTGGCTGCCGGGGCCGGTGTCCGAACAGGTGTTGACGGTGTTGTTCACGTACAGGTCGGCGAGCGCGGCGCTCGCGGGGGAGGCGGTGACGCCCACCCCCGCGACGAGCGCGGCCACGACCGTGCCGAGGGACAGGGTTCTACGCACGAGGACATCCCTAGGAGTAGGGGATCAAGGCGGATGTGCCGTCACCCTACAGAAGTTCGTCCATGCGGTGGGGCCCGCGCGCGGCCCGGTGGGGCGCCGAAACCCCGCCCGGTGGGCAACCGGCCCCCGCGCGCCGCCCCGGGCCGCCCCGCGCCGCCCCGGGCCGCCGGCTCAGCCCGCGTTGACCACCAGGTTGTACACCTCACGCCGCGACAGCCCGTGCAACGAGGCCACCTCCGCCGCCGCGTCCCGCTTCGACGTCCCCGAGGCGACCCGTTCCGCGACGAACGCCAGCAGCTCCTCGTCGGACGGCCGCCCCGTGGAGCCGACGAACCCGGACACCACGAGGGTGATCTCGCCGCGCGGGCCGTTCTGCTCCGCCCAGGTGGCCAGTTCGCCGAGCGTGCCCCGGCGTACCTCCTCGTAGGTCTTCGTCAGCTCCCGGCACACGGCCGCCTGCCGGTCCGCGCCGAACGCCCCGGCCAGGTCGCGCAGCGCCCCGGAGATCCGGTGGGTCGACTCGAAGAAGACGAGGGTGCGTTCCTCGGTGGCGAGCTTGCCGACGACCGCGCGCCGCTCGGCCATCTTCCGGGGCAGGAAGCCCTCGAAGCAGAACCGGTCGCACGGCAGCCCGGACACGGCCAGCGCGGTGGTCACGGCGCTCGGCCCGGGGGCCACCGTCACCGGGATGCCCGCGTCGATCGCGGCCCTGACCAGGCGGTATCCCGGGTCCGACACGCTCGGCATGCCGCCGTCGGTGACGAGGGCGACGGTCTGGCCGGCGACCATCGCGGCGGTCAGGTCGGGGGTGCGGAGTTCCTCGTTCCCCTCGAAGTAGGAAATGATCTTCGCCTTGAGTTCCACCCCGAGTTCCTTGGCGAGCCTGAGCAGTCTGCGGGTGTCCTCCGCCGCGATCACATCGGCGTGCGCGAGCGCGTCGGCCAACCGTGGCGAGGCGTCGCCCACGTTGCCGAGCGGCGCGCCAACCAGGACAAGTCGACCATTCACCCGTAACCCCCTGCTGTTGTACTCCCCACCGGCGCCACCCACAGCCTACGATCGTGCGGTGGCTGTGACCGAGACGACGCCCCCTGCCGACGAACAGGCCCTCCCCGAGGCCGTCCGCAGGCGCCTGAGCCCGTTGATCCCGCGCGACCCGATCTCGTGGATCTGGACAGCGGCGGTGGCCCTGATCGCCGCCGTGCTCCGGCTCGTGGGGCTGACCACGCCGAGAGGCAAGATCTTCGACGAGGTGTACTACGCCACCGACGCCCTGAACCTCCTCCGGCACGGCGTCGAGTGGGACGACAAGAACAACTCGGCCGCGTTCGTGGTGCACCCGCCGCTGGGCAAGTGGTGCATCGCCCTGGGCGAGCGGCTGTTCGGGGACAACGAGTTCGGATGGCGGATCGCCTCCGTGGTCGCGGGCGTCGCGGCCGTCGTGGTGGTCACCCGGCTGGCGCGCCGGATGTTCGGCTCCACCGTACTGGGCTGCGCCGCCGGGCTGCTGATGGCGCTCGACGGTTTCCAGTTCGTGCTGGCCCGGACCGCGCTGCTCGACATCTTCCTGCTCACGTTCGTGGTCGGGTCGTTCGCCTGCCTGGTGGCCGACCGCGACCAGCGCCGGGCCCGGTGGATCGCGGCACTCTCGGCCGGGCTCAAACGGCCCGCGTTCCAGGTGCCGTGGTGGCGGCTCGGCAGCGCGGTGCTGCTCGGCTGCGCGCTGGCCACGAAGTGGTCGGCCGTCTGGTACGCGGTCGCGTTCGTCATCATGATGGTCTGCTGGGAGGTCAGCGCGCGCCGGTCCGGGGGCGAGAAGCAGCCGCTGGTCGAGGGCCTGCTCTCCGGGATCGGCTGGGCGGCGACCTACACCGTCGTGACCATGGTCGTGTACGTGACCTCCTGGTCGGGCTGGCTGGCCAGCGACAACGGGTACGACCGGCACTGGCTCGCCGCGCAGGGCAAGGCCGAGTGGCCATTCCTCGGCGCGCTCTACAACCTGTTCGCGTACCACCGCGACGCGCTGACCTTCCACACCGGACTGGAGGCCTCGCACCCGTACCAGTCGTGGCCCATGCAGTGGCTGCTGCTGAGCCGGCCGGTGGCGTTCCACTACTCGGGCGACGCGGGCTGCGGGGCGGCGCAGTGCTCCTCGGAGGTGCTGCTGCTCGGTACCCCCCTGCTGTGGTGGTCCTTCATTCCGGCCCTGCTGGCGGTCATCTACCTGGGGATCAGCCGGCGGGACTGGCGGGCGTGGCCGATCGTCGCGGGCGGGCTGCTCGGCATCGTGCCGTGGCTCTTCTTCGGCAACCGGACGATGTTCTACTTCTACGCCGCCCCGAGCGAGCCGTTCCTGATCCTGGCCGTGGTGTTCGTTCTCGGCGCCGTGGTGGGCTCGAGGACCGCGAGCGCGGCGCGGCGCACGGTGGGCGCGGTGGCGGCCGGCGGGTACGTGGGCCTGGTCGCCATCTGTTTCGCGTACTTCTATCCGATCTACACCGGACGCCTGATCTCGTACGCGGCCTGGTGGGCCCGAATGTGGCTCGGAAATCACTGGGTGTAGCTACCAGTTAAACGGCGCGTCGTCCCTTATGGGGGCGGCGCGCTTTTTCGTGCCAACATCATTGCCTTTAAGACATGGAGACGTGTATACCTTTCAATACTTAGGTTTCTTAACAGTTAGGGACCGGCACATGAAACTTCATCAGCGGATCGCTGTTGCGGTTGCGGCAACCCTCGCCCTCCCCCTCGGGGCGGCCGCCGCACTCGCCAGCACCGTCCCCTCAGCGGCCCCCGCGGTCGCGGCTCCGAGCAGTGGTGGGGTGAAGTTCGCGTACTTCACCCAGTGGGGCATCTACCAGAACGCCTTCTACCCCAAGAACATGCAGACCTCGGGTGCCGCGGCGAAGATCGACTTCATGAACTACGCGTTCGCCAACATCCACCCGACGAACCACACGTGTTTCATGGCGAACAAGGCCGCCTCGCAGGACGAGAACAACCCCAACGCCGGTGACGGCGCGGGCGACTCGTTCGCGGACTACGGCAAGAGCTACGGCGCCGACCTGAGTATCGACGGCGTGGCCGACACCTGGAACCAGCCCATCGCCGGCAACTTCAACCAGTTGAAGAAGCTCAAGGCGAAGAACCCGAACATGAAGATCCTGATCTCCATCGGTGGCTGGACGTACTCGAAGTACTTCTCCGACGCGGCGATGACCGACGCGTCCCGGAAGAAGTTCGTCACCTCCTGTATCGACATGTTCATCAAGGGCAACCTGCCCGTCGAGGGCGGCTACGGCGGCCCGGGCACCGCCGCGGGCATCTTCGACGGCATCGACCTGGACTGGGAGTACCCGGGCTCCCCCGGTGGGCACCTGGGCAACCACTTCGGCGACTACGACAAGCCGAACTTCACGGCGCTCCTGAAGGAGTTCCGTACCCAGCTCGACGCCGTGGGCGGTGGCAAGAAGTGGCTGACCGCCGCGATGCCGGCCGGCCAGGACAAGATCAAGTACATCGAGACCGACAAGATCTCGCAGTACCTGGACTACTCGAACCTGATGACGTACGACATGCACGGCGGCTGGGAGGCCACCGGCCCCACCAACCACCAGGCGCCGGTCTACTCGGGCCCGAACGACCCGATGAACCCGGTCCCGCCGGGCACCCTGAAGTACTCGGCTGACGTCGCCGTCAAGGCGTGGACCACGGGCCTGCCCGACTACGGCATCCCCGGCGGCTTCCCCGCCAACAAGATCACGGTCGGCTACCCGTTCTACTACCGCGGTTGGACCGGCGTGCCCAACAACGGCAAGAACGGCCTCTTCCAGCCCGCCTCCGCCCCCGCCCCCGGCGCCCCCAACTCGGGCAACGTGGCGGGCACCCGGTTCTACAAGGAACTCGCCGGCTTCGTCGACACCCCGTCGAAGACGTTCTGGGACCCGGAGAGCCAGGCCGCGTACTTCTACGACGGCACCGTGTTCTGGAGCGGCGACTCCAAGCAGTCCGTCAAGGCCCGCGCCGACTACGCGCACTGCAACGGCCTCGGCGGCGGCATGATGTACTCCATGGAAGGCCTGGACGGGGCGATGACCCTGTTCAACGCCGCCGTGGACGCCATCAACGCCACCACCCCGGGCTGCGTGGCCCCGACCACGGCCCCGCCGACCACCCGGCCCCCGACGAGCCAGCCGCCGACGAGCCAGCCCCCGACGTCGAACCCGCCGACGTCGAACCCGCCGACCTCGCGGCCGCCGACGAGCAACCCGCCGACCACCCAGCCCCCGACCTGCTCGGTGGCCGCGTGGAACGCCGCGACCGCATACAGCGGTGGCCAGCAGGCCTCGTACAACGGCCGGGTCTGGAAGGCCAAGTGGTGGACGCAGGGCGAGACCCCGGGCGTCGCCGCGGTGTGGGAGAACATCAGCGCCTGCGGGCCGGCGACCTCCGCCCCGCCCGGAACGTGCACCGCGGCTGCCTGGAACGCGGCGACCGCGTACTCCGGTGGTGCCGTGGTGTCGCACTCCGGCAAGAAGTACCGCGCGAAGTGGTGGACCCAGGGTGAGACCCCCGGCTCCGCCGCCGTGTGGGAGGACCAGGGCGTCTGCAACAACTAGCGGCTCTGATGTGAGGCTCGTGCCGCTCGCGGCGTGAGAGAGGTGGCCCCCGGGACTCGTCCCGGGGGCCACCTTTGATGTGACGACATGTGGTCAGTCGTGATACACAGAGGAGTCGAGAGTGGGGTCCCGCGTGGGCCCGGCGCTCGATCAGACCGGGTGCGGGTGGAGGCGCCAACCGATGGCCCGCCCCCGGTCGCCCAGGGCCTCGGCCACGCCGGCCGCGTCGGGCCGTTCCAGCGTCGGACCGATTCCGGCGTCGGGCCGTTCCAGCGCCGGACCGATTCCGGCGTCAGCCCTTGATGGACATGATCCAGCCGTACGCGCCCCACACCCACGCGGCCAGCGGCACCACGGCCAGGATCAGCAGGATCTCGAAGATGTCCAGGGTCCGCCCCCACACCGGGGAGATCCGCTTGCCGGCGACACTCAGCCCGTACACCAGGCTGATGCCCGCGACAACGAGCAGCCCGACCAGGACGCCGACGAGCCGGAGCAGCACCGAGCTGGCCGAGAACGTGGCCACCGCGACGAGCGCCAGCCCGACCGCGCCGGTGAGCAGCAGCGGCATCCGCTGCAACCAGCCGGAGAACACCCGCGACTGGGTGAGCAGCACCAGCGACATCACGAGGCCGAGCAGCACGCCGGGCATGCCGCCGCCGAGCACCACGAAGCCGAGGACCCCGAGGCCGGTGGCAGCGACCCCGCCGAGCAGCCCCGCGAGGAACCGGTCGGCGGTGTCCGCGCCCCGGCGGACCTTCCCGCCGTCCACGGTCTCGGTGTCGGCCTTCAGGTCGGCGGGCCCGGACGGCACCGTCGGCATGGGCAGCTTGGCGAGCCGGTAGGCGTTCATCGGCAGCGACGGCAGGGCCAGCACCAGGATCGCGGCGACGATCGCGGCGCCCCCGGCGGCGGTGACCCCGCCGAACAGCACCCCGGCCAGGGAACCGATCAGGAACAGGAACGCGACGATGCCCGCGCCCACGAACACCGGGGCCGCGTCGCCGACGGCCATCGCCGCGAGCAGCACGAACAGCACCATCGCCGTCGCGCCGACCACCGCGTTGAGCGCGGTCAGCCCGCCCTCGGAGGGCGCGAGGAGCAGCAGGCCGCCGACCGTGCCGTACGCGGCGCCGACCAGGCCGCACGCCGCGCCCACCATGCTGTCGCCCACCGCGCGGGACATCACGGCCGCGAGCACGAGGAGCAGCACCCCGAGGCCGAGCCCGACCGCGCCGGCCGCGAGGGTGGCGCCGGAGAACAGGAGGGCCAGCAGGCCACCGGCGAGGGCGGCGATGCCGAGGCCCACCGAGTACCTACGGGTGTGGGAGAGCCGCCACTTGCCGCCCCGGTCGACGGTGGCGTTGGCTACGGCGTCGACCGCGTCGTCGTACACGTAGTCGGGGGCGACCTGGGAGCGCGGCGTCAGGTAGAGGATCTCCCCGTCGCGCAGCTCCAGCTGGGTCGCCGTGCGGCTGCTGTCGAGGACGTCGCCGCCGAGCCTGGACAGCACCCAGCCGCCCTGGGAGGAGCCGTCCTCGGCGAGGTCCGTGCCGGCGTACTGGAGCAGGGTGGGCAGCATGTCCGCGAACGGCACGTCACCGGGCAGGGAGATATCCAGTCGGGATTTGGGTGCTTTTACGGTGATTCGACATAGCCCCGCCGTGACGGCCATCGATCCCCACTCCATTCCCTACGCACTCCGACGGACCCCGTCCGTCAGCCTGACTTGCCGAGAGTACCTAGGATGTCCAAGTCCGAGGAGGTGGCATGGGTACCGTTCTGTTCCGCAGGCCCGCACGGCAGGCCGGGCCGCAGGTTCCCCGTGGGGAGCTGCTGCTCGAGTCGCCGCCCGATCTGCCGGAGCCGACCCCGAAGGGGCTCGGCCAGATCCTGATGATCCTGCCGATGCTCGCCGGCATGGGCGCGATGATGTTCATGTACGCGGGCCGGGGCGGCGGCAACTCCGCCATGCCGTGGATCACCGGCGGCCTGTTCGGCATCTCGATGCTCGGCATGGGCATGAGCCAGTTCACCAGCGGCAGCGGCGAGAAGAAGGCCGAGCTCAACCACGCCCGGCGCGACTACATGCGCTACCTCACCCAGATGCGCAAGCGGGCCCGCAAGGCCAGTTCCCAGCAGCGTGAGGCGCTCCAGTGGCGGCAGCCCGAGCCGGACTCGCTGTGGTCGATCGCGGCGTCCTCGCGCCGGTGGGAGCGCCGCGCCCCGGACAACGACTTCGGCGAGACGCGGGTGGCGGTGGGCCCGCAGAAGCTCGCGATCCAGCTCATCACACCCGAGACGAAACCCGTCGAGGACCTCGAACCCATGAGCGCCATCGCGCTCCGCCGGTTCGTCCGGACCCACTCGACCGTGAACGACGTGCCGATGGCGCTGTCGATCCGCTCGTTCAGCCGGCTGGTGTTCCGGGGCGAGCGCGCCGTGTCCACCGACCTCGTCCGGTCGATGCTGTGCCAGCTGGCCACGTTCCAGTCGCCCGAGGACCTGCAGATCGCCATCGTGACCAACGCGCAGCGGGTCGCCGAGTGGTCCTGGGTCAAGTGGCTCCCGCACTCGCTGTACGAGCCGCAGGCCGACGCCGCCGGCCCGCTCCGCATGGTGTTCAGCAGCCTGGAGGAGCTGGAGGAGCTGCTCGGCGACCAGGTCTCCGGCCGGCCCCGGCACGCGCCCGACCAGAAGCCGAACATGACGCAGCCGCACCTGGTGGTCGTGCTCGACGGCGGCGACTCCTCCCCCAACTGCCACCTCGCGGGCCAGGGCCTGCAGGGCACCACCGTGCTGGACCTGTCCGGCTTCACCCCCCGGCACGGCTGGGCCGGCCTGCTGCCCCTGGACGTCACGTCCACCTCGGTGCAGGGCGTGCGCGGCGAACGGGTCATCCCGCTGGGTGCCCCGGACCGGATGACGTTGGAGCAGGCGGAGGGCCTGGCCCGCCAGCTCGCGCCGTACCGGCTGTCGTTCCAGTCCACCGGTGGCGGCGGCGAGGAGGCGCTCAACGTCGCGACCGAGCTGCCCGAGCTGCTGGGCGTGTCCGACGCGGCCAAGGTCGACCCGCGCAAGAGCTGGCACCCCCGGCCCAACCGCGAGAAGCTCCGGATCCCGCTCGGCGTCGGCCCCGACGGCGTGCCCGTCGACCTGGACATCAAGGAGGCCGCGCAGGAGGGCATGGGCCCGCACGGCCTGATCATCGGCGCCACCGGTTCGGGTAAGTCGGAGCTGCTCCGCACGATCGTGGCCGCGCTCGCCATCAACCACTCGTCCGAGGAGGTCAACTTCGTCCTCGTCGACTTCAAGGGTGGTGCGACGTTCGCCTCGCTGGACGTGCTGCCGCACACCAGCGCCGTGATCACCAACCTGTCCGACGAGCTGCCGATGGTCGACCGCATGCAGGACGCCATCGCCGGTGAGATGACGCGGCGCCAGGAGCTGCTGCGCTCGGCGGGCAACTACGTCTCCCGGTACGAGTACGAGAAGGCGCGCCTCGCCGGCGAGCCGCTGGCCCCGCTGCCCAGCCTGTTGATGATCTGCGACGAGTTCTCCGAGATGCTCGTGGCCAAGCCCGACTTCATCGACCTGTTCGTCCAGATCGGACGGATCGGCCGGTCGATCGGCGTGCACCTCCTCCTGGCCTCCCAGCGGCTGGAGGAGGGCAAGCTGCGCGGCCTGGACACGTACCTGTCGTACCGGATCGGTCTGCGGACCTTCTCCGCCGTCGAGTCCCGGATCGTCCTCGGCGTCAACGACGCGTACGAGCTGCCCAACGCCCCCGGCCACGGTTACCTGAAGTCCGACACGACGACGATGCACCGCTTCCGGGGCGCGTACGTGTCGGGCGCGTACCGGCCGACCGGCATCCAGGCCAAGTCGCACACCCTGCTCCAGCGCCGGATCGTGCCCTACGACGTGGCGTACGTGCCGATCCCCGAGGCGCCCGCGGACCTGCCCGTCGAGGTCGAGGAGGTGGAGGCGCACGGCAAGGAGACCTCCATGCTCGACGTGATCGTGGACAAGCTGCGCGGCCAGGGCCCGCCCGCCCACCAGGTGTGGCTGCCCCCGCTGTCGGAGCCGCCGACGATCGCCGAGCTGCTCCCGCCGCTGGTCACCGACCCTCAGCGCGGCCTGACCCCCGCCAACTGGAGCGGGGCCGGTCGGCTCGCGGTCCCGGTCGGCATCGTGGACAAGCCGTTCGAGCAGCGCCGCGACCCGATGTACCTGGAACTGGACGGCGCGGGCGGTCACGTCGTGATCGTGGGTGGCCCGCAGTCCGGCAAGTCCACGATGCTCCGCTCCCTGCTCACCTCCCTGGCCCTGACGCACACCCCGCGCGAGGCGCAGTTCTACTGCATCGACTTCGGCGGCGGCACGCTGATGGCCCTGCGGGACCTGCCGCACGTCGGCGGGGTGTCCACCCGGATGGACATCGACGGCATCCGCCGGACGATCTCCGAGGTCACGGCGCTCCTCGACGCGCGCGAGGCCCGGTTCACGGCCCTCGGGGTCGACTCGATGGCGACGTACCGGCGGCGGCGGAACGCGGGCGAGTTCGCCGAGGACCCGTTCGGCGACGTGTTCCTCGTGGTGGACGGCTGGGGCGCCTTCAAGCAGGAGTACGAGAACTTCGAGCAGACCATCGCCAACCTCTGCAACCGGGGCCTCGGCTTCGGCGTGCACGTGGTGCTCGCCGCGACCCGGTGGGCCGAGGTGCGGATGTCGATGCGCGACCTGTTCGGCACCAAGGTCGAGCTGCGGCTCGGCGACCCGGGCGAGTCCGAGCTCGACCGCCGGGCCGCGATGAACGTGCCCGAGCGTTCGCCCGGCCGCGGTGTCACGAAGGAGAAGCTGCACTTCCTCACCGCGATCCCCCGGATGGACGGGGTCAAGATCGTGGAGGACCTCTCCGAGGGGGTCGCGGCCATGGTCAGCAACATCCGGGGCGCGTGGCCCGGCGCCCCGGCCCCGAAGGTCCGGCTGCTGCCGGAGCGGCTGCACATCTCCGAGCTGCCGAAGGTCACGGCCAAGGAGGGCATCCCGATCGGCATCAACGAGACGGCGCTCGCCCCGGTGCTGCTCGACATGGAGACCGAGCCGCACCTGATCGTGTTCGGGGACGCCGAGTGCGGCAAGAGCAGCCTGCTGCGGCTGATCGGGCAGACGGTCACGGAGCAGTACACGCCGGACCAGGCGCGGTTGATCGTCGCCGACTACCGGCGGGCGCTCCTCGGCCAGTTCAACCCCGACCACCTTCTGGGGTACGCGCCCTCGGGCCAGGCCTTCTCCGACATCCTCGGCTCGGTCCGGGCGGCGATGGTCGACCGGATGCCCGGCCCGGACGTCACGCCGCAGCAGTTGCGCGACCGCAGCTGGTGGTACGGCCCCGACGTGTTCGTCCTCGTCGACGACTACGACCTGGTGGCCGGTTCGGCCGGCAACCCGCTGACGGCCCTGTCGGAGTACCTGCCGCAGGCCCGTGACCTGGGTCTGCACCTCATCATCACCCGCCGGATGGGCGGCGCGAGCCGCGCGCTGTACGACCCCGTGATCCAGCGGCTCCGCGAACTGGACTGCCCGGGTCTGCTGATGTCCGGCAACCGGGACGAGGGCGCGATCTTCGGCAACCTCAAGCCGAGCCAGCTGCCGCCGGGCCGGGGCACGCTGGTGCGCCGCCGCGACGGGGCCAACCTCATCCAACTCGCCTGGTCGGACCCTCTGTAGGCGGGACCGTGGGCGACGACGCGCGTCGTCGCCCACCGCGCKACGCCC
>NZ_JAQZSH010000026.1:0-26645 GCF_053902585.1 Longispora urticae
TCTACCACCAGTGATGAACGACCGCCAGTGGGGTCCGTTGGAGATCCATCCCAGTGACATCGGGGCCGAGGCGACTCCCGAGGCCCTGGTCGCGCACCTGCGCTCCGCCCCGGTCGACGAGCAGCTCGTCGCCAACAAGGCGCTGGTCTTCCGCGGGTTCAACGTCACCGAGGACGCCCTCGACGGCGTGATGGACCTGCTGCTGCCCAACCGGCTGGCCTACGTGCACGGCAACTCGCCGCGGACCAAGGTCGGCAAGAACGTGTACACCTCGACGGAGTACCCGCCGGAGTTCACGATCTCGATGCACAACGAGCTGTCCTACGCCTCCGCGTGGCCGACCCGGCTGATGTTCTTCTGCCACACGGCCGCCGCGACCGGCGGGGCGACCCCGGTCGTCGACGCCGAGCTGTGGCTCAACCTGCTCGACGACGAGGTCCGCGAGGCCTACGCCAAGGGTGTCCGCTACACCCAGAACCTGCACGACGGCCTCGGTCTGGGCAAGAGCTGGCAGGACACGTTCGAGACGGACAAGCGCGACGAGGTCGAGGCGTTCCTGGACACCTCCGGCGCGACCTGGAAGTGGACCGGCGACGGCCTGCGGGTCAGCCAGGTCCGGCCGTCCACCCTGGAGCACCCGGTCACGGGCACCGAGGTGTGGTTCAACCAGTCCGACCAGTTCCACCCGGCCTCGCTCGGCGACGACACCGCCAAGGCGCTCGCCGCGATCATGCCGATCGAGGAGATGCCGCAGTCCGTGGCGTTCGCCGACGGCACCCCGATCCCGGACGACTACGTCATCCAGGTCCGCGACCGGGCCCTGGAGGCCGCCGTGGACGTGGACTGGCGCACCGGCGACGTGCTGCTCATCGACAACGTGCTGGTCGGCCACGGCCGCCGGCCCTACACCGGCGCGCGGCGCATCCTCGTCGCCATGTCGGACTGAGAGGACCCACGTGCTTCCCTTCCTGGTAGAGGGCACCGACGAGATCTCGGCCGCCATCACCGCCGACCGGCCCCGGCTCCGCAAGCTGCTCGCCGAGCACGGGGCGGTCCTGCTCCGGGGCTTCGGGGTCGACGGCGTGGACGGCTTCGACGGCTCGGTCCGGGCGCTGTCCGGCGCGCCGCTGACCTACGCGGAGCGGTCCTCGCCCCGCAGCACCATCAAGGGCCAGGTCTACACGTCCACGGACTACCCGCCGGACGAGGAGATCTTCCTGCACACCGAGAACTCCTACCAGGCCACCTGGCCCCTGGTGCTGTACTTCTACTGCGTCGAGCCGCCGACCACCCTCGGCGCGACCCCGCTCGCGGACATCGCCAGGATCCACGACCGGGTCGACCCGGCGGTGCGCGCCGAGTTCGCCGCCCGCAGGTGGATGGTGGTGCGCAACTTCCACGCCGAGTTCGGGGTGACCTGGCAGCACGTGTTCAACACGGAGGACCGGTCCGTGGTGGAGGCGTACGCGGTCGAGAAGGGCATCGAGCTGGAGTGGCGGGGCGACGACAGCCTGCGGACCCGGGCCGTGCGTGACGCGATTCACACCCACCCGGTGACCGGCCAGGCGTCCTGGTTCAACCACGCGACGTTCTTCCACGTGTCCACCCAGGCCCCGGAGGTCCGCGAGGGCCTGCTGGAGATCTTCGAGGAGGACGACCTGCCCAGCAACACCTACTACGGTGACGGCGGCCGGATCCCCGACGACGTGATGGACCACCTGCGGGCCTGCTACCGGGCGGAGAGCACCCGGTTCGACTGGCAGAAGAACGATGTTCTCGTCGTGGACAACATGCGGGCGGCCCACGGTCGCGAACCGTTCACCGGACCGAGGAAGATCGCGGTAGCGATGGCGGAGCCGTCGAAGTCCTGAATCACTACTACCCATCAGTAGCGATTTGTGTTGATCTTTCTAGATCGTTTGGATGTACGACATGGACGACGGCGTGCGGCTTGAGTCGCTGAGCAGGACCTACGGCACCGGATCCACTGTGGTGACCGCCCTGGACGGTGTGACCCTCGACTTCGGGGCGGGCACCTTCACGGCGATCATGGGGCCCTCGGGCTCCGGCAAGTCCACCCTGCTGCACTGCGCGGCGGGTCTGGACCGGCCCACCGGCGGACGGGTGCTCGTGGCGGGGAAGGACCTCACCGGCCTCGACGAGACGGAACTGACCCTGCTGCGGCGGGATCGGATCGGCTTCGTCTTCCAGTCGTTCAACCTGCTCCCCGCCCTGACGGCGGAGCAGAACGTCGGCCTGCCGATCCGGCTGGCCGGCCGCAAACCCGACAAGGCGGCGGTGCTCGGGGTCCTCAAGGACCTCGGCCTCGCCGACCGGGCCGGTCACCGGCCCAGCGAGTTGTCCGGCGGCCAGCAGCAGCGGGTCGCCATCGCCCGGGCGCTGGTCACCCGGCCGGCGGTGCTGTTCGCCGACGAGCCGACCGGCGCCCTCGACGCGAAGACCGGGCGCGACCTGCTCGCGCTCCTCCGCAGGCTCGTGGACGAGCAGGGCCAGACGATCATCATGGTCACCCACGACCCGGTGGTCGCCGCGCACGCGCACCGGGTCGTGTTCCTCGCCGACGGCAAGCTCGCCGGCGAACTGGTCGACCCGACCGCCGAGCAGGTCGCGGCCCGGATGACCGGACTGGAAGTGACCGGGTGACCCCCATCGCCTGGGCGACGCTGCGGGCCCGCTGGGTCACGTTCGTCAGCACCTTCGTGGCGCTCACGCTCAGCGTCGCCCTGGTGTCGGCCATGGGCCTGATGCTGGGCGCGACGCTGAACCTGCCCGACCGGGGCGCCGAGCGGTTCGGCACCGCCCCGGCCGTGGTGTACGCCACGGACCCGACCTGGGACCCGGCCCTGCACGACCCGGGTACCCGCTCCCTGGCCGCCGCCAAGGGTGTCGACAAGGACCTGGTGGCCACCCTCCAGGGCCAGGGCCGCACGGTCCTCGACCGCTCGTTCTACGCCCAGGTGTCCGGCCAGCGGACCCGCCCCGGGCTCGCGCCGCTCGGCCACGCCTGGTCGGTGGCGGAGTTCGGCGGGTACACGCTCGCGGCCGGGCGCGCGCCCGACGCCGCCGACGAGATCGCCACCGCCGGTGGGAACGTCGGCGAGAAGGTGACCGTGCTGACGGCCGAGGAGGCGAAGAGCTACACCGTGGTCGGGGTGACGAAGGCCGTCGGGTTCGAGCAGGCGGTGTTCTTCTCCGAGTCCGAGGCGGCCCGGCTGTCGCCCCGGGTCGAGGCCGTGGTGTCCTTCGCGCCGGTCGACACCCTGCGCTCCACGGTCGGGGACCGGGCCCTGGTGCTGACCGGGGACGACCGGCACAAGGCCGACCCGAGCGTCGCCGGGGACCGCGACGCCATGGACAACACCGAGACCCTGCTGCCGATCACCGCGTCGGTCGCGGGGTTCGTCTCCATCTTCGTGGTCGCGTCCACGTTCGCGTTCGCCGTCGTGCAGCGCCGGCGCGAGGTCGCGCTGCTGCGGACCGTGGGGGCCACGCCCAAGCAGGTCCGCCGGATGCTGCTGGCCGAGGCCGGCCTGCTCGGTACCGTCGCGTCCCTTTTGGGCTGCGTGCTCGGCTACCTCGCGGCCCCGCTCATGACGAGCTGGTGGATCCGGCTGGGCATCTCGCCCGAGTGGTTCGCCGTGGACTCCTCGTTCTCCTTCTACGTGTGGGGCCCGCTGGTCGGCGCGTTCCTCGTCGGCCTGGCCGTGGCCCTCGTGGGCGTCTGGTCCGCCTCGCTGCGCGCCGCCCGGGTCCGCCCGGTGGACGCGCTGCGCGAGGCGTCGGCGGACACCGGCGGCATGACCCGGGGCCGGCTCGTGTTCGGCCTGACCGGGCTCGGGATCGGCCTGCTGGCGGTCGCGCTGATCGGCTTCGTGGCCCCGGACCTGGTGCTGATCCCCAACGCGTACGTGCCGATCCTGCTCGTGCCGATCCTCGCCCTGGCGCTGCTGGCGCCGATCGCGGTGGGGCCGATCGTCAAGCTGCTCACCTGGCCGCTCGGCGGGCTCAAGGGGGCCGGCGCGATGCTGGTCCGCGAGGGCACCCTGACGGCCACCCGGCGGACCGCCGCGACGGCCGCCCCGGTGCTGCTCACCCTCGGGCTGTCGCTGTCGCTGCTCGGGGCCACCGAGACCGTCAACGAGGCCCGCGACACCGCGCTGCGCTCCGAGGTGAAGGCCGACTACGTGGTCTACCCGGACGGCACGCCCGGCGTGAGCCGCGCCGTGGTGGACCGGCTGACCGCGGTGCAGGGCGTGGACGTGATCGCACCGATCATGACGATGCTGTACATCGTGGAGCCCGACGGCGGGCTCGACGAGAACGACGGCCAGGCCGTGGACCCCGCCCAGCTCGCGAAGACCGTCGAGCTGCCGGTGGCCGAGGGCTCGCTGTCCGACCTGCGGGACGACACCATCGTGGTGCCCGACCTGTGGGGCAAGGACATGGGGGAGTCGCTCGACATCCAGATGGGCGACGGCACCCGGGTGTCCCTGAAGGTCGTCGCGATCGTGAAGGCCACGCCGGGCAACGACATCGCGTACCTGTCGATGAAGTACGCGGACACGGCCAAGTACGCCCGGACGGGGCTCGCCCGGCGCGCACAGATCCGGATCCACCCCGACGCCGACCGGCCCGCCGTGGACGCGGCGTTGCAGCAGGCCATCACGGGTTCCGGCACCAAGCTGTGGGCGGCGTCGGCCTGGGTCGGCAACGAGACCGCCGAGGCCCGGAAGATCAACTCCCTGCGTCAGCAGGTGGTACTGGGCATCGTCGTCCTCTTCTGCTTCATCGCCATCGTCAACACCCTGATGATGGCCACCGCGGACCGGCGGCGCGATCTCGCGGTGCTCCGGCTGACCGGGGCCACCCCGAAGCAGGCGCTCCGGGTGTTCGCCGCCGAGTCGCTGCTGGTCTGCGCGGTCGGCTTCACCCTGGCGGCGCTGGCCGCGCTGGTGAACCTGATCGGGCTGCGGTTCGCGCTGACCTCGCTGTTCGGGTCGACGCCGATCGTGGTGCCGTGGGGGCCGGTGGTGCTGATCGGCGGGATCAGTGTGGTCCTGGCGCTGCTCGGGACCGTGCTGCCGGCCGCTCTGGCGCTGCGTACCCCCTCTGTGGAGTTGGCGGGCGTTCGGGAGTAGCTCCGCGCAGTACCCGTCGGGGAGGGTGTCGCTGTTCGCCAAGGGACAGCGGCACCCTCCCCGTTTCCGTGCCCGGGGCAGCCCTCCACACCCGTGACCTCGCCCCGATATAGGCGTCGTATAGCCGCAGACGGGACTCTCTCACCATCTGCTGACGTCTAGGTGGTTTGAAGGAGCGCGGCGCATGAGCACAGGCGGAACCGAAGCGATCCGTGAGGAGCTGCTCCGCAGCCGGCTCGCCGGGCGGGCCAGCCGGCGCACGACCATCGAGCAGGTGGACCGCGACGGTCCCCTGCGCCTGGCGTTCGGCCAGCAGCAGATGTGGTTCCTCAGCCGGCTGGAGCCGGACAGCTGGGAGTACCTGGTCCCGGTCGCCCTGCGGCTGCGCGGCCCGGTGGACGCCGACGCGCTCGGCCGCGCCTGGGACGCCCTGGTGGACCGGCACGAGATCCTGCGCACCCGCTACGAGCTGGACGGCACCGAGCCCGTCCAGGTCGTCGACGCGCCCCGCGCCGGCGGCCTGACCGTCGTGCCGGTGCGCTCGGAGGCCGAGGCGCTGCACCTGGCCGAGACCGAGCCGGGCAACCCGTTCGACCTGGAACGCCAGTGGCCGGCCCGCGCGAAGCTGCTGACCATCGACGCCGAGCACCACCTGCTCGTGGTCGTGTTCCACCACATCGCGTGCGACCAGTGGTCGGTGCGGATCTTCGCGGAGGAGCTCAGCGCCCTGTACGGCGCGTTCGTCAAGGGCGCGGAGCCGGCCCTGACCCCGTTGCCGATCCAGTACGCCGACTTCGCCGCCTTCGAGCGCGGCCAGGCCACCCAGCCGAAGCACCTCGACTACTGGCGGCACCAGCTCTCCGGCATCGAGCCCCTCGAGCTGCCCACCGACCGGGCCCGCCCGGCGACCCGCAGCTCCGTCGGCTCGGCCGTGCCGTTCGCGTTCCCGGCGGGGCTGGCGGAGAAGCTGCGCGCCGTGGGCCGCGACAACGAGTCGACCCTGTTCATGGTGCTGCTCACCGCGTACCAGGCGCTGCTGGCCCGCTACACCGGCCGCACCGACATCCCGGTCGGCACCGTCGTGTCCGGCCGGGTCCGGCCCGAGACGCAGCGCCTGATCGGCTACGGCATCAACAGCCTGGTCATGCGCGCCATGTGGGACGACGACCCGACGTTCGCGGAGCTGCTCGCCCGGGGCCGCAACACCGTGCTGGAGGCGTTCGACCACCAGGAGGTGCCGTTCGCCAAGCTCGTCGACGAGCTGCAGCCCGAGCGCGACATGTCCCGCACGCCGCTGTTCCAGGCCGCGTTCACGATGCACGACGAGCGGGTCGGCGGCTTCGACCTGCCGGGCGTGACCGTGGAGAACCTGGAGCCGCCGGCCCGGATCGCGAAGTTCGACCTGACGTTGCAGGTGGAGGAGGCGGCCGACGGCGGGCTGCGCGGGCACCTCGAATACGTGTCCGCCCTGTTCGACGAGACCACGGTCGAGCGGATCGCCGGCCACTTCGTCCGGCTGCTCACCCAGGTCGCCGCCGAGCCCGGCATGCGGCTGTCCACCGTGGAGCTGCTGGACGAGACCGAGCGGGCCGTCGTGCTCGCCGAGCCGCGCCGCACCCCCGGCCTGCCGCCGACCCAGTGCGTGCACGAGGTGTTCGAGGAGTGGGCGGCGTCGTTCCCGGACGCGCCGGCCGTCGTCTTCGAGGGCCAGGAACTGACCTACGGCGAGCTGAACGCGAAGGCCAACCGGCTCGCCCACCACCTGCGCGCGCTCGGCGCGGGCCCGGAGACCCTGGTCGGGGTGTCCCTGGAACGGGGCGCGGACCTGGTCCCGACCCTGCTCGGCGTCCTCAAGTCCGGCGCCGCCTACCTCCCGCTGGACCCGGCGCAGCCCGCCGACCGGCTCGTCTACATGCTGGACGACGCGCAGGCCCCGATCCTGGTCACCGACGCCGTCCAGGCCGAGCGGCTCTCGGCGGCCCAGGTCACCACGGTGCTGGTCGACGAGCACGCCGACGCTGTCGCCGCGAACCCGGCGCACAACCCGGAGCAGCTCGGCGGCCCCGACAACCTGATCTACGTCATCTACACCTCCGGCTCCACCGGCCAGCCCAAGGGCGTGTGCCTGACCCACGGCAACGTGCTGCGGCTGCTGACCGTGACCGACGCCGACTACTCGTTCGACGAGACCGACGTGTGGCCGCTGTTCCACTCCTACGCGTTCGACGTGTCGGTGTGGGAGCTGTGGGGCGCGCTGATGCACGGCGGGAAGCTGGTGGTGGTCCCCAAGGACGTGACCCGCTCCCCGGACGACTTCCTCGACCTGCTCGTCGACCACGGCGTGACGGTCCTCAACCAGACCCCGACCGCGTTCCGCGGCCTGGTCAGCCTGGCGGGGGAGGGCGACCCGCGGATCGACCAGCTCAAGCTGCGCGCCGTCGTGTTCGCCGGCGAGAAGCTGATCTTCGGCGACCTCGCGCCGTGGACGAACCGGGTGGGCCTCGACGCCCCCCGGCTGCTCAACATGTACGGCATCACCGAGACCACCGTGCACACCACGTACTACCGGGTCCGCCCCTCCGACATCGACCCGCAGGCCGGCAGCCCGGTCGGCCGGGCCCTCGACGACCTCCGGGTGTACCTGCTCGACGCGCACGGCAACCTGGCCCCGATCGGCGCCCCCGGCGAGATCCACGTCGCCGGCCTGGGCGTGGCCCGCGGCTACCTGAACCGACCCGAGCTGACCGCCGAGCGGTTCGTCCCCAACCCGTTCGGTCCGGGCCGGCTCTACAAGAGCGGTGACCTGGCCCGGCGCAGGCCCGACGGCAGCCTGGAGTTCATGGGCCGCGCCGACGACCAGGTCAAGGTGCGCGGCTACCGGATCGAGCTGGGCGAGATCCAGGCGGCCCTGGCGGCGCACCCGAGTGTCCGGGACGCCGTGGTCGTGGTCCGCGACGAGCAGATCCTCGCCTACATCGTCTCCGCCGGCGGTTCCGTGCCGGCGCCGAGCGAGCTGCGCGCGCTGCTGCTGAAGACCCTGCCGGAGTACATGGTGCCGGCCGCGTTCATCCCGGTCGGCAAGATCCCGCTGACCGTGAACGGCAAGCTGGACCGCCGGGCGCTGCCGGTGCCGGGCCGCGCGGAACTGGGCTCCGACCGCGAGTTCGTCGCCCCGCGCACCCCCGTCGAGGAGCAGGTCGCGGCCGTGTGGCGCGAGGTGCTCGGCGTCGAGCGGGTCGGCGTGGACGACAACTTCTTCGACCTGGGCGGCGACTCGATCCGGGCCGTCGGCCTGGTCGGCGCGCTCCGGCCGGCCGGCTTCGACGTGGCCGTGCGCGACATCTTCGCGCACCGGACCGTGGCCGCGCTGTGCGAGTTCCTCACCGGCCGGCCCGCGCTGGTCGAGCTGGACCGGGTGGTGGCCCCGTTCGACCTGGTGTCCGCCGAGGACCGGGCCAAGCTGCCCGCGACCGTGGTCGACGCGTACCCGTTGTCGCAGATCCAGCTCGGCATGGTCGTGGAGATGCTCAACGACACCGGCCGGAACAACTACCACAACGTGACCTCGTTCCGGATCCTCGACGACGGGCCGTTCGACCTCGCCGCCCTGCGCGAGGCCGGCCAGATCGTGATGGCCCGGCACGAGATCCTCCGCACCTCCTTCGACCTGGACACCTACGCGGTACCGCTCCAACTGGTGCACGCCACCGCCGAGCTGCCGATCGGGCACCAGGACCTCACCGCGCTGTCGGGTGACGCCCTGGAGCAGGCGATCCGGGCGCACATCGCCGCCGAGCGGGCCGACCTGTTCGACCTGGCCGTGCCGCCGCTGCTGCGGTTCACCGCGCACGAGTGCGGGGACAAGAGCTGGTGGCTGACGTTCACCGAGTGCCACCCGATCCTGGAGGGCTGGAGCCACCACTCGCTGCTGATGGAGCTGGTCGGCCTCTACCGGACGATCCGCGACGGCCAGACGCCCGTGGACCCGGAGCCGGCCAACGTCCGGTACGCGGACTTCATCGCCGCCGAGCTCGACACCCTGGCCGGTGACGAGGACCGGGCCTACTGGAAGACCATCGTCGACGGGTACGCGAAGGTGGAGCTCCCGGCCGTCTGGGCCGACCCGGAGGACACCCCCAAGGAGTCGTACCGGATCTGGATCCCCTTCCACGACCTGGAGTCCGACCTGCGCCGCCTGGCCAGCAGGGCCCAGGGCTCGCTGAAGAGCGTCCTGCACGCCGCGCACCTGAAGGTGATGAGCCAGCTCACCGACGAGGAGAAGTTCTTCAGCGGCCTGGTCTGCAACGCCCGCCCCGAGGCGCTCGGCGCCGACCGGGTCTACGGCCTCTACCTCAACCCGCTGCCGTTCGCGTTCGACCGGGGCGCCGCCACCTGGCGCGAGCTGGTCGAGGGCGTGTTCGCCCGCGAGGTCGAGCTGTGGCCGCACCGCCGGTTCCCGATGCCGGCCATCCAGCGCGAACTCGGCGACGGGCAGAAGCTGCTCGACATCCGATTCAGCTACCTGGACTTCCGCCAGGTCGACACGTCCCTCGTGGACTACGCGGCCACCATCGACGACAGCCCCACCGAGTTCCCGCTCGCCGTGTCCACCCAGGCCGGGTTCTGCATCCTGACCGGGCACACCCACGCCATGAGCAGGGTCAACGCGGACCGGCTCGCCGCCATGTACCGCGCGGTGCTGGAGTCCATGGCCGCCGACCCCGAGGGCGACGCCCGGGTCACGTACCTGCCCGAGGGCGAGCGTCGGCAGATCCTCACCGGGTGGAACGACGTCACCCAGCCGGCCCCGGAGCACACGGTCCGCGAGCTGGTGGAACGCGCCGCCGCCCTGTACCCGGAGCGCCCGGCCGTCCTCGGCGGGCCCGAGCCGCTCACGTTCGCCGAGCTGGACGCGCGGGCCAACCAGTACGCGCACCACCTGCTCGCGGCCGGCGTCGGCGCCGAGTCCGTGGTCGGCGTGCTCCTCGACCGGGGGCCGGACCTGATGGCCGCGCTCCTCGGCGTGTGGAAGGCCGGCGCGGCGTACGTGCCGCTGGACCCGTCCTACCCGGCCGACCGGATCGGCTACATGGTCCAGGACGCGCAGTCGATCGTCGCGATCACCCAGGACGACTACGCGGACCGGTTCGCCGTTCCGGTGGTCCGCCCCGCCGACATCGCGGGTCGCCCGACGGGGAGCCCCGGGATCGCCGTCGACCTCGACCAGCTCGCCTACGTCATCTACACCTCCGGCTCCACCGGCCGGCCGAAGGGCGTGCAGGTCCCGCACCGGGGCCTGGCCAACCACATCGCCTGGGCCGCCGCCGAGCTGGCCGGCGGGGAGTCCCCGGACCTCACCCCGGTGGGCGGGGCCGGCCGGCACACGGCCACCCCGGGCAACGGCGCCCCGGTCTTCTCCTCGGTGTCCTTCGACCTGGTGGTCCCCAACCTGTGGGCCCCGCTGGTCGCGGGCCAGCCCACCCACCTCCTCCCGCAGGACGTGGACATGGCCGACCTGGGCCGCTGGCTGGTGCAGTCCGGACCGTTCAGCTTCATGAAGCTCACCCCGGGCCACCTCGACGTCCTCACCCACCAGATGACCGCCGCCCAGGCGCACGGCCTCACCGAGGTCATGGTCGTCGCGGGCGAGGCGTTCACGAGCCGGACCCTGGACCGCTGGCGGAAGCTGGACCCGACGACCCGCCTGGTCAACGAGTACGGCCCGACCGAGGCGTCCGTCGGCACCTGCGTCTTCCCGATCGCGGACGGCTACACCGCCGACGTGGTCCCGATCGGCCGCCCGCTGCCGAACATGACGATGTACGTCCTCGACCCCGACCTCAACCCGGTCCCGGTCGGCGTGACCGGCGAGCTGTACGTCGGCGGCACCGGTGTCGCCCGCGGCTACGCCAACCGCCCCGACCTGACCGCCGAGAAGTTCGTCCCCGACCCGTTCGGCGCGCCCGGCACCCGGCTGTACCGCACCGGTGACCTGGTCCGCCAGCTCGCCGGCGGGGAGATCGACTTCCTCGGCCGGGTCGACAACCAGGTGAAGATCCACGGCTACCGGATCGAACTGGGCGAGATCCAGACGGTGCTCCTGGAGCACGCCGGGGTCCGCGAGGCGGCCGTCGTGGTGCACGAGGACGAGGCGGGCGAGAAGCGCCTGGTCGGGTACGTGGTGCCCGAGGCGGGTCCGGTCACCGGACTGGCCGAGCACTGCGCGACCCGGCTCCCGGAGTACATGGTCCCGCCGGTGTTCATGAGCCTGGACAAGCTGCCGCTCAACGCCAACGGCAAGGTGGACCGCAAGGCGCTCCCCGTACCCGACGCGGTGGAGTCCGAGCGCGCCTTCGTCGGCCCGCGTACCCCGACCGAGGAGCACGTCGCCGCCGTGTGGCGCAAGGTCCTCGACCTGGACCAGGTCGGCGTCACCGACAGCTTCTTCGACCTGGGCGGGCACTCGATCCGCGCCGTGGCCCTGGTCGGCGCGCTGCGGGCCGCGAAGTTCGACGTGTCGGTGCGCGACGTGTTCGCCTACCGGACCGTCGCCGAGCTGGCCGAGTTCCTCACCGGCCGGCCCGCCAGCCCCGAGATCGACGCGCCGGTCGAGCCGTTCGCGCTGGTCTCGGCCGCCGACCGGGCGAAGCTGCCGGCGGACGTGACCGACGCGTACCCGCTGTCGCAGGTGCAGCTGGGCATGATCGTGGAGATGCTCGCGGACGGGCGGAACGCGTACCACAACGTGTCGTCCTTCCGGGTTTCCGACGGCCACCGGTTCTCGCTGGCCGCGATGCGCCAGGCCACCAGCCTCATCACCCAGCGGCACGAGCTGCTGCGCACCTCCTTCCAGCTCGACGCGTTCGACACCCCGCTCCAGCTGGTGCACGCCACGGCCGAGATCCCGGTCAGCGTGCGGGACCTGTCGGGGCTGGACGAGCCCGCCCTGCGCGCCTCGATCGCGGAGTTCACCCGCGAGCAGCGCTCCGAGCTGTTCGACCTGTCGGTGGCCCCGCTGTTCCGGCTCACCGCGCACGTCGAGGGCGACCAGGCCTTCTGGCTGACCGTGACCGTCTCGCACCCGATCACCGAGGGCTGGAGCCAGCGCGCCCTGCTCCGCGAGCTGATCGACCTCTACGAGCGGATCCACGCCGGCGAGGAGATCGACCCCGCGGAACCCACTCCCATCCGGTACGCGGACTTCATCGCCGCCGAGCTCGACGTCCTCGAGGGCGACGAGGACCGGGGCTACTGGAAGTCCATCGTGGAGGGCTACCCGAAGCTCACCCTGCCGGCCGGCTGGGCCGGGGACACCACGGTCCCCGCGACCTCCTACTCCACGGTCGTGGACGTCCGCGACCTGGAGGCCTCGCTGCGGTCCCTGGCCAGCCGGGCCCGGGGCTCGCTGAAGAGCGTGCTGCACGCCGCGCACCTGAAGGTGATGAGCCAGCTCACCGACGAGCCGTCGTTCTGCTCGGGCCTGGTCGCCAGCGCCCGGCCGGAGGCGCTCGGCGCGGACCGGGTGTACGGCATGTACCTCAACACCCTGCCCTTCGCCCACGACCGGGGCGCCGCCACCTGGAAGGAACTGGTGGAGGGCGTGTTCGCCCGCGAGGTCGAGGTGTGGCCGCACCGCCGGTTCCCGATGCCGGTGATCCAGCGCGAACTGGCCGGCGGCGAGCGCCTGCTCGACGTGCGGTTCAGCTTCCTGGACTTCCAGGAGGACTCCGAGCTGGTCGACGTCGCCGACGGCGTGATCGGTGAGGGGGCCACCGAGTTCGGGCTGGCCGTGGCCGCGCTGACCAACCAGCTGATCCTGACCGTGGACACCCACACCCTCAGCCGGCACCACGCGGACCGGCTCGGCGCGATGTACCGCGCCGTGCTGGAGGCGATGGCCGCCGACTTCGAGGGCGACGCCCGGGGCGTGCACCTGCCGGCCGGCGAGCGGGAGATCCTGCTCGACGAGTGGGCGTTCACGCCCGGCCCGGACATCACGCACTCGGTCCTCGACCTGTTCGAGGCCCAGGTCGCGGCCACCCCGGAGGCCGTGGCGCTCGCCGTGCCCGGCGGCACCGAGGTGACCTACGCCGACCTGGACGCGAAGGCCAACCGGTTCGCGCACTACCTGCGGGGCCGGGGCGTCGGACGGGAGTCCGTGGTCGGGGTGCTCCTCGACCGGGGACCGGACCTGATGGCGGCCCTGCTGGGCGTCTGGAAGGCCGGCGGGGCGTACGCGCCCCTGGACCCGTCCTTCCCCGCCGACCGGCTCGGCCACATGCTCGGCGACTCGGGCGCGCGGGTCGTCGTGACCCACTCCCGGTACGCCGACCGGTTCGACCCGCAGTGGTCCGACTGCGTCCTGGTGGACGTGGAGCGCTACGAGCTCGCCGGCCAGCCGACCTCGGCCGTGGCGGAGACCCGCGACCTCGACGGCGCCGCGTACGTCATCTTCACCTCCGGCTCCACCGGCCGGCCGAAGGGCGTCCAGGTCACCCACCGGGGCCTGGCCAACCACGTGGTCTGGGCCCGCGACATCCTCGGCACCCAGGGCACCGGCGGCGCGCCGCTGTTCTCCTCGGTCGCCTTCGACCTGGTCGTCCCGAACCTGTGGGGGCCGCTGGTCGCCGGTCAGCGGGTGCTGCTGCTCCCGCAGGACGTGGACCTGGCCGACCTGGGCCGGATCCTCGACGCGCACGGGCCGTTCAGCTTCATCAAGCTGACCCCGGGCCACCTGGAACTCCTCGGCCACCAGCTCGACGCCGCGCAGCTCGACGCCCTCGCCAAGGTGATCGTGGTCGCCGGCGAGGCCCTGCCCGGCCCGCTGGCCGAGCGCTGGCGGGAACTCCTCGGCGACGGGCGCCTGATCAACGAGTACGGGCCGACCGAGGCGTCCGTGGGCACCTGCATCCACCCGGTGGTGACCCCGCAGCTCGTGGAGGTCGTCCCGATCGGCCGGCCGCTGCCCAACATGGCCATGTACGTACTGGACCCCGAGCTCCAGCTCGTCCCGGTCGGCGTCACCGGCGAGCTGTACGTCGGCGGCACCGGCGTCACCCGGGGCTACCTGAACCGCCCCGAGCTGACCGCCGAGAAGTTCGTCCCGCACCCGTACGGCGCGGGCCGGCTCTACCGCAGCGGCGACCTGGCCCGCTGGAACGCGCACGGCGAGGTCGAGTTCCTGGGCCGCATCGACGACCAGGTGAAGATCCGCGGCTACCGGATCGAGCTGGGGGAGATCCAGGCGGTGCTCACCGCGCACCCGGCCGTCCGCGAGGCGACCGTCGTGGTCCGCGAGGACACCCCCGGCGACCGCCGGCTCGTCGCGTACTACGTGGCCGACCCCGAGGTCGACCTCGTCGAGCACTGCGCGCTCCAGCTGCCCGACTACATGGTGCCGGCCGCGTTCGTACCCCTCGAGAAGTTGCCCCTGAACGCCAACGGGAAGGTGGACCGCAAGGCCCTGCCCGCGCCGGAGCAGGAGGACGAGGGCGAGTTCACCGGGCCGCGCAACGCCGTCGAGGAGCAGGTCGCGGCCGTGTGGCGTGACGTGCTCGGCCTGGAGCGGGTCGGCGTGCACGACAGCTTCTTCGACCTCGGCGGGCACTCGATCCGGGCCATCGCCCTGGTCGGCGCGCTGCGGCAGGCCGGCTACCCGGCGGTGTCGGTGCGCGACGTGTTCACCCACCGCACGGTCGCGGACCTGGCGCACGCGCTGACCGGCACCGGCGCGGAGCCGGCGGCCGACGCCGGGCACACGGCGCCGTTCGCGCTGCTCTCGGCCGAGGACAAGGGCCGGCTGCCCGCCGGGCTGGTCGACGCCTACCCGCTGTCGCGGGTGCAGCTCGGCATGGTCGTGGAGATGTTCGCCGACGCCGACGTCAACCGGTACCACAACACGTCGGCCTTCAAGGTCGTCGAGCCGGAGCCGTTCGACGTCGACGCGCTGCGGAAGGCGGCGGCCCTGGTCGTGGAGCGGCACGAGATGCTGCGCACTTCCTTCGACCTCGACGGGTACTCGACGCCCATGCAGCTCGTGCACCCGAACGCCGAGATGGCGGTGGCCGTCCACGACCTTCGCGACCTCGACGACGCCCAGCGCGACACCGCAGTGCGGGAGTTCGTCACCCGCGAGCGGTCCGAGCTGTTCGACCTGGGGCACGCCCCGCTGCTGCGGCTCGCCGCGCTGGTGGAGAACGACGGCTCCTGGCGGCTGGCGTTCACCCTCTGCCACGCGATCACGGAGGGCTGGAGCCAGCAGGCGCTGCTCGCCGAGCTGCTCGACGCCTACCGGGCGTTCCGGGACGGCGGCACCCCGAAGGCGCTGGACCTGCAGGGTGCCCGGTACGCCGACTTCATCGCCGGCGAGCTGGAGTCCCTGGCCTCCGAGGCCGACCGGGACTACTGGCGCACCATCGTCACCTCGCACGCGCCGCTGGCTCTCCCCGAGGGCTGGGGCGGCGAGGAGACGGGCCACTTCCGGTCCTTCGTGCCCTACGTGGACCTGGAACCCCAGCTCCGGGCGCTGGCAGCCAGTGAGAAGGCGTCCCTGAAGAGCGTGCTCCTCGGCGCGCACCTGAAGGTGATGAGCCAGCTCACCGACGCCAAGGCGTTCTACGTCGGCCTGGTGCAGAGCGCGCGCCCCGAGAACCAGGGCGCCGAGAAGGTGTACGGCATGCACCTCAACACGCTGCCGTTCCCCTACGACCGCACCGCCGGCACCTGGGCGGAACTGGTCGGCCAGGTCTACGCCCGGGAGACCGAGCTGTGGCCGCACCGCCGGTACCCGCTGCCGGCGATCCAGAAGGAGCAGGGCGCCGAGCGGCTGATCTCGGTCATGTTCAGCTACCAGGACTTCCGGCAGACCGACACCGAGCAGTCCGACGTGCGCGCCGACGTGGGCGACGCGGCGAACGAGTTCGGGCTGCAGGTGTCCACGGTGCCCGGTCACCTGGTGCTCAAGGCCCCGGCGGACCTGCTCAGCCGGGCCAACGCCGAGCGCCTGGTCGGCATGTACCGGGCTGTGCTGGAGGCCATGGCGGCCGACCCGGCGGGCGACGCGGGCGCGTCCTACATCTCCGAGCCCGAGCGCGACCAGCTGCTGGTCGAGTGGAACGACACTGCGATGGAGTGGTGAGCGTGGCCGTCCACCGGAGTATGGCCTTCCTGGCACGGGCAGAGCTGAACGGAGCGGGTTCATGAGATCTGTGCACCACGTGTTCGAGGACCGGGCGGCATCGACGCCGCACGCGGTGGCCGTCGTCTCCGGCGACGAGCGGGTGACGTACGCGCAGCTCGACGCGCGGGCCAACCAGTTCGCGCACCGGCTCCGCGAGCGGGGCGTCAGCCCGGACGACCGGGTGGGCGTGCTGCTCGGCCGCGGGCCGGACCTGGTGGCCGCGCTGCTCGGGGTGTGGAAGGCCGGGGCGGCGTACGTGCCGCTGGACCCGGAGCTGCCCGCCGAGCGGCTCGGCTACTACCTGGCCACGGCCGGCGTCCAGCTCGTCATCACGGAGAGCCCGTACGCGGGCGCGCTCCGGGAGTACGACGGGCGGGCACTGTGGACGGACCGCGAGGCGTGGCAGGACCCGACGACGGCGGTGGAGCGCTGGGACGACCAGTACAACCTGGCGTATGTGATCTTCACGTCGGGGTCGACGGGCAAGCCGAAGGGCGTGCAGATCGCGCACCGGGCGCTGCTCAACCTGCTGTTCTCGCTCCGGGTGCACCTCGGTGCCGCCGAGGGTGACGGCTGGCTGGCGGCCACGTCGCTGTCCTTCGACATCTCCGGCCTGGAGCTGTGGCTGCCGCTGATCACCGGCGGCCGGGTGGTGCTGGCCGGCGACGGCGAGACCAAGGACGCCACGGCGCTGATCCGGCTCGTCGACACCCAGCAGGTCAGCCACGTGCAGGCCACCCCGTCGGGCTGGAAACTGCTGCTGGCGGCCGGGTTCGGCGAGCGGCCGGTGACCGCGCTGGTCGGCGGCGAGGCCCTGCCGCCCGTGCTGGCTCGGACCCTCGCGGGCCAGGTCAAACGCCTCGTCAACGTGTACGGCCCCACGGAGACCACCATCTGGTCCACGTTCTGGGACGTGCCCGCTGACGCGGAGACGGTCCTGATCGGCCGGCCCCTGCACAACACCCGCACCTACGTCCTCGACCAGGACCTGAGCCCGGTGGCCGTCTCCGTGGTCGGCGAGCTCTACCTGGGCGGCGACGGCGTGGCCCGCGGCTACGTCGGCCGCCCCGACCTGACCGCCGAACGGTTCCTGCCCGAGCCGTTCGGCGGCGCCCCGGGCGCCCGGATGTACCGCACCGGGGACCTGGCCCGGTACCGCGCCGACGGCACGATCGAGTTCCTCGGCCGGGTCGACCACCAGGTGAAGGTCCGGGGCCACCGGATCGAACTCGGCGAGATCGAGGAGCGGCTGATCACCCACCCGCAGGTCCGCGACGCGTGCGTCGTGGCCCGCGAGGACGCCCAGGGCGAGAAGTGGCTCGTGGGGTACGTCGTGGGCGACGCCGAGGGCGGGGAGCTGCGCGGCCACCTCGCCGAGGCCCTGCCCGGGTACATGATCCCGGCCGCGTTCGTGCACCTGGACGTCATGCCGCTCAACGCCGCCGGCAAGGTGGACCGCCAGGCGCTGCCGGCCCCGGACCGGGCGGCCCTGAGCCCCGACCGGGCGTACGTCGCCCCGGCCACCGAGACCGAGGCCCTGATCGCCCGGGTGTGCGCCCAGGTGCTCGGCATCGACCAGGTGGGCATGGGGGACCGGCTGATGGACCTCGGCGTGGACTCGATGCGGATCGTGCACCTGCTCACCGGGCTCCGGGAGGGCGGGAAGCCGGCCTCGCTGCGCCAGCTCTACCAGTACGACACCCTCGCGGACCTGGCGCTGGGCCTCGACGGCGGACGGCCCCGGCCGCTGCCCCGGGCCACGGTGCCGACCCAGCGCGGTCCGGTCCGGCTGCCGTCCCCGTTGGGCGTGATGGCCGACCACCGGGTGCCCGGCGTGAGCGTGGCGGTGCTGCGCGACGGCGAGGTGGCGCTGGTGGAGAGCCACGGCGTGCTCCGCGCGGGCGGTGCCGAACCGGTCACGTCCCGCACGCCGTTCCAGGTGGCCTCGATGAGCAAGCACGTCACGGCCGTGGCGGTGCTCCGGCTGGCCGAACGGGGCCTGCTGGACCTCGACGCGGACGTGAACGACTACCTGACCGACTGGCGGGTGCCGGCCGGCGGGGTCGTCACGGTCCGCCAGCTGCTCTCCAACACCTCCGGCCTGTCGCTGTCGCCGAGCACGCTCTACGAGCCCGGCCAGCCCGTCCCGGCCCTGCTGGACGTGCTGCGCGGCGAGGGGGTCCGCCCGGAGCTGGCGCCCGGGACGGTGTTCCGCAAGACCAACAGCCATTTCGCGGTACTGCAGCAGGTGCTCACCGACGTCGTCGGCCGGCCGTTCCCCGAGCTGATGGCCGACCTGGTGTTCACCCCGCTGGGCATGGCGGACAGCAGCTTCGACCCGGCGTTCCCCCAGTGGTCGGACAGCACGGTCGCCACCGGCCACGACGCCGAGGGTGCCCCGATCCCGGGCGGTCACCGGCTCCGGTCGGCGCTGGCGGCCGGCGGCCTGTGGTCCACGGCGGCGGACCTGGCGAAGGTGGCGTGCGAGATCCGCGCCGCCGCGCTCGCCGATTCATCTCCGCTGCTGTCGCGGATGTCAGCCGAACAGTTGTTGACGACCGTGCTGCCCGGGAGTTTCTATGGTCTGGGCACAATCGTCGACGATTCCGGGACCGATACGGAGTTCGGCCACGGCGGGGAGTCCGCGGGCTTCCGGTGCGTGACCATGACCCGCCTGAAAGACGGTTCCGGATTGGTCGTACTCACTAATGGTGAGTCCGGACGCGAGGTGCACGGCTTCCTGGCGGATGTTCTCCGTGGCCAGGACGTAAAGACGTCTACAGTAGACTGAAATATGTTACCGATGGGTTCTAGAAAACTGAAAGGAATTCGCGTATTGGAGAATGGCCTGGAGCTTGCCGGCAATAGTCGACTTGTTGACTAGTGGGTACAAGCTTGATTAGTGCGGTCGACACCTCTGATTTACATCTTGTAACGTGGGTCCGAAAGTGCTGGACCGCAAGAAAAAATCAGGGGAGCGCGATGCTCGAGGCCTTCGATGTCGATCCCGTGGCGGAGTCCATCTACCTCGCGATGCTCAAGAGCCCCCTCGCGGGGATCGCCGAGCTGGCCGAGCGGCTCGGCTGGGAGGAGGACCGCATCCGGTCCGGATTGGACGAACTGGCCAGGCTCTCCCTGCTCAGGCCGTCGTGGGAGAATCCGCTCGCCATGCGGCCGGTCTCCCCGGAGGCCGGCCTGGAGATCCTGCTGGCCCGTCAGCGGGTGGACCTGTTGCGCCGTCAGCACCAGATCGAGGAAGGCCAGGCGGCCCTGCAGGTGCTGATCGCGGAGTACGCCCATCCGAACCGGGGCACCGGGTCCACCGGCGTCGAGGAGCTGATCGGGCTCGACGCCGTCCGCGAACGCCTCGAACGGCTGGCGTACCAGACCCAGCACCAGGTGCTGGCCTTCGCTCCCGACGGGGCGCAGACGGAGGAGGCGTTGGCGGCGAGCCGGCCACTGAACGCACTACTGCTCGAACGGGGGGTCGAGATGCGCACGTTGTACCTCAACAGCGTCCGCAACGACGCCCCGACGAGCGCGCACGCCGACTGGCTCGTGGAGATGGGCGCCCTCGTCCGCACCGTGCCCGTGCTGCCGATCCGGATGCTCATCGTGGACCGGATGTTCGCCGTGGTGCCGTTGGACATGGACAACACCGCCGCCGGGGCCGTCGTGGTCCGCGGCGCCGCCCCGGTGGCCGTCATGTGCGCGCTGTTCGAACAGATCTGGCAGACGGGTACGCCGTTCGGCGACGAGCAGGACGACCGGTGCCCCGAACTGACCGACCAGGAGCGCGCCCTGTTGAACCTGTTGCTCCAGGGCGACACCGACGAGCAGGCCGCGCGCAAGCTCGGCGTGTCGCCGCGTACCGTCGGTCGGATGGGTGCGGAGATCATGGCGCGGCTCGGGGCGCGCAGCCGGTTCCAGGCCGGCGCGCTGGCGGCCGAGCGCGGTTGGTTGACGCAGTCATGACACTCCGACGTCCCGCCGGGCAATTTTCCATCAGCCCGGAACCCTGGATTCTTAAGTCCGATTCTGTGATGGTTGGTCGGTGCATTTAGTAACGGTCCGCATGAGCGCCACTATGTCCTGTTCTGCGGAGCAGGCAGAGTGGCTTCGTCGCGTTATCTGGCAGGTGGCCAGACCGGCTGACGGACTCGAGCACGTGTACGTCGAGCCAACAGTGGAAGGCGCCGACGCGGTGGTGTTCGTGGTGGCCAGCAACCTCTCCGACGCCGAGCGCGCCGCGGCGGATCTGATTGAGCGCGCGGTGCTGCGCGGCGGTTACGCGGGGTGGCGGGTGCTGCTCTGTGAGGTCTCTCTGATCATTCCCATTGCGCGCCAGTCCGTACTTCCCGACGAGTAACACATGACCGACTTCGGTCATGCAGGATTCGGACACTGAACTGGCTTGACCGGCCCTTGTGGACCCGACAGGATTTCAGACGAAAGACAGATTCGGCAATCTCCGCCGACATCCGGGCGGGGCATCCTCGAACGTGAAGTCCTTTCTTCTGATCGAATCCTGTGAGGAGTCGTTGTGGCACGTGTTCTGCGCAGCGTTGTCATCGGCGCGGCAGTTCTGATTGCTGTGGCCGCCGTCACCACGATCATCACGTCCCACCTGCAGGTGACGTCCATCGGACAGGTCGCCGCGGGCGATGCGGTGGCGGGCGACTTCACCTGGCAGTGAAGCGGCACGCAATCGCGGGTGAACAACAAAAGAATCTCAATGTGACGATGCCTGAGGTGGAGTCGACGGCACAGTCGGCTCCACCCCTCTCTTCTTATTCCGCGAACTCTCATATATCGACGGGTGGATCCATGGAGTTCCGTGTCCTCGGACCGGTGGAAGTATGGAAGGACGGCGCCGAGATCCCGCTGGACGGGTCGAAGCAACGAACGGTGCTGGCGGCCCTCCTGTTGGCCGACGGCCGGATCGTCTCCGACGAGCGGCTCAGCACCCTGCTGTGGGGCGAGAACCCCCCGGCGACCCTCAACGCCCAGATCTGTACCTACGTCTCCCGGCTGCGCAAGAGCGCGGAACCCGGCATGGAGATCCTCCGCCAGCGCCCCGGCTACCTGATCCGGCTCGACGGCGCCCGGTACGACCACGGGGACTTCGAACGCCTCGCCCAGACCGGCCGGGCCGCCCTGCGGGAGGGCCGGCACGCCGACGCCGCCGAGAAGCTCCGCGCCGCCCTGGCGCTGTGGCGGGGTCCCGCGCTGGCCAACGTGACCGAGTTCCTGCTCGGCGCGGAACAGCTCCGGCTGGAGGAGGCCCGGATCGCGGTCCTGGAGAGCAGGATCGACGCCGACCTCGCCCTCGGCCGGCACGCGCCGCTCGTCCCCGAGCTGACCGGCCTGGTCGCCGAGCACCCGCTGCGCGAGGGACTGCGCGCCCAGCTGATGACCGCCCTGTACCGCTGCGACCGGCAGGCCGACGCCCTGGCCGTCTACCACGACGGCCGCCGGGTCCTCGTCGACGAACTGGGCGTGGACCCCGGCCCCACCCTGACCCGCGCGCACCACGACATCCTGGTCGCCGCCCCCGCCCTGGACGCCCCCACCGGCCGGATCGAGATCGCCCCCCGCCCGGCCATGCTGCCGGCCGACCTCGGCGACTTCACCGGCCGGACCGCCGAACTCGCCCAGGTCGCGGGCGTCCTCGACGCGGAGCACGCCACCGCCGCGCCGCTCCTGGTGACCGGCATGCCCGGCGTCGGCAAGTCCGTGCTCGCCGTCCGCGCCGCGCACCTGACCCGCGACGAGTTCCCCGACGGCCAGCTGTACGTGGACCTCGCCGGCGCGGGGGACATCCCCGTCGACCCCGCCGACGCGCTGGCCTGGTTCCTCCGCGCGCTCGGCGTCGAGGAGGACGCGCTGCCCGCCGGCCTCGACGAGCGGATCCAGGTGTACCGGACCCTGCTCGCCACCCGCCGGGTCCTCGTCGTCCTCGACAACGCGCACAGCGAGGCCCAGGTCGCCCCGCTGCTGCCCGGCGGCCCGACCTGCCGGGTGATCGTCACCAGCCGGGCGCATCTGCCCGCCCTGGCCGCCGCGCACGTGGTCGCGCTCGAACCGTTCGGCACCGACGACGCCCGGGTGCTGTTCGCCGCCGTGATCGGGGTCGCCCGCTACGACATGGAACGCGACGCCGCCGAGCGGATCGTGACCCGGTGCGCCGGGCTGCCGCTCGCGCTGCGGGTCGCCGGTACCCGGCTGGTCGCCCGACCGCACTGGCCCGTGTCCCGGCTCCTGGACCGGCTGGAGACCAGCGGCCGGCTCCTCGACGAGTTCCGGCTCGGGGCGCTCGACGTCCGGGGCAGCCTGCACCGGGCGTACCGTTCGCTGCCCCCGGTGGCCCGTACCGGCCTGCGGCGGCTCGCCCTGCTCGACGTACCCGACTTCCCCGCCTGGGCCCTGGCGGCCCTCCTGGAGGTGCCGGAGGAGCCCGCCGAGGAACTGGCCGAGGCGCTGCTCGACGCGCGCCTGCTCGAACTGCGGCTCGACTGCAGCGGCCGGCAGCGCTACGCCTTCCACGACCTGGTCCGCCCGTTCGCCCGCGAGCGCGCCGAGGACGAGGAGCCGCCCCCCGCGGCCCGCGCCGCCCTCGACCGCGCGTACGGCGCGTGGCTGTCCCTGGCCACCGAGTGCTCCCGCCGGCTCGACGGCGTCGGCACCCGGCCCGGCCGGGGCGGCGCGCCCCGCTGGCGGCTGGCCGGCGGCCTGGTCAACGACCTCGCCGAGACCCCGGTCGCCTGGTTCGAGGCCGAGCACGGCGCGCTGGTGGCCCTCGTGGCCCAGGCCGCCGCGTCCGGCCACGCCGCGTCCGCGTGGGAACTCGCCGGTGCCTGCGAGGACTACTTCGAACTGCGCGGCCACCAGCACGACTGGCGGCGCACCTACCAGCGGGCACACACCGCCGCCCGCACCTCGGGCGACGCCCGGGGCGAGGCCGCCATGCAGCTCGGCCTGGCCCGGCTCGCCGGCTACCGGGGCGACGCCAACGCCAGCCTCACCTACGCCGACCGGGCCGCGAGCCTGCACGCCGCGCTCGGCGACCCGGTGGGGGAGGCCGAGGCCCTGCGCCGGTGCGCCGACGCCTACCGGCACCTCGGGCACCCGCAGTCCGCCGAGGACGGGGCCCGCCGCGCGCTGGCCATCGCCCTCGCCGGCGGGGACCGGTCCGGCACGGCGGGGGCGCGGACCGCGCTCGGCGACGTGCTGGGCGACCTCGGGCGGTCGGGGGAGGCCCGACGGGAGTACCAGGCGGCCGTCGACCTGTCCCGGCAGCTCCCCGACGCCCGCCGCACCGCCGCCGCGCTCGACGGCCTGGCCCGGCTCGACCTCGACGCGGGCCGGTACGCCGAAGCGGAGTCCGGCCTCGCCCAGTGCCTGGCCGTCTACACCCTGGCCGGGGACCAGGCGGGCCGGGCGACCACGCTCACCCACCTCGGGCACCTGCGGTTCGCGGAGGGCCGGCACGACGCGGCCCGCTCCCTGTACCGCGACGCCCTGGCCCTGCTCAACGGCCTCGGCCTGCAACGCCGGTACGCGCACGCCTGCGCCGTGACGGGGCTCGGCCGGATCGCCGCGGCGCAGGGCGAGTCGGGGCGCGCGGTGCACCTGCTCACCACGGCCGCCGAGCTGTGGACGGGGCTGGGGCTGGTGACCCGGGCGACCGGGGTGCTGACCGAGCTCGACGGGGTCCTGGGCCGGCCGCGGGCCGCGGCACTGCCGGCCATCGCGGGGGCCTGACCGACCGCACGTGCCAGGAACGGCCCGGACCGACCACCGTCGGCCCGGGCCGTTCGGCGTCCTGGCGGCCCAGTCCGTTCCGCGTCCGGGCGGGTCGCACCGGACTCCCTCGGGACCTGCGGTGGCCGACGGCGAATCGGGCCGACGCCGACGCCTCCGCGGCCCTGTGGGCGGAAGGCGGCGGCTCTGCGCGGAGGTCGTGAGCCTCGGACTGTCTCGGCCTCGGAGAGAGGTCCCTCACCCACACGGCGGCCCGGCCCCGGACTCCCCCAGATGGGTCTGTGCGTCACCGCCAAGTCTGAGTAGGGTCCGGTGGACCGTGCCCGGAGCCGCCGCGCGCTGAGGGGCCTGAGGTGCGCACCGCTACGACGACACCGGGAGGGTACGTGCCGCTCGCCGATCCGATCGGGTTCCTCGCCGCGCAGCACGCCGAGTACGACTGGGACGGCCGATCCGCCCTGGCCTTCGACGACAGCTACCGGGCGCGCCAGCTGCCCCTGCTCGGCGGCCGGGCCCGCTCCGACCTCCGGAACGGGGACCTGCGGGACGGCGAGTTCTGGCCGCCGGTGCGGTCGGTCACGGTGCCGATCGACTCGGGCACGCTGCTCGCGGACCCAGGGTTCGCCGCGTTCCTCGACGCCCTGCGCGACAGCGACCTGGCCGGCGACGTCTGGTGGGACGGGCTCGCGGTCCGGGCCGACCGGGTGCATGCCACGCTGGCCCCGGACATCGGCGCGGCCGTCGTCGACCCACCGGGGGAGGGGCCGATCGTCGTCACGGTGCGCGGTCCGTGGGTCGGCCGGCTCAACACGGGCCGGATCTATCTCCCCGTCGAGGTACCGTCACCCGCCGACCGCCGGACCCTGGCGGCCGTCCGCGACCAGCTCGGCGCGGAGCACCGTCCACTGCTCGCCGGCTACCTGCACCTGCGCTCGGAACTCGAAGGCCACCGCTACGAGCTCCTGCGTTCCGTGGTCCGCGCGCACCAGCGCCGGGTGGCCGTGTCGATGGTGGTGGACCACCTGGCCGTGCGGGACACGATGGACAACCTGGTCCTGCGTTCCCACCTGGCGCGCCGGCTCCCCTTCGGTGGCTAGCCGGCGCTGGATCGAAGTCCGGGCTCCGACGGTTCCGGACCGCACCTCGGGCGGCCATGGAGCGGCCTGACCCGCCGCGCGCGACGAACCCGGTCGCCGCCACGACAACTCCACGACCGACAATCGCGCACCAGACGGGTACCGCGCCACGAAGCGACCGCCGCTGCGGCTGCCCCGGTCCACGGGCGCCGAACGCGCGCAGGACGACGGAACCCACCGTCGGCCACCTACCTGGACACCCACGGGCCACGGAAGCCGGCCGGATCGCCATCGACGACGGGCCCGACCGCCCAGGCATCGCTAGTCGAAACTGATCTCGCCGGAGACCTTGCCGAGCTGCCGCAGCAGCCCGAACAGGTCCGTCTCGCCCCAGAACCGAATGATCCTTCCTTCGGAGACCTGGTACATCTTGATCCCGCTCAGGCGCACGTCCCGGCCGGTGGCGTCGTGCCGGTAGATGTTGACGAAGTACGCCACCACCCGGTCCCCGGCCGCGAACAGCTCCACGATGTCCACCCGGCAGTCGCTCAGCCCGGGCGTGGTGACCGCCTCCGCCGGATACCGCCGGCCCACCACGCGGTTCCCGGCGCCCCAGATCTCCACGTCCTCGGCGACGACGGCCTCCAACTCCGCGAGATCGCCGGTCTCGAAGACCCTCAGGTACCGCCGCACCACATCCACGGGCTCCATGACGGCCAGCCTATCGCCGACCCTCATCGATGATCAACATTGGGAACCGGCCCCGGGTCGTGGACGTCGAAGGCGCCCGGACACCGGCCACGTCGCCATCAGGGGCTGGCCACGCGTGTCATCGTCCACCGGCATCCGGCCTGGCCGGGTGCCCGCCCGCGAAGCCCACGCGGGCTTCGCTGTTGGGCGGAAGCGGATCCGGACGCCCCGGTGGAGGTGACTCCCTCCGGGTGGGGGCACCGGGCCGGAGTCGATCCGGGGCCGCCGGGTAGACGCGAGGCCAGCCCGGCGCGGCGTGGGGCTGGAACGGTCCGCGCGGCCCGGCAGGGCGCCTCCCGCCTTGTGCGGGTATCAGGGCCGGAGTCGATCCGGGATAGGTGCGAGGCTCGCCTGGCTCGGCTCGGCCCGGCTCGGCTCGGTGAGGGACGGCGAGGGACGGCGAGGTGAGGCGCCGGGCGGCGCGGTGAGGGGCGGCGCGGAAACGGATCCGGGCGGCCCGACGGGGCCTCTCCCACCTGGCGCGAGCCTCAGGGCCCGGAGTGGACACGGGGTCGCCGGGTAGGCCCGAGGCGCACCCGGCACGGGCGGGCCTGAGCCGTGACCGGGCGGAAACGGATCCGGCGGCCGCCTCCCGCCTGTGCCGGCATCAGGGTCGGAGTCGATCCGGCGTCGCGGGGCAGGCAGGCGTGAGCCCCACCGCGCGAGGCACGGGGCCGGAACGGATCCGGGCGGCCGGGTGGGGACCAACCCCACCCG